>JAMPAF010000010.1 GCA_023667345.1 Clostridiales bacterium
ACAACCTTGATAACGTCGATTTTCTTCGCGCCTGCGTCTTTAAGAACGATGTTGAACTCGGTCTTCTCCTCAGCCGCCGCTGCGGGAGCAGCCGCGCCTGCCGCGGGAGCAGCCGCTACAGCTACGGGAGCCGCTGCGGATACGCCGAACTTTTCTTCAAGAGCCTTTACAAGCTCGCTTGCTTCAAGAAGGGTCAAACCTTCGATTTCAGTGATAATCTTATTGATATCTGCCATTTTTTTATTTCTCCTGATTTTTTTAATTATTATTGTTTGCGCACTGTTTAAGGACACGTGCGCCCGTCCGTGGTTTACGTAAAATTACGCTTGTTTTTGCTTTGCTATACCGTCGAGCACGCGCACGAGACCGGATATAACGTTGTTGAGTACGCCCGCAAGGTTCGTCGCAGGTGCGTTTATCGAACCGAGCATCTTTGCAATCATTTCTTCCCTTGAAGGCATGGAAGCAAGAGCCTTTATGCCTTCTTTGTCGTAGTACGCATTGTCTACGAACGCGCTCTTTAAAACTATCTTGTCGGCATAGTCTTTCGACGCGGCAACCATAACCTTTGCCGCACTCGTTTCGTCGCCCGCGAACGCAACCGCCGTAGGACCGTTTAGGTCATTATCGAACTGGTTGAAGCCGAGTTCGTTGAGAGCTTTTCTCAAAAGCGTGTTCTTGTAAACTTTATACTCGCAACCCGCCTGTCTGCACTTTCTGCGCAGTTCGGAAACTTCGGCGACGGTGAGTTTGTTGTAGTCGACAAAAATTACCGATTTGCTCGCCTTGATTTTCTCGACGATTTCCTGAGCGACTACCTTTTTCGCTTCCTGATTCGCGGATAATTTTCTTTCCTCTTTTTCAAGTGCCAAAACCGTTTACCTCCTATATTAGTATTCACGCAAATCTTTTGCAAAAGCAAAATCTTTGCCGTGAGGTTATAATAGTGTCGTAAAAGGCTTAACGACCGAAATGAATCCGGTCTTGCCTTTTTCGGCGTATATTATCTTAAAGATGCAATTCAATTAAAAAAGCCTTATGCCGCAACAAGGCATAAGGCGCATAATTACAATATTATAATTAAAGGCTTTCTACCTCGGCAAGAGATTAAGCTTTGAAAAAAAGCGCTTGCTGTCTGCGGTAAATTCAGTTTTTACGTTGGTTATTATAAAGACTTGCTCCCCCGCTGTCAAGCATTTTTGCGCAGAGAAAATAAAATTTTAGAGATATTATAATTAATTGTCGCCGTAATGCGTCCACATACGAAGTATAACAACGCACTTTTTCTCCTCGTCGATACGGTAAACCAAGCGGTGACGGATATTAATCCTGCGGGAATACAGCCCGCTCAAATCACCGCTCAGCTTTTCATACGGCGGTTGGTACGGGTCTTGTTCGATAAGCTCCATAAGAGCAAACAGTTGCTTTTTTAAAGGCGAGCTTAAAATTTTCTTTAAATCTTTTTCTGCTTGCCTTTCAAGGCGGATTTCATACATTATTTCAGTTCCTCACGCCAGTTGAATACACGGCAATCTTCCGTAGGAGTTTTTGCCCCCTCTAAGATAGATTCTCTCATACCGGGAATACTGTACAGATAAAGCGTTTCCATAATGCTGTTATAGTCTTCTTCGCTCATCATAACGACGTTGCCGTCCTTGGTCGTAATGTTTACGACGTCGTTAAACTTTATGATTTGGTCGGCTAACTTAAATAAATTGCTGCGCGCCTGCGTAATGTTCGTGTTAGTCATAACTATACTCCTTTATCTTTGTTATGTACATTATAATGTACGTTATGCGATTTGTCAAGAAACTGATAATTATTGCTTTTGCATAAACAGCCGTTATAAAAAAATTTAAGGAATTGTTAATGATTTATGCCGCGGGAAATGGTATAATGATTTAAGAGGTGCGAAATGAGATATAATTGCCTTATTGTGGACGACGAAAAAATGCTTGCGGACAGCACGGCGGAATACTTCAATTTATTCGGCGTGACCGCCTCCGTCGCCTATTCTGCGGAAGACTTACGCAATTTCTTCAAAGAGCATACAGCCCAACTTATTTTGCTCGATATAAATTTGGGCGACGGCAACGGTTTCGAGCTGTGCAAAGAATTGCGGGAAACGACGGATATCCCCATACTCTTCATCTCGGCGCGGACAAGCGACGACGACAAGATAGTCGCTCTCAACATCGGCGGCGACGATTATATCCAGAAGCCCTACTCGCTCGGGGTGCTGCTCGCCAAAGTAAAGGCGGTTTTAAAGAGGTTCGGGCAAGCCGTAAGCGTAGACTATTCGGACGGCTGTCTGACCGTGAACGCGAGGGCAAAGCAAGTACTTGTGAACGGCGTTCCCGTAAAGCTCACCGCGCTTGAATTCAGACTGCTTTCCTACCTTATCGAAAACGAAGGCAAAGTTTTATCGAAGCGGGAGCTTTTCGAAAAGGTTTGGGAAGACAAATTTACTGGCGACGGCACTTTAAACGTGCATATAAGAAGACTGCGCGAGGCAATCGAGAAAAACCCGAACGAGCCGAAATATATCGTAACAGTTTGGGGCGACGGATACAAATTCAATTCACAAAAATTTACAGGGAACAGAAAATGAAAAGGAAACTGTTTTTAATCGGCGGTCTGCTTGTGCTGATTGCCGAAATAATCGCGCTTATCGTCTTTGCCGTGCAGACGCCCGACTTTTCGCAGGACGCCGTTGCGGTAAACGAAATCGTGCAGACGGTAACCGTAACGGAAGATTTCAGCGCCTTAGACGAACACCCGACTAAACTCAACTACGTAGTTTTGGATGAGGGCGGCACGCCCATTTACAGAAGCAAGTCGGGGCTATCCGAAAGCGTAAACGCGGCAATTATTCACAGAGATACGATTCTGAATATTACCACAAGAGAAGGCGTAAACGTAAAACTCATAATCTATAACGACGGGGCGCAGACCCTGCAATCTCACAAGCGGACAACGGTTACCGTGCTGTCGGTTGCTATCGCCCTATCCGCCGCGGTTTGCGCTGGTTACGCCGTATATATGCACGTTGTAATCGTCAAGCCGTTCAAAAAGCTGAAAGGCTTTGCCGAGCGGGTCGCGGGCGGCAATCTCGATATCCCGCTCGAAATGGACAGGCGGAATCTTTTCGGCGCGTTTACCGAAAGCTTCGATATAATGCGCTCCGAACTCAAAAAAGCGCGTATCGCCGAGGCGCAGGCGCAGCAGAGCAAAAAAGAGCTTGTCGCCAAGCTTTCCCACGACATAAAGACGCCCGTTGCGAGCATAAAAGCCGTTTCGGAGGTCGGGCTCGCCGTCGCGGAAAATGACAAGGACAGAGCAAATTACACACAGATAATAGGCAAAGCCGACCAGATAAACACGCTGGTCACCAACCTCTTTACGGCGACCTTGGAAGAGCTGGAACAGCTTACGGTAACGCCCGACAATATCGAAAGCGGCAAGGTTAAGACAATGCTTGAAAACGCAGACTATCTGCGCCGCGCGAAAGTTCCCGATATCCCCGAATGTATGGTGTATGCCGACGCTTTAAGATTACAACAGGTTTTCGACAATATCTTTGCCAACTCGTACAAGTACGCAAAGACGGATATTTCCGTTACGGTGCAGAGGACGGATAAGCATATCGACGTGATTATCGAAGATTTCGGCGGCGGCGTTCCCGAAGCGGATTTGCCGGTTATCAAAGAAAAGTTTAAGCGCGGAAGCAACGCACAAAGCGTGGAAGGCGCGGGTTTGGGGCTGTACATTTCCGACTACTTTATGAAAGAGATGCGCGGTGAACTTAATATCGAAAACGGCGCGCACGGACTGAAAGTGACGGTTATAATAGCTTTAAGCGGAATATGACCGCGCCGTCGGTTCTGCCCGTGCTTGCGCGACACGAAGCAGCGGTACCCCCGCCTCCGTCATTATGAGGAGTAAACGGTACAACAAACCACGTTGAAACGCAAAAGTAATTACCGTTTACGACGTGATAATCTTTTTGCGCGCCCTTTCTCGCGCAAAATAAACTGAACCTTAATACAACGCAATTTAAGGCGAACACCCGCAAACTCTGTAATTCTGGATTGCCACGTCGCTACGCTCCTACTACGCTAACGCTCCGTGCGGCTGCCTACGGCAGCCGGGCGCAATGACGGTAACCGTGCGCCCCGACTTGTCGGCACGTAGTACCACTACGCGGGGTGGCATTTTCTCGTTCCCTCGAAAATGCTGCCTTCCCCTTAGGGGGAAGGTTCTATTGTTGATAACATATAAATCTTCGAAAAAATGAGCATATTTAAGAAAAAATTAAGAATTTGTTAAAGTCATTTAAGGATTAGTTGCGGTATATTACGGGGGTAAAGGAGAAATTTTATGAAACAAACGCTTCTTAAAACCGAAAATTTGAGCAAGACTTTCTCGAACGGAGGTCAGCAACAACACGTTCTTAAAAACATAGATTTGGAGCTTTACGAGGGCGACTTTACCGTAATTATGGGCGCGAGCGGCGCGGGCAAATCTACGCTCATGTACGCCCTTTCGGGTATGGATACCCCCACCCTCGGCAAAATTTCCTTCGGCGACAAGGTCATCACCGACCTATCGCAGGACGGTTTGGCGGTGTTCCGCCGCGAGCACTGCGGCTTCGTCTTTCAGCAGATTTATCTCATTGACGGCATGTCGGTTATGGACAATGTGCTTGCCGCGGGGTTGCTTGTAAATAAGGATAAAAAGGCACTCGTCGCCCGCGCAAAGGAGCTGTTTGCGGCAGTGGATATCGACGAGGAAACGCAGAGCAAATTCCCCACACAGATATCCGGCGGTCAGGCTCAGCGCGTAGGCATAGTCCGCGCGCTTATAAACAGCCCTGAAATACTGTTTGCCGACGAGCCCACGGGCGCGCTCAACTCCAAAACGGGTCTCGACGTTTTGGACACCCTCACCAAGTTTAACGAGCAGGGGCAAAGCGTGGTTATGGTAACGCACGATATGCGTTCCGCCCGCCGCGGCAACCGCATTTTATATTTAAAGGACGGCGTCGTTTTGGGCGAGTGCGATTTGGGCAAATACGTTCACGGCGACGAAGAGCGGCACGAAAAACTCAATACCTTTTTACGTGATATGGGGTGGTAAAATGAGAAAATTATTTCTTATCGCCCGCTCGAACATGCGCAAAGCCAAGGGGCAGACGGCGGCAATCGTCGTGCTCGTCTTTCTCGCGGCGCTTTTGTTAAATCTGTGGCTTATGCTGTCGATGGACTACCACGCCAACTTCGACAGATATCACGACAAATTGAACGCCGAACACGTGACCCTTGCCGTCGAGGATAAGGACGGCGGGGCGAAAGCGTTTTTAACCGAAACGTTAGACGGCGACAGCCGCGTTAAACAGTACGGCTTGAACGAGTGCTTATATATGCCCGGCTCGCTCACCTACAACGGCGGGGAAATGACCAGCTCGTTTGTGTTTACCGACATGGAAACCGCCAAGAGCCGCCCCGTAGGCAAAATCGAAATAATCGAGGATAGCAACCAAACAAGCGGCGTCTATCTACCCATGCTGTATAAATCGGACGAGTGCGCCGTGGGTAAAACGGTTGAAATTACAATCGGCAGCAAGCCCGTGGAATACACCGTTTGCGGCTTCTTCAACAGCGTTATGCTCGGCTCGCACAACTGCGCGTTAATGCAGGTTGTTTTAACCGCGGAAAGTTACGCCGAACTGCAAAGCACCGACTACGCGATGCCCGCAATTCTCTGTTCGGTGCGCCTTAAAAATCCTTCGGCAAATTTGAGCTTCGAAGCCGCGCTCAAAACAACCGTTTCCGAGCGTTTCCCCGGCGTGCATATGGCAAGCAACTGCTACGACCTCGTATCGCAGGCGCGCTACATCTCGCAGGGCATAGCTTCGGGAGTTGTGAGCACAATGGCGTTTTTGGTGCTCTTAATCGCCCTTGTCGTAATAATTTCCAACATAATAAATTATATACAGGTCAATATCAAAAATCTCGGCGCGCTTAAAGCCGTCGGGTACACCTCTAAGCAGCTTATATGCTCGCTTTTGTTGCAGTTTTTGGGGCTTACGCTCATTGCGGCGCTCATCGGTTCGGCGATATCCTACGCCGTGTTCCCCGCCGTCAACTCGATGATGATTGCGCAGACGGGTATCCCTTACGCAATAAGATTTTTGCCGTTGCCTATCCTAATCTCGCTCTTGATTTTGGGCGGCACGGTTGCGCTCGCCGTCTGGCTGTCGGCACGCAGAATTAAAAAGATAGAGCCTATAGTCGCGCTCCGTTCGGGCGTGCAGACGCACAATTTCAAGAAAAACCACGTCCCCCTCGAAAGGACGAAAGCCCCCTTGAACCTCGCGCTTGCGCTTAAATCTACCCTTGCAAGCGTAAAAAACAATGTTACGGTGTGCATTACTATGCTCGTCTTGTCGCTCGTCGTCGTATTCTCGGGGCTTATGACCGAAAATATCATTATGGATACAAAGCCGTTTTTGGATTTGATTGCCGGCGAAACGGCGGACAGTTGCATAAGCGTGCAGGCGGAAATTGAGGACGAATTTTTGCAAGCAATGAACGCGGACAGCCGTGTGGAGAAAATCTACCTTTACAATTCCATAGACGTTTCGCACGCGGGCGGCGTCGAACTTATGGCAACAATGTGCGACGACTTTTCGCGAGTGAACAACAAAACCGTCGTGTATAAGGGCAGGTTCCCCAAATACTCAAACGAGATTGCCATCGGCGCAAAATACGCCAAGGAAAAGAGTTTTAAGATAGGAAACGAGATAGAAATTACAGCTAACGGCAAAACGGAAACGTATCTTATATGCGGGCTTACGCAAAATGCCAACTACCTCGGCAGGGACTGCCTTTTAACGCGAGAGGCTTACGAAAAGTTGGGCGAGGTTACTAACGCAAGTTATTATATCAACCTTGTCGGCGGAGTCGATATCGACGCTTTCAACGAGGAAATAAAAGCTATGCCGCAGTTTGCGGACCATATTACCGCGACGGTAAACGTGGACACGACGATTGCGGGAGCCGCTTCCGTTTACGTCTCTCTTATGACGGTTATAGTAATAGCGATTCTGGTGCTGTCGGCAATTATTATCGCGTTCGTACTGTTCCTTTTGGTGCGCACAATGCTCACGAATAAAATGCGCGACTACGGAATATACAAGTCGCTCGGCTTCACCACGGGGCAGCTTATATTGCAGACGGCGCTGTCGTTCATGCCCGCGGTCATACTGTCGACGGTGGTCGGAATTGTAGTTAGTTGCTTTGCAATTAACCCGCTTATGTCGCTGTTTTTAAGCTCGCTGGGTATTGTGAAGTGTACGTTCAAAGTGCCCGTTGTTTTCAGCATAGTTGCAGGTGTTGGACTTATCCTCGTATCGTTCGGCATAGCGTGCCTGCTGTCTTTAAAAATCAAAAAGGTAGCCCCCCGCAACCTTCTCGTCGGCGAATAAACACCATCCTTGCAACCTGCTTATCGGCGAATAAACACCTCCTCCCTCTCCACTTGCAGACAACGGCAACCATAAAAATTTTAAATAAACCAAAAGAGCCTGAACTGAACATAACGTTCAATTCAGACTCTTTTTCGTAAAGTAATCAAATAAGTGAACCGCCCGCAAATCGCGGACGGTTTTACTATTAAATTTAGCAATAAATTATCTTAAATAATCGCTATTTACAATTTTTATTATACGATGCACATCAAACTTAGAATAATGTTCATAAAAAGTTTTAGGACCTGTCTTGCCATTCTTCTTTTCGATGGGTTGTTTCAGAAAGAAGTATATCGAATTAAATCCTTCCTTTATAGAAATTATATTCTTATAAGGTAATTCAAAAATTATTTTATTTCCTTTCATTCGATACATCTTATCATCTAAATAAACATCTGTCTGACGAAAATAGGTGCTAATGATATATATTATCATTATTAAAATTATAAAGGCAAAAATACCGCTAAACACCGAACTCGCACCATAGACAGAATATTCATCGGATGTAAGTTGTTTATTCTTACACTCAAGCAAAAATACAATTGCCAATACTAAGAATAGTATTTCGAAAATTCCTGCTGCTACAGTTGCTAAAATAATCATTAACTTTGATTGTTTTACCCTGAATTCAGTTTGCGCCATATCTACTCTCATTGATTATTATTTTATATATTGTAACATTTTTATAGCTAATAAACAAGCAATTTCTTATGTAAATGCCGAATGGCGCTGCGGCAGGTGCTTGAATAAACGAAACGCCGCAGAGCGCAAATTATGGGGCATAAATGCGATAAAAAAGCAAAAGAAAAGGCGCAAACTGATTTTGGTTCAATTTGCGTCTATATTGGCTGACCGCATTGTTGTAAATTAGAACTTTCCAACTCTTCAATCGAAATATCTTCGTCTTTGCCGTTAATGTTATATATAATCTTGATATGGTCGTCGTAGAGGTAAATTCTGTCGATAAACGTATTTATCAGTTTAGCTTTTCCGTCCTTCGTAGTCGTATCAATTTTTCTGAAATTGCATAATGCCATTTTGAATTGCTCTTTGGTGAACAGAGGGGAAGTCGCTCTCTCTTTGATAAGCTGTTCTTCAAAGACTTTTTTCTGTGCCTCTAATTCATTTAGTCGTGCTAATAATGTATCTGAAGCAACGCCTTTTTGAATAGCCGTTATGATATTGTCAATCTCTTTCTTCTTTTCGGCTATTTGCTTTTCAAGCATTGGAAGAATAGTGTTTTCTTCGTATTGCAGGTCGTAAAGCAAATCGGCAAGCCTTTCAATGATTTCGTCCTGTTGCAGAAATTCCATCGTCTTATTCACGATAAAGTTTTCGATTTTTTCTTTATCAACCTTGTGTTTATCGCAAAGGTGTTTTCGCGCACGGTTGCAAATATAATATCGATATGTTTTGCCGTTCTGACTTCTTCCCGCATAAGCCGTCATCAATGCACCGCATTTGCCGCAATATAAGTGAGTGGTTAATAGATAGTCGTTTTCGTCCTTATGCGCTGCTGGCGCGATAGAATGTTTCTTAATCGTGGATTGAACTTTTTCAAACATACCTTTATCAATAATAGCGGGGATAGCATCTTCCAACACAATCCCCGAATGGCGGTATTCGCCTATATAAGTGCGGTTAGATAACATATACAAAACGCTGTTGTATGCGATTAGTTTTCCGTCTGCACGGCGTAAACCCTTTAAGCGTAAGAAGTCGAAGATTTCTTTTGCCGTCTTGCCATCGGCGCACATTTGAAATGCAAGAGCAACGATAGGTGCGGATTCTTCGTCTATGGCGAGCTTATGGTCAACTATCTTATAACCGAAAGGAACCGCGCCGCCATTCCATTTGCCTTGCAAGGCGTTTTCACGGAAGCCGCGTTTAACGTTTTGAGAGAGGTTAGCGGAGTAATATTCCGCCATGCCTTCAATCATTGATTCAAGGATGATGCCTTCCGGACCGTCCGATATGTTCTCTTTTACGGAAATGATTTTTACTCCGTTTCTGCGCAGAGTATAGCGGTAGAAGGCGGAATCGTAACGGTTACGGGCAAATCTGTCTAACTTCCACACGAGAATGACGTCGAACAACTCTTTACCGCTATTGGCAATCATTTTCTGAAAGTCGGGTCGGTCGTCGGTTTTAGCCGAATACGCCCTGTCTATATACTGTCCGACGATTTCTATATCATTGTATTTTGCGTATTCATTGCAATCACGAAGCTGCCCCTCGATACTTTCTTCACGTTGATTGTCGCTCGAATATCGTGCGTATATTACTGCTTTCAAATATTATTTTACCCCACGTAAAGATTTTAAATATCTAATTTTATTGTAAATTTCGATATCATAGTCGGTACATAATCGCTTGTATTTTAAATAATCTTTATCAGTCTCATCTACCACAATTGGTAAATTCTTTTCGATTGCGGTAGCAATAACAAAAGGTATAGGAGTAGGAACACCAAAAATTACATCACGATTCAAAAAATTAAAATTAGGATTTCTATTTATAATTTCCATTAATTTTTTAAATATTTTATTGTCAGGGATTAACGTGCTTTTAAATTTACTTGTAAAATAATTAACGTTTATTTCGTCTTGTAGGTTATAATTGAGATTTCTTTTTGTCTCATCAACAATAATAGATTCGTTTTGTTCTATACTTTTTTCAAATAAAAGATAATCTTCCTCATATAGGTCGTAAGGGAATTTTTCTCTCATATAAGATAATATCGAATCGGTTAATAAATATTTTTCCATTAATATCTACCTCCCGACATCATGGTGAGCATTTTCTTTACATTCGGCACCTTCATTTGCGTGAATTGAGCAACATACCGTAGAGGTATTTTACCAGTAAAATAACATGTAATTATCTCTCCCAAATATGATTTGCCAAGGTAATTCATTTTAGTAAAATAGTAGTTGCCTCCAGCTATATCATCTTGTCTATTTCTAATCAGATATTGCTTATTCTCTTGTTTATATTTAAAGAAAAATTCTTCAGATACGGCTTTTTGTTGTAATAATTGGAATAGATATGCTTCCCTGCTTATGTTGTAGTGAGCAGCACGTTCTTCAATAAAAGAGTAATTCTCGCATGAATCATATTTTTTCTCGCAATATTCTATATCAGCCAAGAGACTCTGTACGGGAACTAAAAATTCCCCAGCGAATCTGTCACAATCACGTTCTTCTGTTTCAATTAAATCAATATGTGATGCTTGCGCCATTAAATGATACAGTTCATGAAATATTGTAAATAATTGTCGAGTAAACGATACTTTATTATTGATTAAAATGATAGGGTAATCCGCATCGTATGCACATAAGCCTGAAATATTATCAATTCTAAAAGAATCTTTAAAAATATAAATTCCACAATTAAAGAATTGTTCTCTCAAGTATTCCACAACATCCGTTGGCTTTTTGAATTGGCACTGCAATTTTATATCAAAATTTAACTGGGCGCGTAGATAATTATAAAAATTTAATTTGTCTGAATAATTAAATTTAACCCATTCGTGAAGTTTACACTCCTTAGGATTTTCGATAAACAATTCTTGTAGGCTTGCTTTATATATCATAACGCTGTCAATTAGTTCACTTAAACGTTTTTTGTCTTCCACCAAATTAAAGCCTTGAGTACTTCTAAAATCAATTTCAAATGATTGCACGGGTGGGGTTTCCATAAAGAAAAATACAATTGGTCTTTTAAAGCAGTCGGCTAATTTAATTAGCTGATTATATGTGGGAAATGCAGAGGCGTTTAACCAAGCGGTGATTTTATCCTCAGAAACATTTAACTTCCGTGCTAGTTGTTGAGAAGTGATATCATAAAATTCTATGAGTTTTAATAAATTTTTATTAAAATAATTAGTGCTTCCCATTCTATTCAACTCCTCTATTGTTTTCTTTATTCAAAAAATCATATGTATTAATGTATTTGCTTGCGATTTCAGGTGTTAGAGATTTGTTTCTTCTTACCATTTTTATTATTGCATCATTAGGTTCATTCCATTTCACACAATATTTCAAACAACCTTTATTTGTTTTTAATGGAATTTTTGCATATTGTATAATTTTATCAGTTTTCTTGTTTATGTCCATCATATCATATTCAAACTGCGCCGTGGGGGCTAAAATAATACCAATCCAATCTGCCATTTCATGCCAACTTGCCGCTTCATCTATTGCTGGACCAATCATAATATTATTTGTATAATTAAATTCGCCTATAGTGAATGCTCCTCGTAATGGGAAAACTTCAATTGAATTTTCTAATATAAATTCTCCAATTTTTGAATAGAGCGTAAATAGTTTAGGCTTATCCATATCATATACCATTGGTGTCATTAGAGCTATTGTGTCAGAAATACTAAGTAGATTACTAACAGGAAAATATTTATTTAATGGTAGAAGTTCATTTGTCAATTCTTCAAATTTTTTAGCTATTTTTCCGACAAGGCTATTAGCATCTTTCAAAGCTACATGTTCAACATCATTTTTCCATAAGCCTTTCCATCCTAAAAAATCACAGAACATTACAGCACCATAAACCAAATCATAATCATTTTCTATATTTTTTTGGTATTCATCACAAAGATGATTAAGTTTTTCTTGAATAGCAAAATGCGAAATATTCGTCCCAACAAGCTTTCGTGCTTTAGCTAAAAAATCAAAGTTATCGTTATTTCCAAAAAAATCTTTTAAAAATGAATTTAAATCACTTTTAAATGTTATTCCATCATCCATTATCAAAATTTCGGATTTTTCTTTAAATACAACCGCGATTTCTTGTAAGCCGATATTTTTGTATTTTGAAGTTAATGAGAGTATAAAAATTTCATTTAAATGATTTTTGCTTTTTAAATCTTTACCAAATAGAGCTGTCCCAATTATATTATAATAATCAGTTTCATCAGAATCATTAAGAACAATATTTTTTAGGTAAGCATTAATTTCATTTGATATTTTTTCGTCGTCCGTATCAAACTTAGCATCACATAACTTTTTCAACTTTTTATATTTTGTAACACCTAAAGGGAATTCTAATTTTTCTTCTTCAAAATTTTGAACAAGCCAAAATATGATATCATGAAGAGTATTTATAAACATTTCTTGCTTTACAGTATCTGTTTCAAAAATAGTAGCTATTTTTTGTTTGTAAATCCGTTTAGATAAATTAATAATGTTTGATACTCTTTCTTGATCTTCTATAAGCATTTTGTAAACCTCTATAAGTTCCTTTAAATTCTCTAAACCAAATGAATGTAATTTTGAGGATCATTTATCATAAAAGATTATATCACATCTTTGGTACAACAGTCTTATAATCAATCGACTTTGAGCTTAAATCCCATTTGCCGACCTGCATCTTTTTGATAGTTTTGCCACTACCAAAATCCAATAAGTCCTGTCGATTAAGATTATTTAGCACCTTATTTAAACTGCCAAGACCGGCGGAAGATAGCAAGAACGCCTCAATCGGCTCACACAATTTGCAATATGCCCATAATTGTCCTAAATCGTGGAGATTGAGTTGGGTTTTCTTGGCTTCGATAAATGCAAGGTTAGTTTTGCCTTTGGTTATTACTATACCAAGCACGTCAATTTGTATATCAAGTCCTATGGCTTGCGGATAATAGTCGGCAATGCCATTTTGTTCTAAATATAAGTCCAACGTTCTCGCATGGGAATCAATAGTGATTACCGTTGAGCCTTTATATTTGTTTTCCAAATACTGTTGAAGCCACGCCCTCATAGGCTCATATAATTCAAATTCTTTAGTAACATTATTCGCCATAACCCAATATCCTCGCTAAATCCGTCCAAGAATCGAAATGTATTCCGCGAATTTCTTTAGGTAAATATTCGTCGCTTTCGTGCGGATGAACAGGTCTTGTTTTACGCTTAATAGTTTTCTCCCAATAAAATTTATGTGTTTTGGCGGGGTCGATAAACTCCAACAATTCTTCGCTATATTTTTCAAGTGCATCTTGTTTATGCTTAATGTTAAAGCCTATCGGCAAAAACTCATTTGCAAAAATCTTTACTTGATGTTCTTTCTTCCAAAAATACGGCTTACCTTGATTATATTTCTTGAGTTCGCCGTCCCTGAAATTCGGATGCCCGAAATCTATGGTTTGAACAGGAACATCAACAGCTTTCAGCATATTTGCAATATCAATTACCATATACCAATTTCCGGGGATTTCGATATAAACTCTATGTGCGCCGTCTTGTCCGTAGGCAATATTGCTTTTTCTAATGTATCCCGTAACATCGGCAATACCACGAAGCAGAGCTTTCTTTTCGTCAAAAGTTATAGAAAACAAATCGGGATTCATTCTCATAGTGGAATGATGTTTACCACCGCTTATAAAACGGAGAATTTCCCTAGTGGTATATTCGTCATTTGATTTGACGAATGTCATTACGGTGGAACTCTTATTTTGAGTAACCGTAAGACTGTTTCCGATTAAAGGCTCGACGATAGAACGAATATCTACCGTACTTGCTTTGACGTAAACGCGCACATCTTTAAAGTCGTCGGTATATAAATTTTTATGGGGAATGTCTATCGTGATTCTTGTTTCCGCATTATCTCTCTGAATTTCGCCGTTTCCAAGAATCATACCAAGCAAATAAGCCATTTCAATATTCATAAGTTAAACTCCTATTTCTTCGTAAATTTTATCGGCAATCGCTTTTGCCATTAACGGGGGGACAGCGTTGCCTATTTGTTGTCGTATTTGAACTTTTGCGCCGACGAATACGAAATCATCATCGAATGACTGCAATCTTGCGGCTTCACGCGGCGTTATTGCCCTATTTAAAAACGGATGATTATTAGTTCCGTTGGACGAAGCATCGAATCTCGTATCTATCGTCGGAGAAACGGAATCCCATTTTAATCTTCCCCAAGTCCCTGAAAACTGTTGCTTACCCAATAATTCTTGCGGTAAATGCTCTTTCCCACATTCAGGCGGTATTAAAGAAAGTTTTTTTATGGCAATAGCAGAATGGTCGGAGGCTTTATGATTATAAAGCTTTTTGCTGTTCTTGCGACGCGCTCTTTGATATTCGCTCGTTGGTTCATTTAAGTATGCCTGTTCAAAGTCGCCTTCTCCAGAATTTAAATATGCAAGGTCGCCAATAGCATCTCGTACTGTTACAATATTTTTATTACCGATAGGCAATCCTATTTCTTTTTCCTTACAACATAGGAAAATTGCTCTCTCACGAGCCTGCGGAACTCCAAACGCAGAAGCGTTAAGAATACCGTAACTAACGTGGTAGCCGAGTTTATGTACTTTTTCTATAATTTGATTTTTAAACCAACCTGCGGAAGTAGAAAGTAATGCCTTAACGTTTTCAATCGTAAAGACATCGGGTTGTAACGTTTCCACTATGCTTAAATATTCATTGAACAAGTAATTACGAGGGTCGTTTAAACCGAGTTTTTTACCTTTTAGCGAAAAACCTTGACAGGGTGGGCCTCCTATAATCATATTGACTTGAAGCTTTTTACTCAAATCAATAATCTGCTTCTTAATTTCTGCATTGGTAATATCGCCATTTATTATTTGTGTATCGGGCATATTGCGCTTAAAAGTAGCCAAAGCATTGGGATTGAAGTCAACGGCAATTACTGTTGTAAAATGCTCGTTTTTTTCCATGCCGTAAGAAAATCCGCCTGCGCCAGAGAATAAATCAAGTATTCTAAAAGATTTGACTTTGTCGTTCATATTGCCTTTCTCCTAATCAAAATTCTCTTAAAAATTTCTTTGCCATTTATTGTGGGCTTAAATAAATCAAATTCGTTATCTGAGCCGTGATTTGCTTCACCTACAATTTCAAACTGTTCGCTGTTATATCGATTAATAATTGTAATAGGAACGCCCATAATTCCGTAGTAATCGTATGGAATATCTCGTATTGTCTTTACGTTTATAGCGTCGTAAAGGTCATACATCGGATAATCGGTTGGATTGTAAGTTTTGGTCATAGCAATGAGTTCGTGCCGTCTGCCATTATCAAGATTTGTGAGCCACATAGCGTTGCCAAGGCTTCGCCATTTCTGACCGCTTTCATCTACCCAATAACGATACTTGTGCGGTTGTGAATATTCGGGGACTCTGAATTTCATTTCCCCGAAACGATATCCCGTCCATACTTCATTATTTTGTATTAAGGGAAAAATCTCTTTGTATGTAATAGCGTTTTGATTACCGATGATTAGAAACTTTTTGCGGTATTTCATTATTTCCGTTATGATTTCCTTAAATAACGAGAAGGGTGGGTTAGTTACGACTATATCACACGCTTTCAGATACTCGATACATTCAGCACTTCTGAAATCGCCGTTACCGTTCAGCTTCTTTATAATTTTTGCCGTTTGCAAAAAACGTGAAATCTCGTCGTCGGATATCACGCCGTCACTGTCGCTGAATTTTTCAACATCTAATACGTATCCTTCGCCTTTGATTAAGGCTCGGCGTTCGTTGTCGAATAAAGTCATTTGAGTTCCGATAACAGCGGAAGCGGCGTAAGAAGTGCAAATCAACCGATGCAAACCCAATACGTTAAAGTTTTTTAAAAAGAATTTGCAAAAGTTAGACTCGAACGGGTCATCACAATTACAAAGTACGGTTTTACCTGAAAAATGAGAAACGTAATGAGCAACCTCGCTCTCAATAGTTTCATAAGTAGTATAAAACTCGTCATCTTTTGTATTTTTTGCTTTTTGCAAGTTAGAGTTTTTGTTTGCCATTTGATTATCCCGATTTATTCTTAGCTTAATTCTATCACAATTTATATGACAAATATTGTCATATATAAAAAATTAATCTTCAATATTCAGATTATTTTTTACGCAAAAATCGTGGAAAGCTTTTTGACCGTCGTAATTCGGCTCACAAAGTCCGCGTTCCCAACGGTTAATTGTAGCAAAAGACACGCCAAGTTCTTTTGCAAATTTTTCTTGACTCAAATACATTTGTAATCTTGCAGATTTAATCTTTTCAGCGAACGTCATAATAAACCTCTAACAAAGTATAACAATATTATAACATAGCTATTCGTTTATTGCAATATTATGATTAACATTTTTGCAATTAACTCACATAATTTTCTAAAAAATTAATGACAAAATACGAATTTATTTTATTATATATGACAAAATTAGTCAACGAGGTAAAATCGGAAGTACGGCAACACATCTCTCTGCAGCGGAACACAAAGCGAAAAAGATAATAGAGAACGCCGAAGAACGAAGCGCCGAGATACACGAGCAAACCACAAAGAAGAAAGCCGAGCTTGCGGAAATTACCAAGACGATTGACGCGGTTACGGAAGCGCAAAACCAACCTCTGCCCAAAAAGAAACGCGACGTTGAAAGTGAGATAGCGGCGTTAAAAGCTAAAACGGTTTTGCAGGAACAAGAAATTGCCGACCGCGGACGCGACCAACACGATTTGTTTACTCAGTTACAAGAAGAAAGGCAACGCGCTGATAGGAATGAGAATTGTCGGGCGATACTTTTGAAACTTGATAAATATGCGCCCGAAGAATTAGCCCACGCGCAAAGGGTTGCCAACGTAAGAAAATCACAAGGCGGAAACGGTTCCGCGCCATACACTAATAGAAACCAGTGGACTAAATAAAACTTAATAAGTCTATAAGGAGGAAAAATTATCGGCTTAATTTATGCCCAAAAGAAAGAAACTATCTAGCACTAAATTCGATATTTCTGACAACCAACTGAAATCTCTTGCGAGAGTATTGCTTCCGATTATGCAGGAATATCTATCATCCGAACAAGGGCAGAAAGACTTTGTCGAATGGCAACAGCAACAACTTAATAATAAATCAAATAAAAAAGAATCCCGTTAGTCGTATAGGGATATTCGTTGAAAGACGAATCACGGAATCCGCGTATAGAAAAGCGGTATAAAAATATAATTTAATTGAATAGATAGCCGTAGGAAAATATAAACGGCGAGGCAGATAGAGTGTTTGACCCTATCTGCCGCTTTTTTATTTGTTGAAGTTTTCGTATTCTGCTATAAAAATAAATAATCCGAACGTCTTTCTGATTATGAAAAAGTTCGAATTATTACAATGTGGCTGGGGTAGCTGGATTTGAACCAACGAATGACGGAGTCAGAGTCCGTTGCCTTACCGCTTGGCGACACCCCATTGTTTAAATTTTCGCATCGGCATTTGAATTTTCGCAACCGAAAATCTGCCTTTGCGTTATCATTATATATAACGCCGCGCAAAAATTCAAGCAATTTTGCGTGCCTTTTTATATTTTATCCGATTTTTTGTTCTCTCCCCGCCCTACGCCTGCGCGCAAAAAATTTCTTTTGTTGACATTTCTCCGCAATTCGGCTATAATACGTTATATTATAAAGCGCGTCGCGCAAGCCCTTTCAACCGAGGAGAAAATTAATGGAAACCAAAGGCGTTATATACATATTGACCAATCCGTCTTTCCCCGAATACGTAAAAATCGGGTACGCGGACGACATTTCGAAGCGGTTAAAACAGCTAAACCGCAGCGAGTGCGTCCCCTTCGCGTTCAGGGTTTACGCCACCTACGAGGTGACGGACAGACTTTCGGACATTCAGATACACAACATAATAGACAGTCTGAACCCCAACCTTCGCTCTATCGAAACCTTCGAGGGCAAAAAGCGCGTGCGCGAATTTTACGCCATGACGAAAGAGGATGCGTACAAGCTTTTAGAGGGCATTGCAAAAATCAACGGGCTGACGAAAAATCTGAAACTGCACACCCCCACTCTGAGCGAGGTTACCGATACGGAGACGGCAAACGAGGTCAAGGAAGAGAGCATCGAACGCCGCTCACCGTTTTCCTTTTACGCCTGCGGAATTAAGAAAGGCGAACAGATTGTTTACCGTAACGACCCCGCCATCGTCTGCACGGTTGCGGGCGACAGAACTATTCTGCACGACGGCGCGGTAACCTCTGTAAGCGCGCTGGCGCAGAAGCTGTTAAATTCAAATCACCCTATTCAGGGGACTTTGCATTTTACTTACAACGGCGAAGTTTTGGCGGACCTTCGCGCCCGTCTCGAAGCAGAAAACAAATACGGGAAATAAATAATTTAAAACAACGAAAACAATTTTCGGGAGGGAATTAAAATGAAGATGTGCAACAGCGAGGCTATGAAAGCCGTAAGGGAACTCGAAGAGAAAAAGCGGAATATTTTAATCGTTGAAAACGGGCGAAGCAGAATTGCTTACAAAGAGGGCGAAAAGAAGGTGCTCACCAACTACGACTACGCCAAAACGCGCAAAGATATTGCCGAGATTGACGGGCGCATACGCAAGATTAAGCACGCGCTTGCCGTGTGCAACTGCACCGCCAAAATCGACGACTTTAATATAACCATAGGCGAGGCGCTCGTATACCTTGCCCAGCTAAACGCCGAATACTCACAGCTCGGCGGGCTGGGCGCATACAACAAACTTTCGCGCCGCATAACGGCAAACGGCGTTTTGGAATACACCGAGTGCCTTTACGAACCCGACGAGGTTATAAAGGAAGCGGAAGAATTGCACGCCAAAATCTGCAAATTGCAAGTGGCTATCGACAGAGCCAACCTTACGAACTACATAGAAGTTTAATTGAAATTTCCCGCACGGGGATTAGGCAATTTTAAGGCGTGGACATGAAATCCAAAAGGCGTTATTGTTGCCGTTTAATGTTTCGGTCAGAGTTTTCGGTTGTTTCTTATGTCATTAAAGTTTAAGGTAAGCGAAATATAACAGGCTGAAATCCCGCGTGCAAAAACTTGCCGCACGTTTACCGTCTGCGGCTGTACGGCGAAGTATAGGGTTATAGCCGTATGCTTTTTTAAAATGCAGAATTATGAATTCAGAATTAAGAATTATAATAATGAAAAATTATTAAATCAATGCGACCTTCATTCTGCATTCTTCATTCTTCATTCTACATTCTGAATTAATGTAAAGAGGAAGCGCCCGCGCGGCAAAATTGCCGCGCGGGCGCGCAAACTTTTTAATTTTAAATTACGGCTGTCACCCCTTGTTTACGTACCTTTTTAAAATTCCGAAGAGCTCGGGGGAGATTACGTGCTCTATGCGGCAGGCGTTTTCCTCCGCGATATCGCGGCTGGCGCCCAGCCCCTCCAAAAGCTCGGTTATAACGGTATGCCGCTCGTAAATATCCTCGGCTTTTCTCTTCCCCTCTTCGGTAAAGTTAATCTCGCCGCCCGCCGAAATTGTCACGTACCCCTTTTTGACAAGCAGATTTACCCCGCGGGATACGCTGGGGCGGGAATAGCCGAGCTCTTCCGCTATGCGTATTGCGTGCACGTTAGAACTCTTTTGCTTTAAAAGAAGTATCGTTTCGAGATACATCTCCTCCGATTCCTGATACTTTATCATACCCGCATTATACCACGCCCGACCGCGTTTGTAAAGAGCCACAGCGATTTAGTTATAAGCGACCTTTTATTCCGCGCCCTTTAACGCTTCCACCATATTAATCCTTCTGTTTTTGCGGGCGACGATTAAACTCACGAGCATAGAAACGCCGAAGGTCAAGAGAATGCTCACGCAGTAGGTGAGCGCGCCGAGCGTAAGTTTAAGCTCGTATTCGCTTGCAAGCAAGGTTATTAAAAGATACAGAACCCCGACGCCCGCGGGCAGACCTATGATAATTCCGACTACCGTCAGCCATATATTCTGCCCTATAAGTATTCGCCCTATGTGCTTGTTTTTAAAGCCCACCACCTTCAACGTGGCAAGCTCGCGGCTACGTTCCGTATAGCTCATAACGCCCAAATTATACAGAACCACCACGCCGAGCACCACCGCAGCAAGCACGAGCACCCATACCATTGTGTCCATAACTTCCATAAACGAGTTGTACGAGTCCATTATGGCGGCTTTGGACTGCGTTCCCGCGACGAACTCCGCCGACTCTATATCGCCCGCGCCAACGTTTAAAAACGCCGCGGAAACAGTGTATGGCAGCCCGATAGCGTCGGCATATTCCGAAGTCACGGTTATGCTTTCGGTGAGAAGAGAGCGCAGTATGCCCGCCACCTTGACCTCGTACGTCTCCTCGCTTCCGTAGGGCGAAAACGCGAGCGTATCGCCGACCTTGTAGCCCCTTTCGGCGACGCGCAGACTTATGTACGCACCCTCGTCTTTAAGCGTTACCCGCCTGTTGTTCCTGTCGATAAAGCGTACGCAGCCGTGAGTTACGTTGTAAACTTCGAGAGCGATAGGCTCGCCCTTTACCTGCACGCTCGTAGCCGCAACATAGTCGCCGCCGTACCTTTCGGCAAACTCTATCGCTTGCCCGTTGGTTACCGTTTCGGTGAAATTCACGCGCGTCCCGTAGTTTAATATCTGCTTGTCGAGCGTATTTAAAAAGCCCGTCATGGTGTCCTTCATGCCCAAGCCGCCGACGAGCAGTACCATACAGCCGAGTATGCCCACGAGCGTCATTAAAGTGCGCGTCTTGTGGCGGAACACGTCGCGAAGGTTCCACTTTGTCGCAAAGCCCATCTTTCCCCAGACTTTTGTGCCCTCTATCGCAAGCGGTTTGACCTTTTTGGGCGCGTAGGGGCGAAGCGCGTCCGCCGCCGTGCCTTTGAGCATTTTTTTGACCGACAGAAAACTGATTAAAGTTAAAAACGCCACCACGCCGACGAGAATGAGCCAAGTCCACCAGGGCGCGTGCAAGCCCCATTTAGGCAAGTCCATATAAGTGCTCATCATTCCCGCAGGGTTGATTATTAAGGCGCATATCCCGAAGCCGAGCGCGATTCCCAAAACCGCGCCCACTATACCTATAAACAGCCCGTAAGAGGTGTAGTGCGCGAGAATTTTTTTATTCTTGAACCCAAGCGCTTTAAGCGTGCCTATCTGCGTCTTTTCGTTCGCGGTTATGCGGTGCATAGTGGTAATCATTGTGAGTATGCCGATTAACAGAAAGAGCATGGGGAGCACCGAGACCATAGTTTTACCCTCTTCCATTTCGCTCTGCGCGCCTGCGTATGCCGTGTGCTCGTCCTTACCGAGCACGAGCGTGGTTTTGCCGAGAGCCTGACTAACCGCCCTTTCCATCTGCGCCTTCGACATACCCGAAAGCACGTTTATCTGCGGGTAGAACCCGTCGCCGCCGAGCGCCGTCTCTATCTTTTCGGGCGAAGCGTATACGAAGCCGAAAGCGGTATAATCGGGCATAAGCTGGTTTGAGCCCGAGGTGCAAATCATAAACTCGCCGCTCTTCACGAGCCCGACCACCTCGCCGCTTATTTCGTTGCTGCGGTATGTAACGGTGAGCGTATCGCCCGTCTTTATTCCGTTTGCCGCCGCGTATTTATCCGACAGCCAAAAGCCGTCCGAACCTTTATCGTACTTTTCGCCGCTCGTTACAAGCATAGTCGAAACGTTGTAATCTTCCGATACGAACAGCGCAAGCGACTTACCTTCGTCCTTTACGTCCACATTCACGTTTAAAACGCGCGTCGCCTCGTCCACCCCGTCGATATTTTTTATCGCCTCGATATCGCTCATGGTAAAACCCTGCTCGTTCATAATTCGAAAGTCTGCATAAGCGGTCTGTTCGAAAAAGTCGCCCGTGTCCTTATACAGCGAGTACCACTCCATATTGAAGCCGACGAACACGCCTATGCCGATTGCCACCATTATTATCATCGAAATGAACTGCGCCTTGTATCTCCACGCCGTTCTGAACAGTTTTTTAAGCAGCATATTCCACCCCCCCTCACCACTCTATGTCGTCGGCGTCGGCGGGATTTTCCTGCTCCTCGCAGGACTTAATCTTGCCGTTCTTGACGCGGATAACCACGTCCGCCATTTTGGCGATATTCTGGTTGTGCGTGACGATAACTATCGTCTTGCCGTACGTGCGCGCCATCTTTAAGAGCAGTTTTAAAACGAGTACACCCGTCTCGGAGTCGAGCGCGCCCGTGGGCTCGTCGCAAAGGAGTATCTTCGGGTTTTTGGCGAGTGCGCGGGCAATCGAAACCCTCTGCTGTTCGCCCCCCGAAAGCTCGGCGGGAAAGTTTTTGATATGGTCCGAAAGCCCTACCTCTTCGAGCATCTTCGCGGGGTCGAGGGCTTCGGGCGCAATTTCTTTTACGAGTGCGACGTTTTCGTACACGGTGAGCGTGGGTACGAGGTTGTAGAACTGAAAGACGAAACCCACCTTCGCCGCGCGGTATTCCGCGAGTTCGTTGTCCGAAAGCGTGGATATGTCCTTGCCGTCCACCTTAATCGTGCCGTCCGTTGGGCTGTCTAACCCGCCCAAAAGATTTAAAAGCGTGCTCTTGCCCGCGCCGCTCGGACCTAAAATCACGACGAATTTCCCCTCTTCGAGGGAAAGATTTACCCCGTCCAGCGCCTTTTGCTCGTGGTCGCCCGATTTATACACCCTCGAAACGTTTTCGAAGGTAACTATCGCGCCGCCATCCGTATTCCTCTCTTCCCCGTCTATACCATTAACTTTTTCCCTTTCCGCGATTTCCATAATGCCTCCCGTAATCTTGTTAGCCGTAGCTAACATTCAATTATAATTTTAACGGCTGTGTTAGCCGCCGCTAACTAAAAGATACGCTTTTATTTTCCCTTTGTCAACCGTTTTCGCCCGCCATTCCCGCAATTTTCTTAAAGCGTTTTAAGCAGAACGACTTAAAAAAGCACAAAAAGCCCGCGCGGCAAACTTTGCCGCGCGGGCGCGTAAAGACCTTTCCGTCCGTTACGATATCAGCCTTATCTCTTTGTCGATATCCTTTCCCAAATCTTCCGTAATCGCCCGCACGGACGCCAGCAACGCGCGCACGCCGCTCACCTTTTCCGAATCGTTCAGCGGCTTTCCGAGCGGGTCGGTAAGCTCGCTGAAACGGGCTTCATCGCTGTAATATTCCAACGCTCCGCATAAAACCGCAAGCAATTTGAGAGGGCTCGTCCCTATAAAATATCTGTAATTATTAACCGAGTACAAAAGCGAACTTATTCCGTAACTGCTAAGCGCCACCTTAATATTTCTCTTCCGCTCGGTATCGACCTTTATATTTTTCAGCATACGCACACCGCGCTTGAACGCGCCGCCCGTCGCCTCATCCTTTTGCCTCAGTAAGTCGTTAAACCAAAAAGGATAATTCAGAATTCTCTTGTTCGTCTTTGCGTTATAGACCTGTATGCCGCGGTAAATTTTATTTTGCGTTTTAGCATATTCGTTGCTGTTATACCAGTTTGCGGGCACGACGTCGACCTTGACAATCAACGAGCCGCCTGTAACCGCAATACTCTTTGCGCCCTGCGTGTCTACGTGTACGGAAGGCATACTCTTTCGTATCGTATCTATGCACCTTTGCCGCAGCACATTCAAATCGTCCTCAGGCACGCCTTTGTAGGGAAACGCGGGCTTTTGCGGGTGTTCCAAAGTCTCGTATTTGCCGATAATTGTGAGCAAATCGACGTCGCTGTACCTTCTTATATGGGTGTTGTTGGAAACGGAGCCCTGATAATCGAATTCCAAAGGCGCGTCGGAATAACAGCCGTCGTTCATCTGCCTCAACACGTTTTTCACCCGCGTTCTGCAAGCGACTATCTGTTGCGTGTAGTTTTGGCTTACGGGCGACATTGCGCCGATTAAATACCTCACCACTTCGCTCTCGGCAAGAGCGCGGTATGCCGACGCCGTCTTAAAGCTCTCGTATGCCGTCGCGTCGTGGCGCAATGAATAAGCGTCGTCCAAGATAAGCTGTGTGTCGTTCGTGCCGAAGCGACGCCTGTCCAGCTCGCTTAACATCTCTTTGTAGTCAAAATTCATTTTATTTTCTCCCTTTTTTATTTTTTTGTTTTTTTTCTAATCTCATTGTACCGTGTTTGGGTCTGTCCTCGGGGTAATTGAAATATATCCCCGTTATGACCTCACCCTTATCCTTGCTCTCGGGCTCGAAATTCAGTCTTGCCGTTCCCTCGTGTTTGCGCAGCCCCTTCTGCATACCGTTCGGAATATTGTTGAAGCAATAATGCAGATTGACTATACCATCGTCGCCTACTGTTATTTTTGCCATAAAGCTTTTCGAGGAGGAGGTCTCCGTCTTTAAACTGACAAGTATTCGCGACCAGGTCTGTTTTATGATGATATCCGCTTTCCAGATAAAGCCTTGATATGACGACTTGCCCGTACAGATGTACTCCCCCGAGATATTCTGCCTTTTAAAGACGGGGAGAATTTTCCACAGCACGTTGTCGAACAGCGCGTACAGCGCGCCGAACACCGCCGAAAACCCTACGCCGAACAAAACGATAAGCGGGTAAAGCTTTTCGCCGCCGTATTTAAGCAGTAAATCAATGAGCACATTGCAGTACGGCGCAATTAAGGCGTTGACCGCTAAGGATATGACCGTAATAGTTATAATAACGGTTTTTCTGTAAGACTTGTTGGAACTGTATTCGTGCATAATTTTGCCTCTTTTTATATAAGACGACAAAAAACTTATTTTTTACGCACTTTTTTAAAAAATTTTTTATTTTTTTGACATATTTATAAAACCGACTTAAAAAAGCGCAAAAAAGCGCCCGCATATGCTATGATTTGTGATGACAAAGTGAATAAATCATCAGAAAAAATTCTCGACAAGCTACTGTGTGCCGCCTTACGGCGGGGCGAAATGACGAACCACGCGTCATTATGAGGTTTTTGCGGCACTGCGGACTTGTTTGAAACGTTAGAGCATTTAGCCGTAAAAACCGTAATAATCTTTTTGCACGCCTCGAAGAGGTACTCTCGCGCAAAACTAACCTCGCCGCATTACAACGCTTTTTAAGGCGAACACCCGCAAACTCCGTAATTCTGGATTGCCGCGGCGGCAAGCCGCCTCGCAATGACGGTAACCGCGCAACTGCTACGCGGGCGGGGCAATGACGGCAATCGGACAACGGATACGCGGGCGGGGCGAAATGACACGCACTTATTAGCTTGCAAATTATTAAGATAGCCGCGCGGCAAGCAGAGTGGAAACACCCTGCTTGCCGCGCGGCTTTTTAAATATTTTACCTTAATTCCGAATTCCGAATTCAGAATTACGCATTCCGAATTACTTTATTAAATCTTTTATGATTTTATCCGCTTTGGCTATGTCTGCCTTGCCTTGCGTAGCCTTTTTCACAAAGCCGTACAGCGCAAATATCGCCTTTTCCTTGCCCGCCTTGAAGTCCGCAACCGCGTTGGTGTTTGCCTCGACCGCCTTTTTGCAGATTTCGGTCAATTCGCCCTCGTCCACGCCCGCGATATCCTCGGGCTTTATATACTCCGTAACGGGCTTGCCCTCTTCCGCCATCTTCGAAAGCGTTTTCTGCGCGAGGGTGATATTCACCTTGCCCTCGTCTACAAATTTGACGAGCTTTGCGAACTCCTCCGCAGATACGGGAAGGGCGAATTTTTCCTTGTCTTCCTCGGTTTCGAGCTTGGAATACAGCGTGCCGACAATTAAGTTTACCGTGTTTTTTACGCCCGCGCCGAGCGAGAACGCCCTTTCCGCGAAGTCGCAAACGCGCTTATACTTATACAAAAGCTTAGCCGTGGCGGGATTGATTTTCAGCTCGTCTACATAGCGGTGCAGTTTGTCGGTGGGAAGCTCGGGAAGCCCTTTGCGGATTTCTTCCACCTTTTCTTCGGGGATAACCACCGTTAAAATGTCGGGCTCGGGGAAGTAGCGGTAGTCCTGCGCGTCCTCTTTGGTGCGCATAACCGAGGTTTCGCCCGTGTGCTCGTCGTAGCGCAAGGTCGCCTGCACTATTTTGCCGCCTCCCTCTATGACCTCTATCTGCCTTCGATACTCGTACGCCATCGCCTTTTCGATATACGAGATACTGTTCATATTCTTTATCTCGGTGCGCGTGCCGAACTCCGTCGCGCCCTCGGGCATGACAGAAATGTTGACGTCGCACCGCATACTGCCTTCCTGCATTTTGCAGTCGGACACGCCGATATAGCGCATGATAAGTTGCAGTTTTTCGACGTATTCCTTTGCCTCTTCGGGCGAGGAAATGTCGGGCTCGGAAACGATTTCTATGAGGGGAACGCCGCCGCGGTTGTAGTCGATATACGTGTAACCGCTCTCGTGCACGAGCTTGCCCGCGTCCTCTTCGATATGAATACGCGTAATGCCTATCCTCTTGCCGCTCTCTAATTCCACGTAGCCGTGCTCGCACAATGGCTTATCGAACTGCGATATCTGGTACGCCTTGGGAAGGTCGGGATAGCAGTAATTTTTTCTGTCTAAATGAGTTGTGGTGTTTATGGTGCAATGGGTTGCAAGCCCCGCGCGGATGGCGTATTCCACCACCTTTTTATTGAGCACGGGAAGAGTGCCCGGCTGACCCGTACAGACGGGACAACAGTGGGTGTTGGGACTGCCGCCGAAAGCGGTTGTACAGCCGCAGAAAATTTTGGTTGCGGTGGCGAGTTCGACGTGG
Organism: Clostridiales bacterium; assembly: GCA_023667345.1. Taxonomy (GTDB): domain Bacteria; phylum Bacillota; class Clostridia; order Christensenellales; family Borkfalkiaceae; genus Coproplasma. The sequence continues at coordinate 27,064 of JAMPAF010000010.1, forward strand.
GTTTCGAGCCCCGAAACGAGTTGGTATTTCATAGCTTTACACCCCCTTTAATTTCCGCGGTTTTGCTTATTCCGCTTATTTCCGCAAAGTATGCCGTATCCAACACGAGCGCGTCGGAAAACTTCTTTCCTATTATCTGCATACCTATCGGCAACCCGTTTTTGTCCTTGCCGCAGGGAATGGAAATTGCGGGCAGTCCCGCTATGTTTACGGGCACGGTGCACACGTCGGAAAGGTAGGTTTCGACAGCGTTACCCCCCGAATATCCCCGTTTGAACGCGGTATTGGGCGCCGTGGGCGCGAATAAAACGTCGCACTTTTCAAACGCTTCCGCCATTTGACTTTCGACCGTTTTTCTAAGCAAACAAGCCTTTTTGTAGTACGCATCGAAATAGCCCGAAGATAGCACGTACGTGCCGAGCATAATGCGCTTTTTGACCTCTTTGCCAAACCCTTCCGTCCTCGTTTTGGTTATCATATCGTCTACGCCCGAATAGCCGCTTGCACGGTAGCCGTAGCGTATTCCGTCGTATCTTCCTAAGTTGGAAGAAGCCTCCGCGCACGCGATTATATAGTACACGGGAAGCGCGAGTCTGAGGGCGGGTATGCTGACGTTTACAATCTGCGCGCCGCCCCTTTCGTAGGCGGAAATCATACCGTCGATTGCGCCCTTAATCTCTGGCGAAATGCCGTCGAAATACTCCTTTGCGACGCCTATCTTCAAGCCCTTTATATCGCCCTTTAAAACCGTTTTCCCCTCGGGCGTGGGGCAGCTTGTGCCGTCCGCACTGTCCTCGCCGCGGATAGCGTCGTAAACTATCGCCGCGTCGGTGACCGACTGAGCCATGGGACCTATCTGGTCGAGCGACGAGCCGTACGCTAAAAGCCCGTAGCGCGAAACCGCGCCGTAGGTTGGTTTGAAGCCGACAATGCCGCAAAACGACGCCGGCTGACGGATTGAACCGCCCGTATCCGAGCCGAGCGCGTAAGCCGCCAAATTCGCGCACACCGCCGCCGCGCCGCCGCCCGAGCTTCCGCCCGTAACGCGGGTCGTGTCGACGGGGTTTAACGGCGCGCCGAAATAGGATGTTTCGCTCGTCGAGCCCATCGCAAACTCGTCCATATTGGTCTTGCCCAAAAGCACCGCCCCCTGCGCTTTGAGCTTTTTGTAGACGGTCGCGTCGTAATAGGGCTTTAAGCCCTGCAAAATTTTGGAACAGCACGTTGTGGGCAGACCGTCCGTCGCGATGTTGTCTTTAAGCGTGAAGGGTATGCCCGTGAGCGGGGTCGCCCTGCCCTCTCTTATCATTTTGTCGGCGGTTTGTGCGCTCTTCCTTGCCTCGTCGAACGTTAAGTGAACGTAGGCGTTGAGCTCGGGGTTACGTTCTTCGATTGCCGAAATGTACTTTTCGGTGAGTTCGGCGGAGGTGATTGCGCCCGAGCGGAGATTTTGCGATAAAACCGAAATTACGCTCTTCATTTTACCACCCTCCTTACGGGGAAATAGCCGTTTTCCGCCTGCACGTTGGACGTGATTTTTTCGTTGGGCAGGCTCTCCACAACCTCGTCCTCTCTTAAATCTTCCCACTTTACGGTGCGGGTTACGACCTCGCGGATTGTGCCCGTGTCGCCCGAAACCTGTTCGTTTATTCTGTTTGCAAAGTCGATAATCTCCTCGAACCCGGGAGCGAATTTTTCTATCTCTTCGTCCGAAAATTCCAGCCGCGAAAGCCTTGCAAGCGTTTTAATTTCCTTTTGAGTTACTGACATAATTTCACCTTTTTCAATTCGGAATTCATAATGCGGAATGCAGAATTGTATACCCCCCCTCACCGTTATGCGGAGCTCACCCCTTAAAAAGGGGTGAGCCTTTGCTTTCGCGCAATCCAAGCCTTACCCCTTAAACGCAAGGGGAATGGGGGTTGTTTTAATTACGAATTACGAATTCCTAATTCCGAATTTTTATATGCACTTCGCGAAGCTGCGTTTCCGTTACCTCGTTGGGTGCGCCGCACATTAAATCCTGCGCGGAAGCCGACATGGGGAACGCGATTACCTCGCGGATATTTTCCTCGTTCTTTAACAGCATTATCATTCTGTCGACGCCGGGCGCCATTCCCGCATGCGGGGGTGCGCCGAACTTGAACGCCGTGTACAGCGCGCCGAACTTTTCTTTAAGCGTCTCTTCGTCGTAGCCCGCAATCTCGAACGCCTTTACCATTATATCCAAATCGTGATTTCTCACCGCGCCCGACGACAGCTCCACGCCGTTGCAGACGATATCGTACTGATAAGCCAAAATATCCAGCGGGTCTTTGGTGTTGAGAGCCTCTAATCCGCCCTGCGGCATAGAAAACGGGTTGTGCGTAAAGCCCACCTTTCCCGTCTCTTCGTCCGTTTCGTACATGGGGAAATCGTTGATAAAGCAGAAACGGTAGGCGTTTTTTTCGGTCAAGCCGAGCTTGTCGCCGAGTTCGTTGCGAATTTGCCCCGCAAGCTTAGGGGCTTTGTCCTTGCTGTCAGCAATAAAGAACAGCGTGTCGCCCACCTGTAAATTTTCGAGCGAGCGAAGCTCCTCTTTCAGCTCTGCGGGGATAAACTTGTCAATAGGTCCCTTATACGTGCCGTCGGGCATAACTTCGAGGTAGCCCAAGCCGCCCATGCCGATAGACAGCGCGAACGAAAGCAGTTTTTCGTGGAAGCCCTTGCTCATTTCGGCGTGCACCTTTATCGCGCGCACGCACTTATTCTGGAAAGGCTTGAACGTGCATTTATTGAAAAATTCCGAAAGGTCGGTTATGCGCAACGGGTTGCGAAGGTCGGGTTTGTCCGAGCCGAACTCCAACATTGCCTGCTTGTAGGGGATTACGGGGAAGGGCGCTTTCGTCACCTCGTAGCCCGCGGGCGCGAATTTTGCGAACGTTTCCGATAAAACCTCTTCGCCCACCTTAAAGACGTCCTCCTGTGTGGCGAACGCCATTTCGAAGTCCAACTGATAGAACTCGCCAGGGGAACGGTCGGCGCGCGCGTCCTCGTCGCGGAAGCAGGGCGCAATCTGGAAATATTTATCTATGCCCGAAACCATTAAGAGCTGTTTGTACTGCTGGGGCGCCTGCGGCAGGGCGTAGAATTTGCCCTTGTAGCGACGGGACGGCACGATATAGTCGCGTGCGCCCTCGGGCGACGACGCGCATAAAATGGGCGTCTGTACCTCTAAAAAGCCCATTTCCGTCATTTTCGAGCGCAGAAAAGCAATTACTTCCGAGCGGAAAACTACGTTGTCTTTTACCTTGCGGTTTCTTAAATCGAGGAAGCGGTATTTTAAGCGCACGTCCTCGCGCGTTTCTTTCGAGGTTATTATCTCGAAGGGCAGTTGCTCGCGCACCTTGCCCAAAATTTTAACCGCCTTGCAGTTCAGCTCCACCGTGCCCGAAGGAATTTTGGGATTATACGTTTCCTCGTCGCGCTTTTCGATAACGCCGCTTACGCTTATGCAGTCCTCTTTATTCAAGCCGTTTAGAAGCGTCGTGTCGCGCATTACGACCTGCACCACGCCGTAAAAGTCCCTTAAATCTATAAAGGAAACGCCGCCGTGGTCGCGCACGTTTTCTATCCAGCCAGAAAGCGTGACCTCGCTTCCTACAAGCTCTTCACCTATCTCGTTCGCCGTGTGTGTGCGGTAAATATTGCTCATTTTAAAACTCCTTCTTTTATAAAAAAATAAGCCCCGAGAAAAACTTTTCTCAGGACGAAAAAATTCGCGGTACCACCTAAGTTATCAACCCGCTTCGGGTCAATCTCTCTTAAAACCTCTTACGCGGGTTTTACGGCTTAACCTACTTTAACGCCAAACGCTGTTCAGACAAGCAGCTCGGAAGGGTTATTTATTTCAGCCTTGCTTGCGGGGCTTTCACCTTGCCCCCGCTCTCTGTAAAGCGGTGTTGAAATAAACCTGTCTTCGTCATCACCTTTTTAAATTCAGCTAAATTATATCCTTATTTTGCGCAGTTGTCAAACGATATTGCGTTTAATTGTTTTTTTCTCTGCCGACAAGTTCGTCGAGCGAAATGCCGTAAAAATCGGCAAGTCTTACGCAAAATTCGATGCTCGGCGAAACTTCGCCGCTCTCCCACCTGTTTATGTTTTGGTGCGAAGTGCCTATTCTTTTAGCCAACTCCAACTGCGATATACCTTTTTGCTCTCTGTAATATTTAATTGTTTCGTTCAGCTCCATAAATTTCACAGATATATTTTTGCACATATTTGTGAATTTTGCTTGACTTGCACAAATTTGTGCAATATAATACGGGAAACAACCCAAAACGTGTCGTCAAACACAATGCCTTCCCTTGCTGATTGTAAGGGAAGGCATTAACATATACAACAACAACTTGGTGTCTTCTTTCAATGCGTAGCATTTAAAGAGGAAACTCCCGCGGAATGCGGGTAAAGGTAATATCATTAGAAAGATTACCTTCCGTCTGCTAACGCAGACACCTTCCTCTTTAAAAATTTTTTCAAAATTTTGAAAGAAGACGGCAAGATAATTAGGAATAATTATTTTAAAACATTACCGCAATTCCTAATTACGAATTCCTAATTCCGCATTAATTCAGTTCTTCTTTCCCTTGGCTTTTCTTATTTCCTTTACCGTCTTTTCGAAGCCGTTGTCGGACGGCGTATAGTAAATTCTGTCCTTTAACTTGTCGGGCAGGTACTGCTGTTCGACGTAGCCGCCGAAGTTGTGCGGGTACTTATACTTCGCGCTCTGCGCTTTCGCTTCCTTGTCGCCGAAAGTGTTGTCCTTTAAATAGGGCGGCACGCCGTCGTCGTCGCGAACAGCCGCCACGTCGCGTTGAGCCGCGTCCTTTGCGAGCACGACGGTGTTTGATTTGGGTGCTTCGCACACGTAAATTATCGCATTGGAAAGGGGAATCAGTCCCTCGGGATAGCCTATCTTTTCGAACGCGTACATGGCGGACGTAGCCACGACCAGCGCGTTGGGGTCAGCCATACCGACGTCCTCGGACGAGTGCACGACGAGGCGGCGGAGAATTATCATGGGGTCGCCCCCGCCCTCGATTATGCGCATTGCGTAGTAGAGTGCGGCGTTCGAATCGCTCCCGCGGAGAGATTTGCAAAAGGCGGAGAGATAGTCGTAGAACGCGTCCTCGTTATATGAGAGCGCCTTTTTTTGTATGGACTGCTCGGCGTCGGATAAGGTCACGTGAATTCTGCCGTCCGCGCCAACGGGCGTAGTTAAAACCGCAAGCTCCAACGCGTTGTACGCCGCCCGCAAATCGCCTCCCGACATGTTGGCGATATGGTCTATCGCGTCGTCGTCCATTTGCGCCGCATATTCGCCGAGCCCGCGCCGCTTATCGGCAAGCGCGGTGACGATTGCCCCCTTAATATCCTCGAACGAAAGGTGTTTGAACTCGAAAACGCGACACCGCGAAACTATCGCGGGGGTCATCGACGCGAAGGGGTTTTCGGTCGTGGAACCTATGAAAATTACCGTGCCTTTTTCGATTGACGGCAAAAGGCTGTCCGACTGGGTTTTATTGAAACGGTGGCACTCGTCAAGCATTAAATAGGTGCGCTTGTTATAGAGCTTTAAGTTGTCCTCCGCCGTCTTTACCGCCGCTTTTACGTCGGCGACGCCCGCCTGCACCGCGTTTAACTTTATAAACTCGCCGTGGGTCGTCGACGCGACAATGTTGGCAAGCGTGGTCTTGCCCGTGCCCGGGGGACCCCAGAAAATGCAGCTTCCTAATCTGTCGAGCGCGATTGCACGGCGAAGGAGCGAGCCCTCCGCCACTATGTGCTTCTGACCTATAAAGTCGTTTAAGTTGTTTGCGCGCATGCGCTCGGCAAGCGGCTTGGCTTTTTCTTCGTTGCCGTTTAAATCGAACAAATCAAACATAATTTTTAATTCGGAATGCGGAATTAGGAATAAGGAATTAGGAATTGCGGGCGGATTTTATAAAATAATTTTCCGCATTGTAGCCTTCCCCTTAGGGGGAAGGTGGGTTGACCGATTAGGTCAAGCCGAATGAGGGGTTGGTTGAGTTGAACGCGCTAACCCCTCATCCGCCCCAACCTTTACGGTTGCGGCACCTTCCCCCTAAGGGGAAGGTCATATTGAGGGCGGAATTAATTCTTAATTACGAATTACGAATTCCTAATTCATAATTCTACATTCTTAATTCTTAATTATTGACAAATTCCTTAATTTCGCTCATGCGGGCTTTGGTCGTAAGATATCCCTCTTCATACGCGCGGTCCGCGTCCTTTACCGCGTACTGGCTTAAACCCTTCATTTCGGGCACGAGCCACAGCTCGTTTTCGGTGCCGCACAGCTCCTTTTTCATTTCCGAGCCGTTGTAGTCCATCATATCGAAAATGCGCATTATCATTGAGATAATGTTTTTAACTTCCTTTACCGGCTCTTTGGTGTTGTCGAGAACGTCGACCGCGATTACCTTGTCCGCGCCCATTTCCTTGCACTGGCGGGTGGGCACGCGGCACAGCACGCCGCCGTCGATAAGCAGTTGCCCGTGCAGTTTTACCGGCGGGAAGATGGTTGGCATAGAGCTCGAAGCCGCCACCGCGGTTGCAACCTTGCCCTCGGAAAGGGTTACGAGCCGCCCCGAATACAGGTCGCTCGCAACGCATTTAAAGGGAATTTTAAGCTCGTCGAAAGTTACGTTGCCAAGGCTGGACACGAGCAGGTTGCGCATTTTGTTGCCGCGCGTTAAGGCGAGGCGGGTTATGGGGAGCGCGGTTACGTCGATAAGCTGAAGGGGTTTGAGCTTTTTGACAATCTTGTACATTTCCTCGATTGAAAGTCCGTTGGCATAGCCCGCGCCGACGACCGAGCCCATCGAACAGCCTGTGATGTAGTCGGGGCGGATACCCTCCTCTTCCAGCGCCTTTATCACGCCGAGGTGCGCAACGCCGCGCGCGCCGCCGCTGCCTAAGGCAAGTCCTATTTTTTTACTCATAATTTCACCCTCGATATAATAATTATTTAGCGTATATGAAATTCAAAAAAGTTGTCGGCAAAACCGCCGTCTGCGCCGTATTGCTGTTTTTCGGCGGCGTTCTGATAATTTTCCCCGACAGATATCTTTCGGTCTGCTTCGACGGGCTCTGCCTGTGGGCGGAGAGCGTTCTTCCCTCGCTCTTTCCGTTTATGATTATAACCCTGCTTTTAATAAAGCTCGGCGCGGCGAACGTTGCCGCAAAGCCGTTCGGCAAGGTTTCGCAAAAACTGAAACTCCCCAACGTGGGCGTGCCGCTGTTTCTGATGAGCGCGTTTTCGGGCTATCCCGCGGGCAGCCGAATACTGTATGAGTACTGCGGGCAGGGGCTAATTGACAGAAGCGAGGCGAAAAAGCTTGCGCCCCTTTTATCCACGTGCGGACCGCTGTTCGCCCTCGGCACGGTGGGCGAGCGCGCTTTCGGCGGCAACGGCGCGGGCGTGAAGCTGTTGTGCGCGTGCCTTATTTCGGTTGTTGCGACCTCGCTTTTATACTGCCTTTTCTCGGGCAGAAAACAACCGTCTCCGCCGCTTAAAACGCTTAAAGCCGACGGCGGCGACGCGCTGTATTCCAGCTTTTACGGGGGCGTTACCGCCTGCCTCGTCGCGGGCGGGTTTATCTGTTTTTTTTATACTCTGTCGCAAGTTATTGCCGATTTTAATATTTTTAAGCCCCTCGCCCTCATTCTGTCCCCCCTCTTCGGGGGCGACGCCGCAAACGGGCTGTGTTTAGGGCTGTGCGAGGCGACCGGCGGCTGCTTTGCCGTGGCGCGCGCGGGCGGGTTTTTCGCACTGCCGCTCGCGGGGTTTTTACTGACCTTCGGCGGCGCGTCGATACTCTTCCAACAGCTCTGCTATTTAACAAAGTGCTCGGTTAAGCCCGCCTTTTTTATAGGTTTTAAGTTTTTGCAGGGCGTTTTGAGCTTTGCGCTTTTGTGTTTGTTCTCGCTATTTTAAATCAATATACGCCGAGCAGTTTAAAGGACGACGACGCCTCTTTCACTTTTTTAAGGGCGGCTCTCAACTTATCTTCAGACCAGTCGCCCTCCACCTCGCAAAAGAAGCGGAACTCGCCCGCGCTCGTCTTTATGGGGCGGCTTTCGATTTTGGTCATATTTATGCCATTCCCCTTTAACAGCCCGAGCGTATCGACGAGCGCGCCGACCTTGTGCGGGCAGGTGAACGAAAAGAAAATTCTTTCGCTTTTTACGCCCCCCTCGGGCGCGCCGCGCCTTAATAAAAGAAAGTGCGTGAAGTTGTTTTCGACGTCGGAAATATTTTTTTCCGAAAGCTCGAAGCCCGCCGCGCGGCAATGCCCGCCGACTATTCCCGCCGACCTTTCGTCGCAAATCATTTTTATGCTGTCGGCGGTGGACGGCGTTTCGCACAGTCTTGCGTTCGGGTAATTTTTCGCAAGGAACTTGCCGCACTGCGCAAGCGCCTGACCGTGCGAATACACCCGCTCGATTCGGCTCTTGTCCGCCCCCGCAAGCGTAATTAAGCGGTGGTCGATTTTAACGGCGCACGCGGCGCACGCGTACACGTTTTCGCTCTCCTGCAAAAGGTCGAGGTTCTGCGTTACCGCGCCGTTCAACGTGTTTTCGATGGGGATAACGACGGCGTCCGCCTCGCACTTTTCAAGTGCGGAAAAGAGCGTGAAAAAGGACGGGTACGCAACCTTTTTCATACCGCCGCACAGTCTGTCCGCCGCTATTTCGCTGTACGTCCCCTTAGGTCCCAAATATCCGATATTGCCTTTTTCCATTGCCGTTTGCTCCTTTTTCGTCTGACTTCGTAATTCGGGATTGCCACTCTCGCAAAGCGACATCGCTATGACTCTCGGAATTAGTTGCCCCCGTAATATGCCTTGATTAACGGTGTTTTCAAAGCTTATTTGCAATGTCTAAAAGCAACCGCTCGGTGTCGCACCAGCCGAGGCACGGGTCGGTTATCGACTTGCCGTAAACTTTGTCCTCGGGCTGGTTGCCCTCCTCGATAAAGCTCTCTATCATAAAGCCCTTTACGTTCTTTTTAAAGTCGTTATCGTAAAGGCGGTTGTTCATAACCTCTTCGCAAATTCTTATCTGCTGGTGGAACTTTTTACCGCTGTTCGAGTGGTTCGCGTCGATTATAATCGCGGGATTTTTGAGCCCCGACTTTGCATAGCCCTCGATAACCTGCATGACCGTTTCGTAGTGGAAATTGGGGATATCGTTGCCGTAGCCGTCGACGCCGCCGCGCAAAATGGCGTGAGCTAAGCGGTTGCCGTCCGTTTTAACCTGCCAGCCGTTGAGCTTGAAAGTCTGCCCCGACTGCGCCGCGTATATGGAATTTAAAAGCACCAGAATTGAGCCGCTCATCGGGTTTTTTATGCCGACTGCGACGTCCATTCCGCTCGCAACAAGGCGGTGAAGCTGATTTTCAGAGCTGCGCGCGCCCACCGCGACGTACGATAGAAGGTCGTCCACGTACGCGTAGTTTGCGGGGTACAACATTTCGTCAGCCGCCGCGAGCCCGCTTATTTCCATTGCCTTTACGTTTAAATCCCTTATCGTCAGAATACCCTTTAAAATATCTTCGGACTTGGTAGGGTCGGGCTGGGAGAACATTCCCTTGTAGCCCACCCCCTTTGTGCGGGGCTTGTTCGTGTAAATTCGGGGCACGATTACAAGCTTTTCTTTAACCTTTTCGTTGAGCTTTCCCAGCCTTTCAACGTAGTCCAAAACGGGCTTTTCGGCGTGCGCTGAGCACGGACCGACTATTATTATAAGCTTGTCGCTCTTGCCCGAAATAACGTCGGATACCGCCTTGTCGCGTTCCGTCTTTATGGCTTTAAGACTTGCGGGAAGGGGCGCAATCGCCTTTATTTGCTCGGGTTCGGGTATTTTTATCTGCCTTTCAAACATTCTTAGCCTCCGTTAATTTTTTTACGGTTTCCCTTATTTCTTCGGGGATATACTGCATAAATTCTTTGTCGAATTTGACGCTGCTGCGGACGAGCGACGAGCTGACGTGCAAGTCGCACTGCTCGGCGGGGATATACACGGTTACAATCTCCGGCATAAGCTTTTCGCTTGCATAGCGGTTGCGGTTTTCGTACTCGAAATCTATGCAGTCGCGTACGCCGCGCACATAGAAGGGCGTGTTTTCCTCCCTCAACAAATCGACGGCCGCGCCGTCGAAGGAGCGCACCTTTACGCGCGGGTCGCCCTTGTACAGCCCGTTTAAGAGCGAGAGCCGCTCCTCTTTCGTGAAAAGACAGCTCTTTTCGGGGTTTATCATTACCGCCACGACGACCTTGTCAAAGATTGCAAGCGCCTTGTCGATTACGTCTTTATGACCGACGGTGGGCGGGTCGAACGTGCCCGCAAATACACAGGTTTTTGACATAAATTTTCCTTATTGTGACCTTCCCCTTAGGGGGAAAGTGGCATTTTGTAGCGAAGTGAAAAAATGACGAATGAGGGGTTTGTCGGTTTTTATGAGCCAACCCCTCATCCGTCACCGCGTGTAGCGCGGTGACACCTTCCCCCTAAGGGGAAGGTTAAATTTTAGTGAAAGAACGATAAATAAGTTTTGCCGTACTTCCTCTCGTCGTACATTTCCAGCCCCTCTATACTGCCTACAAAGGGGCGGTCGCGCTCGTACACGGCGACGCCGCCTTCGGTCAGAAGCCCCCGCTTTGCTATAATTTCCAGCGCGGGAACGCCGAACTCCTTTGCATACGGCGGGTCGATAAAGACGATATCGAACTTTTCACCCGCCGAATTCAGACATAAAGAATAGTCGAGGTTGGTTATTTTGCACTTATCCCCCTCGCCCACAGCCGCAAGGTTCTTCTTCAAAACCGACAGACTGTCCTTTGAAAGGTCGTTGAATAGCACATATTCCGCCCCGCGCGAAAGGCTTTCGAGCCCCAAATTGCCGCTTCCGCAAAACAAGTCGAGCACCCTTGCGCCCGCCGCCTTTACGGAGAGAATATTGAAAAGGCTTTCCTTTACCCTGTCGGCGGTGGGGCGGATTTCGCCGACCTTGAAATCGGCAAGCTTTCTGCCGCGGTGTTTGCCGCCTATTATCCTCACTTTCTGCGCCCCTTTTTGTTGGCGTTCTTTTCGGCTACCGCCTGCTGAATTTTAATCTGTTTAAGCTTGCCGAGAAAATAACCGAGGGCGTGCGTGCCTATGGGCAGAATTATCATTATAAGATTTAGCGCCTGATAGTCTTTGCCGAGGTACGAGAAGGGATAATACGCCCACCCGAACATATATTGCAGGCAGAATGCGCACACCGAGTTGTCGTAACACAGCTCGATTATCTGAACGATAAGAAAGGGTATGCACAGAATCGCGCCTATCAAAATGCCCTTCCACAGCGAATATTCGCCCGTCCTTGCAAGCACCTTTTCGTCGGTGGAGCCGAGCCCGCGCTTCTGGTTGTTTAAAACCGTCTTTGCATACGCCGCATTGCCGTTGGCTCTGCCGAAAGCAATCAGCGCCGCAATCATCATAATCTCGCCGCCGATAAGCGCGACAAGGCTTATGCCGATATCGCCCGAGAAGCTTGCAAAGAGTATTACCGTCGAGCTTATAACAATCATCACTATAAACGGAAACGCGACGCCCGCCATAATATCATAGAATTCTAAAAGGGCGCGGCGGCTCAAAGGCACGGTTTGTTTGCTTTTGACCTCTTTCCCGCTCTCTTCGATAGGCTCCGCGCCGCTGTTATTGTTGTTTTCCAAAATTAATTATCCCCCTTTCGCAGACGAATAAATCGAGGGGCTTGTCCCAGCCGTCCTCAGAAAACTCGTCCGTGTACTGTAAAAAGTAGCCCGCGCCCGCCTTTAAGATATGCGGGTTGGCGGCAAAAAATCTGTCGTAATATCCGCCTCCGTAGCCTAAACGGAAGCCCCGCGGATTGACCGCAAGAAGGGGCGTTATGCATACCTCTATCCCGCCGTTGAAAGCTTCACCCTGCGGCTCGCAGATGCCGTAGCCGTTTTTTATAAGCGTGCTTTCGTCGCCGAAATAGCGCACGGGCACGATGTTTTCGCCCTCGACGCGGGGAAGATATACCCGCTTGCCCGCCACCAAAAGCCGCGAGATAAATGCGTGCGTGTCCGCCTCCGAGCCGTAGCTGTAATACACCAAAAAGCTCTCGCGGTAGGAAAACGCTTCGAAAAGCGTATCGCATATCGCGCCGTCGGCGACCTCCCTCGCGGAGTGCTGGAAATATTTGCGCTTTATCTTGTATTTGTATCGCAATTCATCTTTCATAAATTCTTTGGCTTCTTCTCGTAACCGAGCAGAGGACTTCGTACGAAATCGTGCCACAACGCGCGGCGTATTTTTCGGCGTCGGTGAATACGGGCAGATAATCTCTTTTCTCCGTGCCGACGAACGCGTCCATGCACAGCGTCTTTTCGCCGAGCGGCACGCCCCGCCAAAACCCGTCGGCATAGCCTAAGCGGTAGGTATAAAGCGTCTTATACGCCCTGTCGGCTACATTGTACCCCACTCCGCCGCCCGTCGCGCGCGTTTCTTGCGCAAGCCTTGCATACACTTTGAGAGCAGGTTTGAGCGCGGGGGCTTTAAAGCCTTTTGGCGCGTAGCCGTACAGCATAAGCCCGCAGCGCACGCCGCCGAAGAGGTACCTTTCGCCCCGCAGAATTCCGCCGCTTGCGGAAAGGTGCGCGTATGCCTCGGGGCTATGCCTTTTCACCCTTGAAACCGCCGCGGAAAAAGCCTCCGTCTGCCGCTTACAGTGCGCCGCGCTCTCCGCAGCATAGAGGTGCGAATACACGCCCTCTATCTGCCCGCTTGCAAGCCCGGACAGCGTATTACCGAGCTCCGCCCCGTGACAGCCGTAACGGTTCATACCCGTATTGACCGCAACGTGGCATTTCATATCCCCTATAAGCCGCGCGCTTTTAACGCCCGTGACCGTGGGGGTCAAGCCGTAATAATTAATCTTTGCCGCGTCCTCATTATCGAGGGGAGGCGCAAGCACCAACACGGGCTTGGTTATGCCGCTTATCCTCAGTTCCGCCCCCTCGTCGGTGAGCGCAACGCAAAAGCCGTCGGCTATATCTTCAATCGCGTGCGCAACTTCCGCCGCGCCGTGACCGTACGCGTCCGCCTTTACGACCGCCCAGAAAAAGCGGTTGCCGACGAGCGAGCGCACGTATAAGGCGTTACTTCTTATAGCCGCCAAATTTATAACCGAAAGCGTTTTTTGCATAACACATAGATATGCGCCTTAACCGCCGAAAGGTTAAAATTTTATTTATTTTACCACTTTTTGCCCGCGATTGCAACGCCTTGTATGTGAAATTATTTTTCCGTCTCTTCCGCGCCGCCGTGCGTGCTTGCCGATTTTCCGCGGATACGCTTTATTGCGGGCGTAACCGCCATCGCGAGAAAAGCCGCCAACAAAGTTAAAACCGCGTCCTTTGGCATATAGAAAAGGTTGTACACTGCGACCGCGTGCCACAGTCCCGAATAGCCGTTAAGCTGCCATACGGCGATAAAATAGGCTATGCCGAAAACGTAGTCGACAAGATAAGCCGCAAGAGCCAAAAGCACGGTTTGCCATATCTTTTTGTCGCGGCTATGGGCTATCCCCGCAACGCCCGCCGAGGCGATAAACCCCAATATATAGCCGAACGAAGGCATTGTAACGTAAAAAATTCCGCCCCCGCCCGAGAACACGGGAATACCTGTTAAACCCATAACGGCATACGCCGCCATAGCTATCATACCCTTCTTCCACCCGAGAAGCAGACCCGCCGAAACGGCGAAAACCGTCTGAAAGGTCAGGGGCATAAAAGGAAATGGAATTTTTATGTATGCGCCCGCTATCATAAGCGCGACGAAGATTGCGCACTCGGCTATATCCGCCGCCATGAGCTTATACGAAAATTTTTTCATAAGTTAATGTTATTATTTTTAATAATAAATGTCAAACCATTGCGCACGCGCATTTTGAATTGACAAAACTTTTAAAAAGTTATAAAGTGTAAGTGAATTAAGAATTAAGAATTAAGAATTATGCTGAGGAATAATTTAAGGTGAAAATAATTGAAATATTCCGACCATAATTCTGCATTCTTAATTCTACATTCTGCATTAACAATAATTCCGAATTAAAAAAAAGCCTATGATATACACCGTCACGTTTAATCCCTCGCTGGATTATTACTTAAAAGTTAATAATTTAAAGCTCGGCGCGGTCAACCGCTCGGGCGCGGAGCGGCTTACCGTCGGCGGCAAGGGAATAAACATTTCCAGACAGCTTAAAAATTTGGACGACGAGTCGGTTGCGCTCGGCTTCGTCGCCGGTTTTACCGGTCAGGAAATTCGCAGCGAGATAGAAAACCTCGGCTTAAAACACGACTTAATCGAGGTGAGCGGGCGGTCGAGAATTAACGTTAAGATAAAGTCCACCACCGAGACGGACATCAACGCCGCGGGGGCTCGCGTTTCCGCCGACGACGTTAAAAAGCTGGCGGCAGAACTCAAAATAAAGCTGACGGACGGCGACTTTGTTATCATTTCGGGCAACGCGCCCGCGCACCTCGGCGACGAGGTTTACGCCGACCTGATATATGAGTTAAAGACGGCGGACAACGTAAATTTCGTGGTTGACGCGTGCGGAAAACTCTTGACCGAAACGCTTAAATACCGCCCATTTTTAATTAAGCCCAACCTCTTCGAGCTGTGCGAAATTTTCGGGCTTCCCACCTCTATCGACACAAAAATTATCGCCGAGTACGCAAGGCGGCTTCAAAAGCTCGGCGCGAGAAACGTAATAGTTTCGATGGGCTCCGAGGGTGCGGTTATGATTTCCGAAACAAAACAGGCGATGTACGTGCGCGCGGCGCGGGGTCAGCTTGTAAATTCGGTCGGCGCGGGCGACTGCATGGTTGCGGGCTTCGTGCACGAGTATATAAAGACGCAGAACTATTTTAAGTCGTTAAATTTTGCGACGGCGGCGGGCAGTGCGTGCGCCTTTACCGCCGACATCCCCACCAAAGAACAGATTGACTACGTGGAAAGCATAATGCTGTAAATGCTCTCGGTTTTCTCGTCTGGCGACGACGAGAAAACGCTACGAATTTAAGGGCGCTGCCCTCGCGGCTGCAATCTTAGGGGCACTCATATAATAAAATTGCAGCCGCACACCCGGTGAGCCGCAGGTATGCGCAAATTGTGGCGCGCTGCGCAAAAGCGCGGTTTTGCTTGCTACGTTAATTATTTTAAAATTAAAATATAAAACGCAACCGACGGTTACGCATTTGCAACCGTCGGTTGTTGATTTATCTGCGGCAAGGTGTTACAATGTATGCGTTTGGAGGGCATTATGACTACGGGCGAAAAAATTTACGGGCTGCGCAAAGAGGCGCGCATAACACAGGAAGAATTTGCCGAAAAATTGGAGGTTTCGCGGCAAGCCGTTTCGAAATGGGAACAGGACGCGGCTTTCCCCGACACGGAAAAAATTATAAAAATCGCCGAGCTTTTCGGCGTTAGCCTTGACTTTCTTTTAAGGGAAAACCAAACCGTAAACGACGGCGCGGTGGGCAGACAGCGCAGAGCGTTTTTATCCATGTTCATCTCGCTTGCCGTCGCCTGCTCCGCCGTTGGGTTTATCGTGGCGTCGGTGTGCTACTATGCCGTTGACGACGTGTATTGTTCGCTGATAGGCTTGGGCGTTTTGGCGGGATTTTTGCTGATTGCCTTTGTGCTTTGGTCGGTTGGAAGATATCTGTTTTTATCAAAGTGCGCCTACCTCGAAGCGGACAAAACGCACCTTGCCCGCTGGACGAAAGCCTTCTATTTTACGGCGATAATTTTACTGTTTGCCTATCTCCCTTCGGTGGTTTTCTGCCAATTCACGGCTACTGTCACTTACAATACGGTTACCTCGGTCACCCTTACCGTTTACCGCAGGCTGAAATTCGGCGAGTTTGTTATGTCCGCAATAATTTACGGCGTTGCGGGATACTGCGTTGCTTATCTTTTAAGCCTTGCGCACGGCAAAGTTTTAGGCAAAAGCGTCGGCGCGGCAGCGGTTTGCGACAGGGCTTGCGTTGCGGCAAGCGTGCTCGCGGCTTTGGCGGCGTACAGCTACGGAATGTATCATGCCGACGGCTATTATTTTACGGAAACAGTTCTGATATTTTCCTCAGTATTTTCCGCGGCGGCAATAGCGCAGGCGGTTGTGCATAAAATTTACGAAAAGACGGAAACCGCCATTTTCGTTTTACAGCTTGTATGCGCGGCGGCGTTTTTATCGATAACCGTTATCAGCGAAGCGGTTATTTTATATTACGACAGCGCGGCTTTATATATAACCTATGCCCTCGGCGGCATTTTAGCGGCGGGCGCAATTGCCGCACTTATACTTGCAAGCGTTGCGGCGGGCAAGCGCAAAAGGTTTAAAGAATTACTTTCGTTGCGGCTTCCGCTATCCGCCTATATCATTTTGGGCGCGCTCCTGATAGCCGCGATAAATTACGCTCCCATGTCCGGCGTACTGATAACCTTGACCGTATTTGCGGCGGTCGCCGCGCTTTTGCACGCGCCGTTTATAAGGGGAAAATAAGACTTAAAAAGA
Organism: Clostridiales bacterium; assembly: GCA_023667345.1. GTDB lineage: Bacteria > Bacillota > Clostridia > Christensenellales > Borkfalkiaceae > Coproplasma. Next base: position 43,727 of record JAMPAF010000010.1, read on the forward strand.
GAGAGCGCTCCGCAAAATGCGGAGCGCTTTTTCAGTTGGGTTTTGTGTGAGCTTTGAAAATAAGAGCCGCCAGAAACGAGAACACGACCGCCGCGGTTATACCCGCGCTTGCCGCCGCCAGACTTCCCGTAACTGCGTAGAAGAAGCCCTTTTCAGCCCCCTTAATTGCGCCGTTAGCAAGCAGGTAGCCGAAGCCCGAAATGGGCACGGTTGCGCCCGCGCCCGCAAAATCGACGAGCGGTTGATAAACGCCGATAGCCGTTAAAACCACGCCCGCAAGCATAAAGTACACGAGAATTTTGCCCGCGGTAAGGTCGGTAAAATTTATGACTATCTGCGCGATAACGCATATCGCGCCGCCCACCAAAAACGCCTTTAAAAACGCTAAAAGTATATTTAAAACTTCCATTCCCATTGTAATTGCCCCCATAGTATGGTTTAGTTAATTCGGAATTCGGAATTAGGAATTCGTAATTGTGCTAAGAAAAATTATTATAAAATAATTCGACCGCATTATACAATTCCGCATTACGAATTACGCATTCCTCATTAAACTAAATTTCCAGTTGTACGGCGTGGGATATGCAGGGGATAGACTCGCCCTGCCCCGACGAAACCGTCGATAAAAGCGCGCCCGTCGCCGCAAACAGCACGCGCTTATACTGCCCTGCCCGCATCTTCGTTAAGATATATGAATTGAGCACCACCGCGCTGCAACCCGCGCCGCTTCCGCCCTGAAACTCGTCCTCGATAACGTTGTAAATAATTTCGCCGCAATCGACGTGGTTCGAAGAAATATCGAACCCTTTTTCCCAGGTCAGGTCCTTTAAAATGCGCGAGCCGAGCGCGCCCAAATCACCGGACACAATCATATCGTAATCCTCGGGCGAGGTTTCGGTATCGCGGAAGTGCCTGATAAGCGTATCGGCGCACGCGGGCGCCATTGCCGCGCCCATATTGTTGACGTCGGTCACGCCGAAATCCACCACCTTGCCCATCGTGCCGTTGACGATTTTTATGCCCTCGTCGCCGCTTGCGATAAGGCACGCGCCCGCGCCCGTTACCGTCCACTGCGACTGAGGCGGGCGGGTTGTGCCCTGCTCTAAGGGGTAGCGGTACTGCCTTTCCGCCGAGGCGAAATGACTGCCCGTAGCCGCCACAGCCCTCTTGCAATAGCCCGCGTTGACGAGCGCAGAGGCTAAGAGCATACTCTCACTCATTGTCGAGCACGCCGAGTACACGCCCAAAAAGGGGATATCGAAATCGCGCGCCGCAAAGCTTGCCGAAATTATCTGGTTAAGAAGGTCGCCCGAAAAGAGGACGTCCACCTCCTCCCGCTTTAAGCCCGCGTTTTTGATTGCGCCGTCAATGACGTTCGAGAGCATTTTGCACTCCGCCTTTTCGAAGGTGCTCTCGCCGTACATATCGTCGGAGAGAGCCGTTTCGACGAACTCGCCTATGATGCCGACGCACTCCTTAGGACCGGCGACGGACGAAGTTGAAATTATGCGGGGCGCGTTATTGAAGTATATGGTGTGCCCGCGTGAAATTTTTCCGTTCATTGCAATTAGTTTTTTGCATTTCGTTTTTTTTATACAATAGTAGAAGCGTCGCGCCACATACGGCATTTAAGGCGAAATCACTTCCCAATTTTTCACGTATTACCACGAGGGGATTCTCTCGCTCAATCGAACCGTTACACGGTTCTCAATCGTTCGAAATGACACGCTCCTATGGGCTCGCAAATTTATTATTAAAGCCGCGCGGCAAAATTGCCGCGCGGCTCTCTCGTTTTGCTGATGTTAAGTCCGTCATCGCCAAAGCAATTAAAGGACTTGGGCGCCGCGACACGCGGCTAAACGGTTCTTCTCTCCGAGCGGAAGGCGAATTCGCCGTCTTTGAGTTCGACGGTTACCACCTCGCCCGAAAGCACGTGCCCCGCCAAAATTTCGTCGGAAAGTCTATCCTCTATCCGTCTTTGCACCGTGCGCTTCATGGGGCGCGCGCCGTAAATTTCGGAATACCCCTCCTCAATGAGTTTATCCATCGCCTCGGGCGCGACCTCTAAGGATATGCCCTTTTGCCTTAAACGGGCGCGAAGGGCGTCGATAATTTTGTAGCAGATTCTGCCCGCTTCGTCTTTTGAGAGCTTGCGGAAAATAATCACGTCGTCGAGCCTGTTTAAAAACTCGGGGCGAAACTGCTCCTTTAACGCATCGTTAATCTTTTCCTTCATATCGTCGTAGCCGTCGTCGTCGCTTGCGGCGAAGCCGAAGTTTGACATTCTCTTTATCTGGCTTGCGCCGACGTTGGAGGTTAGAATTATTATCGTATTTTTAAAGTTGATTACTCTGCCCTTGGAATCCGACAGTCTGCCGTCGTCCAAAATCTGCAACAGAATGTTGAAAACATCGGGGTGCGCCTTTTCCACCTCGTCGAAGAGTACGACGGAATAGGGCTTTCTTCTCACCTTTTCGGTGAGCTGTCCGCCCGCGTTGTCGTCGTAGCCCACATATCCCGGGGGCGCGCCGATAAGCTTTGATACAGAGTGCTTTTCCATATACTCGGACATATCGAGGCGGATAAGCAGTTTTTCGTCGCCGAACATATTCTCGGCAAGCGCCTTTGCAAGGTCGGTCTTGCCCACGCCCGTAGGTCCTACGAAGATGAACGAACCTATCGGTTTGCCCGTCTCGTTGAGCCCCGCGCGGGCGCGGCGTATTGCCCTTGCAACCGCGGAAACCGCCTCGTCCTGACCTATTATGCGCTTGTGCAGATTTTCCTCTAATTTTAAAAGCTTTTCGCTCTCCTGCTCGGTGAGCTTTATGACGGGCACGCCCGTCCAGCCGCTTACAACCTGCGCTATGTCGTCCGCGCCGATTGCGGGAGCGGACTGCCCGCCCTTCCACTCGTCGTGGATAGATTTAATCTTTTCCTGCGTTGCGCTAATCTCGCCCGTAAGCTCTTTCGCTCTGTCGAAATTGTCGCTCTTTATCGCCTTGTTCTTCTCGAACGTGAGCCGCCTTAAACTCTCTTCGAGTTCGGTTAATTCCTTGGGCGAATTGTAGCTGTTCAGCCGCGCGCGCGACGCCGCCTCGTCAATCAAATCTATCGCCTTGTCGGGCAGAAAACGGTCGGTAATATATCTGTCCGAAAGGGTTGCGGCGGCGATAATCGCCTCGTCGGAGATGGCAACCTTATGGTGCGCCTCGTACTTGTCGCGAAGCCCCCTCAAAATTTCGACCGTGTCCTCAACCGTAGGTTCCTCGACCTGCACGGGGGTGAAACGGCGCTCCAACGCCGCGTCCTTTTCGATATACTTTCTGTACTCGTCGAGTGTGGTCGCGCCCACCGTCTGAAGCTCGCCGCGGGCGAGAAGCGGCTTTAAAATGTTAGCCGCGTCCATCTTTCCCTCAGCAGACGCGCCCGCGCCCACCAAAAGGTGAATTTCGTCGATAAAAAGAATTACATTGCCGTTGGTCTTGATTGAATTTATCGCGTCCTTTAAACGCTGTTCGAAGTCGCCGCGGTACTTAGCTCCCGCAACCAGACTCGACAAATCGAGCGAGAATACCGTTTTGCCCTTTAAAAGGTCGGGCACGTCGCCCGCGATTATGGCTTGCGCAAGCCCCTCGACAACCGCCGACTTGCCTACGCCCGGTTCGCCTATTAACACGGGGTTGTTTTTGGTGCGGCGGGATAAGACCTGAATAATTTTATCAATCTCTTTCTTTCTGCCTATCACGGGGTCTATCTTGCCCTCTTTTGCCTTAGCGGTCAAGTCGGTGCCGTATTGAAGCACGCTTTCGTCGAGAGCCGCGTCGCCCTTGCGCTCTTCCTTGACGGGCTGACCGTGCGCGGCAAACCTTTCGAAAGGCGAATATGAAGAAGAAAAATCGTCGTCGTTGCCGCCGTCGCTCTCGCCCGTAATCGCCTCTTCGAGGCGGGAATTGAGCGCACCCATATTCACGCCCAACGCCTTTAAAATGTACATTGCAAGGCAGTCCTGCGACTGGTTGACGGCATACAGAAGATGCTCCGTACCCGCAAGTCCGTCCTCGTTATAGGCGAGGGCGAAGTCCTTTGCGCGCTCCAACATACTCTTTGTGCGCGGCGTAAAGCCGTTGATTTCGCAGCGGCGGTCGACAGCCTTTACGAGAAAGCGGCGGTACACCTCTTCGGTGACGCCCAAAGACGCTAAAATTTTGCCCGCCGTACAGTCGGTTACGAGCATGGCATAAACTATGTGTTCACTGCCGATATAGCTGATTTCGAGCGAGGCGCATACCTCGCGCGAGACGGATAAAACCTTTTGCAGGTTGTGCGAATACCTTTGAATATCCATAATATTTCCTCCTTTCGTCGGTTTCTTTTGCTTGACACTGTGTTTTAATGCGGAATGCGGAATGCGGAATTGCGGTAAAGATTTTAAATAATTTATTCTTCTGCTTGACCTTCCCCTTAGGGGGAAGGTGGCATTTTCGAGATACGAGAAAATGACGGATGAGGGGTTGGTCGGTTCCATCTTGCTAACCCCTCATCCGCCGTAACCTTAACGGTTGCGGCACCTTCCCCCTAAGGGGAAGGTCGAATTGCGGAATAGTTAATTTAAAATAATTCTTAATTCTTAATTCTGCATTCTTAATTCTGCATTTTTCATTAATTCCTGATTAATTTTTTAATTTTCTGCGAAACCTGACCCGCGCAGTAAACGTCGCGTTCGCGCTCGTCCAAAACCCGCCCCGACTGCACGTTCAGATTAGACGGCTTCATTTTCAGCGTCAGTTCGTCTATCGCCGCGACGTCGTCGCAACCTAAATACCCGAGGCACACCCCGAGCTTTAAATCGGCACACAGTTCGTCGAGTTCGCCGTGCGTGAGCAGCGCGCAGTTAGTCAAAGTTCCGTAGGCGCGCAGGCACCTGTCCTTTATAACCACGGACGACGAGCAACCTTTCAGCCGTTCCCGCTCGCCCGCCTCCATTTCCACGATTTTGCCGACGACGTTTTCGACCTGCGTCAAAATGGTCTCCTCGGTTACGCCCAGCGTGACCTCGTTGCTGACCTGATAGATATAGCCCTTCGCCTTAGTGCCCTCGCCGTACGCGCCGCGCACGGTCAGCCCCAAGCGCGTTACGCTCTTTATGACGTCGGGCATAACGCCGCCGAGTTCGAGCGCGGGCAGAAAGAGCATAACCGAAGCCCTGAGCCCCGTGCCGAGGTTTGTGGGGCATGCGGTGAGATAGCCGAGACGTTCGTCGTACGCAAAGGGTATCGACCGCGCTATCAGGCTGTCCTTTTCCGACATGCGCCCGTACGCCGAACGAAGCGACAGCCCGCCCGAAATGCACTGCTCGCGGAGGTGGTCCTCCTCGTTTATCATAATCGAGATATCGCCCGCTTCGTTTATGAGCACCGCCGAGCGCGACGGCGCGGATAAAAGCGCCGGACTTATAAGTCTGTTTTCGACAAGGTTCAAAGCCTCGTCCTCGGAAATGCCGTCCATATAGTAAAGGCGGAATTCGTCCACCCTGTTCACCGCCGCCGACACCGAACGGATAATCTCCTTCGCCTGTCTGTCGCTTTTAAGCCGCGCGGGAAAGGGCAGTCCGTTTAAATTGCGGGCGAGGCGTATGCGCGACGACATAACGGTGCCGAGTTTGTAATCTACCATCGCCGTCCCCCCGCGTTGCGCTTCTTTAAAGCGTTCATCTGCTCGTTTATTCTGCCCGCCGCTGTATAGTCCCCGCGGGAGAGCGCGCTCTCCATATCCCGTTGCAGAGAGGTAAGTTTAAGCTGTAAGTCGTGCTCGGACGTGTACACTCCGCCGCCCTTGCCGACGTGCACCGTTTTGCCCTGTATACGGGTTATGTAGGGAAGAAGGCGTTCGTTGAACACGTCGTAACAGCTCGGGCAACCCAAAAGCCCCGTGCGCTCGTATTCCGAAAAGGCGAGCCCGCACGCGGGGCAAACGCTCTCGCCGCGCACGTCGTCGCCGAAAAGCCCCGAAAAAATAGCGTTTTCCACCTCGCTTTCAAATGCGCCGAACATTTCGTTCGCGCACATGCGGCAAAGGTGCATGGCGCACGCCTTGCCGTTTATTATTTCGACGTGGTTTACCGTCGCCTCTCTCTTTTTACAATTCTGACAAAGCATAAAAATTTCCAATTCAGAATTAAGAATTAAGAATGCAGAATTGAACCCCCATCACCCGCAAAGCGAGAGCTTCCCCCTTAAAAAGGGGTAAGCCGTGGGTTGCGGCAGGCAGGGCTCACCCCTTTGCAAGGGGGGAGCTGTCACTCAAGTGACAGAGGGGGGTATACAATTATTTTAATTACCTTCCGACGCCTGACGGCGCCACCTTCCTCTTTGATAATTGCTATCGCAATTCTAAAAGAAGACGGCGAGAAGTTGCGCGCAACCCCTTGCTTTCCCCTTTCAAAGGGGAAAGTGTCACGGAGTGACGATAGAGGTTGATTACTCCGACCACAATTCTTAATTCTGCATTCTGCATTTGTTCCGTTTCCGCATTATTCCCTACTTATTATTATAATACAAAATCGCCCGCTGTAAACAGTTTTAAAGAAGTTGAAAATATTTTTTGTGTTTTGGTCACGAAAAATATACTATATATTGTTGAAAAATTTTGCGCGCTGTGTTATACTTAGCGAGTAAATAAACGCGCTTATCACTTTGCGCGGAAAAATTTTTGGAGGACACGTAATGCAATATTCAAAAGACGTTGAAAACATGATTTGCGTTGCCAAGGGCGTTTCGGGCAGATTTGAGCACGGACCCGCTCCCATTCCCGAAGAGGGTCAATGGATTCAGGCAAAGGAAATCAAGGACATCAAGGGGCTTACCCACGGTATAGGTTGGTGCGCTCCCCAGCAGGGCGCGTGCAAACTTACGCTCAACGTAAAAGACGGCATAATTCAGGAAGCGTTGGTCGAGACCATCGGCTGTTCGGGTATGACCCACTCCGCGGCTATGGCGGCGGAAATTCTGCCCCACAAAACCATTCTGGAAGCCTTGAACACCGACCTTGTATGCGACGCTATCAACACCGCTATGAGAGAGCTGTTTTTGCAGATAGTTTACGGAAGAACGCAGTCGGCTTTCTCCGACGACGGTCTGCCCGTAGGCGCGGGGCTCGAGGACTTGGGCAAGGGCTTGCGCTCGCAGGTCGGCACCATGTACGGCACGGCGAAAAAGGGCGTGAGATATCTCGAAATGGCGGAAGGCTACGTCCTCTCCCTCGCACTCGACAAAAACAACGAAGTTTGCGGTTACAAGTTCGTATCCCTCGGCAAGATGACCGACTTTATCAAGAAAGGTCTTACCCCCAACGAGGCGTACGAAAAGGCTATCGGCACTTACGGCAGATATTTAAAAGAGCAGGGCGCGGTTAAGCATATCGACCCGAGAACCGACAAGGAGGTTGACTAACCATGGCACTTTTTGAAAGTTATGAAAGAAGAGAAGCCAAAATTTTAGGCGTTCTTAAAGAGTACGGCATTAAATCTATCGAAGAGTGCCGCGATATCTGCCTTGCTAAGGGCGTTGACTGCGACAAGATTGTGCGCGGCACACAGCCCATCTGCTTCGAAAACGCCGTTTGGGCGTACACCGTGGGCGCGGCTATCGCCATTAAAAAAGGCTGCACTAAGGCTGCCGACGCGGCTGCCGCTATCGGTATCGGCTTGCAGGCTTTCTGTATCGTCGGCTCGGTTGCCGAAAACAGAAAGGTCGGCTTGGGTCACGGCAATTTGGGCGCAATGCTCTTATCCGAGGACACCGACTGCTTCTGCTTCCTTGCAGGTCACGAGAGCTTTGCCGCCGCAGAGGGCGCTATCAAGATTGCGGAAAACGCAAACAAAGTAAGGGTTAAGCCCCTTCGCGTTATCTTGAACGGCTTGGGCAAGGACGCCGCGTATATCATTTCGAGAATTAACGGCTTCACCTACTGCAAGACGCAGTTCGACTCCTACACCGAAACGGTTAAGGTCGTTGACACGGTTGCGTTCAGCGACGGTCCGAGGGCGAAGGTTAAGTGCTACGGCGCGGACAACGTGCCCGAGGGCGTTGCGATTATGAAGATGGAGCACGTCACCGTTTCGATTACGGGTAACTCCACCAACCCCACCCGCTTCCAACACCCCGTTGCGGGCACCTACAAAAAATGGTGCGTCGAAAACGGCGAGAAGTACTTCTCGGTTGCATCCGGCGGCGGCACGGGCAGAACGCTGCACCCCGACAATATGGCGGCGGGACCTTCCTCTTACGGCATGACCGACACGATGGGCAGAATGCACTCCGACGCACAGTTCGCGGGTTCGTCCTCCGTTCCCGCCCACGTTGAAATGATGGGCTTAATCGGCATGGGCAACAACCCTATGGTCGGCGCAACCGTCGCAGTAGCCGTCGCTGTACAAGAAGGCATGACGAAGTAAAAGCACAATATGTAGTATTATATAAAGAGTTTCTACGCAAAATGTAGAAACTCTTTTTTAGTTACTTGACAACCATAGGGTTGTTTTTGTCTCTGTGTCCACGCTGTGTCCACATACTCATTTTTATGTGGACACGGAAATACTGTTATTACCCTAATTTTGTATTCAAAAATGTGGACACAGAAATAATTGAATGTAAATTTTTTCAATAAAATTTGATAACGCATCGCAGAACTTCTAAACAAATTTAAGTAAGTCAAATCAAAAAAAGTGGACGAGAATTTTTCTCGCCCACAGAATTTTTAGTTGAATCTAATTAAGCAAATGTTTTAACTGCACTTCTAAAATAAAAATATTTTTTCCGAGTACAATTCTTATACTTGCTGTTATATAGTTTTTTACGGATTTTATTCGCTTCACCCTTAGAAGAAATTCCAAATATAAATCTATGAAATATTTCTCATAGGGATGAGTGTGTCGTAGCGAATGAAAATCGAAATCTTTAAAAATTTCTTTTTTTATTATTCTCGACGTATGTTGCATCGTGCGCGGCGTAATAAACGTTCCGTTCTCTCTTATACATACCAAGTGTACAGGAAATCCGCTTTCATCGGTACTTAATCTGTTTACGCTTAAATAATTTTCAGGTTGCTTACCGGTAAACTGCAATGCCGCATCAGAATAGTATGCCGTCTATGATATCGCCGTTGAATACGCGATAATATTTGCGAAGCGGAAACGTATTTTCGTCCATATAGGCGTTCTTTTCTTCCGACGTCATTCCGTCTAAAACGTGCCTGTCGAACGGTTTATTCGTTAGCTTGTCGCGCAACTCGAAGTATTCTATTGCCACACCCGCACCCTTGCCGAGATTGTTGCCTTCCGCGTCTTTTTTGAAGTGCCAACCCTTTTCTTCCATTTGGTTGTATGTAAGCCAACGGTTATCCGAATAGCCCCTCTGCATCATAGCCGCCGTCAAAAACAGTCTGTTTACGCCGTTATAACGTTTGCCCGTTATTGCCGAAACGGGCGCGCCCGTAACCTGCCAACCCTGCCGCCAAAGTCCCGTGCCGCTTTCAAGATTTTTTAGTATCTCGTCCACAAGCTGTTTTCTCTGCGGTGTGAGTTTATCGTAGATTTTATTTCCCGTGCTTTCACTCAAACTTGATTTTTACCTCCTCCTGTAAAATAGGTTCTTCGTCCGCAAAATCGTCCGACATATCCAAAACTTCGTCTATTTCATAGCCCTTGGGTATGACGATTTCGGGGACTGCTTCGTTTTTATTTTTCAATTTTTATCCTCCTTATTAAGTCGTAATTTCATTAAAAATGTCGATTATTTCTAAAACTCGCTCATTTTTTAGTAATTTTAATAAACAACTCGCTCATTTTTTAGTAAATCGCCTTGATTTTTTGTTCTATGTATGATAGAATTCATCTAACGAGGTAATATATGTGCTATTTAAAACGTAAAATCGACTCTTATCTTTCCGAATGGAAATCTAACCCCGAACGCAAACCGCTTATTATAAAAGGGGCAAGGCAGGTCGGCAAAACTAAATCTATTAAGACTTTTGCCGAAGCCAATTACGAAAACGTCGTAGAAATCAACTTTGTTTCCGACCCCGTTTATAAGCAAATCGTAGAAAACGGATATTCGCCCGAAGCAATAATCAAAAATATTTCACGTATAAACCCTAATTTCAGATTTATAAAGGGTAAAACGCTTATATTTTTTGATGAAATTCAGGAATTCCCCGACATCGTTACGTCTTTAAAATTTTTTGCGCTCAACGGCGGCTTCGACGTAATTTGCAGCGGCTCTTTGCTCGGTATTCATTACAAAGCAATATCCAATATCAGCGTCGGTTATAAAACCGAAATTGAAATGCGCTCCCTCGACTTTGAAGAGTTTTTGTGGGGCTTGGGTTATGACGACTCTATAAAGAACGACATTCTTTCCCACATGAACTCATATACTGCGTTCTCCCCCTCCGTTTTAAAAATTTACAGCGACCTATTTTTAGATTACTGTATAGTAGGCGGTATGCCCGACGTTGTTAAGGATTTCATTTCCAAAAAAACTTTTGAAAATACGCTTGAAATTCAACGTCAAATTATTATCGGTTACGAAGCCGATATTCAGAAATACGCAAGCGGACTTGACAAATCCCGTATATCGAACGTCTTTCGTTCCGTTCCTTTTCAGTTAGGAAAGGAAAACAAAAAGTTCCAAATTTCAAAAGTCCGTTCGGGCGCTAAATTCAAAGATTATCGCGGTTCTCTCGAATGGTTGGAAGATGCCGGTATCGTAAATATTAGCCGCGCATTACAAACACCGAATTTACCGCTTAAAGGAAACGTTATTGAAGATTGTTGCGTCCTCTATTATGCCGACAGCGGTCTTCTTCTTTCGCAACTCGATGATGAAGCGCAATCCGATTTTCGCCAAAATAAAAATCTTGACGTATATAAAGGCGGATTATTTGAAAGTATTATCGGTGAAGCCCTCGTTAAATCGGGTTACGATTTGCGTTATTACAAGAAAGAAAACTCCACGTTGCAAGAAGAATTCTTTGTCCGCTGTAAAGATTATCTCGTTCCCATCGAAGTTAAAGCCGGAAATAATAATGCAAAATCGCTTTCCACTTTAATAAAAAGCAACGACTGTCCTGAAATTGCTTTCGGCATTAAACTAATCAAAGGAAATATCGGCTACAACGCAAATATTTTCACGTTCCCGCATTTTTGCGCTTTCCTTATTAAAGACTTCCTTGCATAAATGAATAGTCACAAAAAAATCAATCTTATTAGTTGACTTTAAGTATTTCAATTTGATATAATGTGTACCAATCTGTACTGATTTGAATTCAAAAATTTTAACCAACCATAGGGTTGATTTTTAATACTCGAAAACCGCTAAAAACCATAGGGTTGAAACAGCCCTCAGTTCAACATCAATTCAACATTGTACACAAAAACATATAACAACAAATAATTACGAATTAGTACGATTTCAGCCCCATAATAGCGCATTAAAGCCATTTTTTGCGGAAAAATTGAGCTTTTTTGATACATTTTGAGATACTTTGAAACGCCCAAATTTATTGGGCAACAACCCTATGGTTGGCGCAACGGTCGCAGTTGCGGTTGCCGTACAAGAGGGTATGACGAAGTAAAAACACAAGATATAGTAGGTTCGGAGAAATCCGAACCTATTTTTTTTACAAATATATGGTTACCATCGGCTTGAATAGCCCTATTTGCCAACATTTCGCCAACATTTTTTTAATTTGTTGGCAAGCATTTTTTTGTGCTTTTTTTGCAAAATGTTGGCAAAACACCAATTTTGCCAACATTTTTATTCTATTTCATTATAAAAAGCTGTCCGATTTTACGGACAGCTTTTTCTCAACTGAATAAACTATTTATTGCTTTTCTTCCACGGCTTCGCATCGTATCCGTCGTGTGTTCGTACACGTCGATAGTCATTTTTATATCCGAATGTCCTAACCGCGTTTGAATGTATTTCTGCTCTACCCCTATCTCGGCAAGCATACTTGCGTGAGTGTGTCGAAGCGAATGGAAATCGAAATCTTTGAAAATTTCTTTTTTTATTATTCTCGACGTATGCTGCATCGTGCGCGGCGTAATAAACGTTCCGTTCTCTCTTATACATACCAAGTGTA
>JAMPAF010000011.1 GCA_023667345.1 Clostridiales bacterium
GTGTAATTGATTTGCAACGCCTTTTCGCTCTCGATAGTCGCGTTTAGTTCGGCGTTCTCGCTCTCTAACTTTTCGATTTGCGCCAAAATCGTATTCGCAATTTTGCCGAGCATTAACGCTTGCATTAAGTTATTGATAGCCGCTTGATTATCAGCTATAACACCCTCAATTCGTTTTATCTCGCTGTCGTTGCGTTCAGCTTGCATAGCAAATTCTTTTGTTGACAACATTATAGCGTGGTCTTCAAATTTGTGATGCGCTAATAACCCTTCTTTTGTTCGCGTGACTTTGGAATTTTTATTCCACGATTTGGTCATATAATCACTTAAACCAATACCATATTTTTGCTGCAAATAATCACAGTATTCTAAATAGGTAAAATATGACAAAATACTCTTTATGTCTTGCCTTACAATTTAGGGTGGGTATGGGTTGGGAAATCAAGGAGTATTTATTATGAGTAAAGTACCGAACGGTTTAACTATCGTTTATTTTGACGATAAAGAGAAAAATATATATACCGAATTGCCGCCCGATAAAGAGCAAGCAAAAAAGCTGTCAAAGCGTATCTATAAGACCGCTATGACAGCCATTTCTGCGAAGCAAGCCGACAAGCCTTTAACTCCTCGCAACTAACTGTTTTCCATACAACGGATAGTCCGACAGCGGCAACTCAACCGCACAATACAATTCCCGTCGATTTACCTTATATATTACCGTGTTCGTTTTTGCGGTAAGTCGGTGCACCAAAATAGCCCGATTTTAGCGGTTTTTGCCCTAAAATCGGGCATTTTTGATGATTTTTAAGCTAAATTTTACTATATTTTAGTCGTTTTTTTGGGGTATTTTGGGGTACAAAGTATACCAATCGTCCAATTTCTTACCTTCGGTAAGAAGATATTCGTCCAAGTTACCTATGTACGTTCTGTCCAGCTTTCCAACCGATTGTCCGACAAACTTTTTACGTGCGTAATAATCAATTTTGCATTCTACGCAGCGAGTGTCAAAAGTTTTGCGTAAATCTTTTAATGTGTGTTGAGGGAACAGCTTGTTAAAATTCTTCCTTATACCGCAAATGTGCCTCTTCGGCAGTACGGTTAATTCTTGAAGGCGGTCGCGAAGGTGGGAGCAAATAGGTATTTTTTTATATTCTATTTTACCGTTCTTTCGTTTGCTGTTTAAAGCAATAATGAATTCGCCTTCGATTCTCGCCGTTTTGTACTCATTGGGGCGCAATCCGCAGAAAAGCATTACCGCAAAGATTATTTCGTAATCTGAGCCCTTATAAGCGTTCAGAAGAGTAATTTCCTCTGTACGCGTAAGTTCGGTGCCGGTTTCCTTATCGTGGGGTGTATGTACGAAATAATTTAAAGGATTTATATTGATTTTTTTTAGCGAAACTGCAGCATCGAAGATTTGTTTCAGTAAACTGTGAACGTCGTCTTCGGTTTTTCCATTGCCGGGGAGCTTGGTTAAAAGCTCTTTGAGCATTGCAGGGGTGATATCACCAATTGCAAAATCTCCCAAAGCGTTTTTAATATGTCTCTCGTAGAGTCCAAAATTATTACGGTATGTTTTTTCGATAACCTTGCATTTATGAAAGTTATCGAACCAGTATATGGCAAACTTATCAAAGTTTATGGGTATAATTGGCGCTATATTGAATTCGGCTATACGCGCATTAAGTTTTTCGATAAAATTTGCTTTTGCTATTTCGATTGTGGGACCGCTTGCTGACAATGGGTGCTTATTAAATGGTCTTTTTGCGTATCGCAATTCGTAAGAACATTTATAGCGCCCGGTTGTCCTTTTTCGCGCAGGTACAAGGTAACCTTGAATTTTAATAATTTTTCTGAATGCTTTTGTCAATCAAAAGCTTGATTTCGTAATTATCATCAAAAATACCAAAATCAATTATTCTAAATAATTCTCCTCTATGTTCTGCGTCGGAACCATCCAATTGTTTTTTATCAATTATAGACGCCAAGCAGACTTGCGCGATTAAGTGGTAGTCTCGCGATAAATTTCTTAAAATCGATTTGTAAAATTTTTTTTCGCAGATTGATTCATATCGTTTTAACGTGTAATTATATTTTTCTAAATTCTGTTTAAACTTTATAATATCTTCATCGTTGTTATCGACATAATTAGTATCATCGTTCGTTCTTGAATAAATTTGCTCGTTGTCAGGTTCTGTGACAAATTTAATAACAAATGACTTATCAATATCAATGTCGTTAGGTAATTCTTCGTGAGCGGTGGATTCTATTCCAAAAAATTCTTTTAAATATTCAATGGGATTTTTTCCTTTCGGTATTTCAAACTCAATCTCCTGTATGGTTTCACGATTGAGTTGTTCTTCTGTAATTTTATTCATTTTTTAACCTCAACTAAATTTTTAATTACGGCAATTTGTGCTTGTTGCATTTCTGTACCGTATATTTCGCCGAGCTCTCGGAACCAATACAACATATCGTCCTCGATGGGGGTAACGTTAATTCTTTTGGTATCACGCCACCCCACAGCTCTTTCTTCTTGTGTAATCTTTGGGTAGTACAATTCAGAGTTATCAAGTAAATAGTCAATTGAAACCTCGAAATATTTTGCAATCTCTTTTAATTTTTCAAAATCAATTTCATACACCCCATTCTCCCAATAATTGTATGTGCTTTTTGATACTTTGAAAATTTCAGCAGCTTGTACTGTTGTTAAACCTTTTTCTTTACGCAGTTGCTTTAATCTGAGCATACTTACCTCCTTAGATATAGGATAATTTAGAGGTAAAAATGAAATCCAATAAAATCGGAAAATTACTTGACTTTCAAAGTAAATTGGAATATAATAAGCTCATCCAACAAAATAGGAAAAAGAAAAATGAGCTTTACTACTTTAAGAAAATCAAAGAATATAACTCAGATACAACTTTCAAAAATGTTTGGCGTAAAACGGAACGCATAAACGAGCCTATAATCCAAGTTAAAAATAAATACGAATGGGGAGAGAGTCTTTTTAATACATACGAAGAGGCAAAACAAGTAAAAAAAGAATACGGGGTTCGCCTTAGTAACGAAATTTATATTGATTTGATGGATTTGATTTATACTGCTTGCCCCGTTGAAGCTGCACAGGATAAAAGCTGGCAACAAGGTGCGCGCGATTTGATTTTTGGTATGGCACTTCGTATGTGGGAAGATGTGCGCGATGGCTACCTTCCGAAAGAGAAATTTAACATATACAATCTTTGGTGGAATTTGACTCAATACGCAAAAAATGATTGTGAGGTTCTCAAAGAATATATAAACGATTGTGCCGACGAAACGTCGCGTGCTCCCGGTATGGCAAATACCGTGCTCGTGAGCGAGGATAGAACTCTATCCAGTTATCTTGGCTCAGTAAATCAGTATTTACACCTTTTTTCTGACGGTGCCATAACGCAGCTTACGAGCGGAAACGATATCGAGTTTTCTAAGTGGGATGAAGAGCCGAATGTGCTATTTATAAAATACCCGGAAGAAAAGGAGACGCGTCATAGTATGGTAGCCCTTTTAATGGTACAGCTTTATAAAGCTCTACTTGAAAAAGCCGGTGTTAATAGCGAACTTAAAGAGACGGCGGATAGCAAATTGAAGCGTACGTGCTATTTTCTTATGGACGAGTTCGGTCAATTACCGAAAATTCACCGCTTTGAGCTAATAGTTCCTATTGCTCGAAGCAAGAGAATTTTCTTTCTCCCGGTTATTCAGAGCTACACGCAGCTTGATGCAGTGTACGGAGAGAAGAACGCCGGAACAATTAGAGATAACTGTCCGATTAAGATATTTCTCGGAACTGATAATCCTAAGACATGTGAAGAATTTTCGGCAGCTTGCGGCAAGCAAAAAATAAAAAGCGTGAGTTACAACGAGAACCGCGATATGAGCGTCTCTACGTCTGCTCAAAGCGTTCCTTTAATTTACCCTTCTGAATTAAGTAAATTGAATGACCCTGATAATGGCGTCTTTGGTAACGCAATTATCAAAGATGTTAGCGGATATATTACGGGTCGTAAACAATTCTCAATACTCCTTTGTGTTTGGTCTTGCACCGGCAGATTTGGAAATTTTATCAGACCTATATAAGAATGTCGGAGGATTGAACTCGGCGGAACGCGAATTTATTTCCAATGCCGAACGTGGAGATTGTTTCGCAATCTGCTCTCCGCGCCAACGCGCACGCTTTCACGTCGAAGCTCACGATACTGTACAAGCGCTCTTTGATGACCCTGAATTTAGATTAGAAGAATAACACAAAAGAAAATTGTACTGACATTTTGTAATGACAAATAATAAAAATATTGCACTTTTTTAAAATTTAGTATATACTTTGATTGAGGTGAACTATATGAGTCAGAATAAGGCTATGGAAACTTTCGCTAAATCAGTGTTCGGCGACGACGGTAAATTTACGATGGAAGACTTTAACGAGCTCCTTGAAACTGCGGAAACTCGGCAAGAACGTGAATTTTACGCTTACGTTTATAATTACTTTTTACAATTAAATTCAAAGGAAATAATCGCTCGTGGAGAATATTAAAGTTTATACTATTTTTGCGGGCGTGAATGGTGCGGGTAAAAGTACGCTTTATCGTGCCAACAAATCCCGTCAGTTGGGTGTTCGTCTTAATTCCGATGAGATTATTAGAGAAGCCGGCGGCGATTGGAAGAGTGTTGAGGCACAAATTGCAGCAGGGCGCAAAATTTTGCGTTTGCAGGATGAATGCTTAAGCCAAGGTGTGTCGTTTAACCAGGAAACCACACTTAGCGGTAATAGCATTATTAAGACTGTGCAAAGAGCAAAAACCCTTGGTTATTTCATTCATTTATGCTATGTTGGCGTCAATAGTTCTGATATTGCAAAAGAAAGAGTAGCCAAGAGAATTTTGCAAGGCGGACATGGAGTAAGTGAAGCTACGATTGAGCGCAGATATGAAACGTCGGCAGAAAACTTTTTAAAAATTTATGCGTTTTGCGATAAAGTTGACGTGTATGACAATTCAGGCAAAGCGCCGGTATTGGTGGCTTTCAAAATTGAAAATTGCTTATATCGTACTGATGCGGTTTGTCCATGGGCTGACGATTTATTGAAATCAATTCCTTTGAATTAACGCTTTCAGATAATGTAGAGGTTTAATATGAAAAAAATCAAAAGAGCGGTTATTTTAATCTTTGTTCTTGTGGCTTTCGTCTTTGCCGCAGTCGCTTTTTTCGGTTGTAATAAAGGAAATAGTGGTGGAAATGGCGGCTCGGGTACTGGAACTCACGAGCCTGTTAATAATAATCCAAATGATAACTTAGTTTTCGTTGAACAGTCTGATGGCACTTATGGTGTTAAAACCACAAATAAAAATATTGAAGGCGCCTTGGTTATTCCTTCCACACACAACAACAAAGAGGTTACTATAGTCTTAGAAAAAGGTTTTTCAGATTGTAGGAAATTAACCAGTGTCGTACTATCGGATGGTATAAAAACTATTGAGAAAGAAGCTTTTCGCTATTGCTATGGTTTAAATGCTGTGACAATTTATCCTTCATTAAAGGAGATTGGACTTTTTGCTTTTTATGACAGCCATTTTGATTTGATACATATAGGAACCCGTGTAGATTTTAATTATGCAGCCGCTAACGGTAATGCTTGGGGGAGTCCCACAACTGATTATGTTAATTTTATTTATTCTGAAGAATAAAGTACTAATGTAAGAAAACAGCCCTTGCAGACTGTTTTTTACTGAAGAAATTTTGCGACTTTTTTAGTTTATAATTTTTTTGGGGTAATTTTGGGGTACAAACTTAACGTTACTATATATTGTGCGAATTGCTTGCGTTTATGTCAGGCATAACACAATATATAGGCGTGCCTATCAGCTTCAACTCCTGTTGAGTGCACCAAAACAGTCCGATTTTAGCGGTTTTTGCCCTAAAATCGGGCATTTTTAATGTTTTTTAAGCTAAATTTTGCTATATTTTAGTCGTTTTTTTGGGGTACAAAGTATACCAATCGACTAGTTATCTGTTAAGTTATTAACCAATCTATATATTGAAAATAATCGGCACTACCATTGACTGCACGGCAAAAGCGTGCTATAATGATAGTGCTTTTCTTATGGGGTAAGAAGAGTGGCGGATAGCAGGGTAGCGTACGGCTTAGCTAAGAAATACGGAATTGATACTTCGGGAATGTCGCCGGGTGAAGTATGGGAAGCCTTAAAGGAAAAAGGGGTTACTCCCGAAAATGCAAGTAAAGGCGCATATGATTCACGTAGTGATATACAGTCGTTGAAAAGAATTAATGATAAAAGCGATAATCGGCGATTTAATGAATGGGCAAATAATTTAGTGCCGCGAGGACAGACCGATATCCCTGACGGCGTAAGCAAGGTTGATTTTATACAACGAGAGCTTGGTGTGAGTTCTAAAATAGCTCAAGAATATATCTACGCCATTGAGGCATATGCAGATAATATATATACGGCTATTCGGGCTTATCAACAAGGCGAAAACATCGAAGATATAGAAGAGATTGCAAAAATTTCAGATAATCTTGAAGAGTATATAAGGAAAGCTCCGCGCTGTAACGGCGGTGAAACTTATCGCGGTGTAGGTTTATCCGATGAGGATTTAGCAAAGTTTATGGTCGGCTCTACACACGATATGAAAGGCGTTTCAAGTTGGAGTAGTGAGCCGACTATTGCAAATGAATTTGCAGACCATTATAAAGAACAGGGTTATGGTGTTATTTTTCATTCAAAAACCCAATCTAAAGGAACAGCAATAAGGCACCTCGTTAATCAAGACGTTTATGGTGAAAACGAAGTGATTGTTTCGAAAGAAAGTAAGTATAGAGTTTTGAAACGAGAAACTGACGGTATTGGCAGAATTCATGTTTATTTGGAGGAAATATGACAAAGGCAGAAGCATATAAAAGTCTGTTGAATTCGTGTGGATTAACGGAAGAACAGTTTTTAGAAATATATAATTTGCATGGAAAAGGGACGGGTGAATATTTTAAAGCAATTCACAAATTGCCGAAAGAAACACAGGCGAAATTTCCGCATCTTTTTGTTGCTTATCGATTGCTATTACAAGAACAAGGAAAATTATAAAAACAAATCAAATAATTAGGCACTTCTACGAAAGTGCTTTTTTAATGCAAAAAAGGAGTTGATTATGTGAGCAAGCTGACGGATAAACAACGCAAACAAATTATAACGGAGTATGTTGCGGGTGACGGCAAAGACCGCTTTATAGGTAGGTTAAATATAGGGATACGAGAAGATGGAAAGAGTACACTTTATGATTTAAACCCTTTTGATAAACAATGAAAAAGCAATGCCCCCCGTGTCCGGGTGCTCAACTCCGGCGGACACACCTCGGTTAAGTCAGTAAGCATTGCTTTCTACTATTATTATACACCAAAACTGAAAAAAGTCAACACTTGGAGATTAAAAATATGCACAACTGCAATCAACCGTATTCGGACGATTATATGGTTTGGGACGAAAATACCAAACACTACATACTTACCGAAAAAGCGCTTGTCGAGAAAGTAGGACTAAATTTGCGTGCGCGAAATGCGGATGAATGAATTTAAACTGGTAAGGTACGGATAATGCTGTAACAGAAAGATAACGATAATGCGGCGCGGCTTATGTAAGCCACGCCGCGTTTCTCATATTACATTATTTACTTACACGATTATATTTATCAGTCTCTTAGGGACGACGATAATTTTCTTCGCGGGTTTGCCGTCGAGTAACGATAAAATTTCTTCGTCGGACTTTATAAGCTCTTCAATTTGCTTTGCGTTCAGGTCGGCGGGGTAGGACTTTTTCGTCTTAATTCTGCTGTTGACCTGTACGGCGTACTCGAAACTGTCTTCGCCGCATTTGCTTTCGTCAAAAACGGGCCAGCTTTCGTAGGCTATCGTGCCGTCGTGCCCCAAAACCGTCGTCCAGATTTCTTCGGTAATAAAGGGGATAACGGGGTTCAAAAGCTTTATAAGCCCCTCGGCGTACTCTAAGGGGAAGCCATGCCCCTCGCCAATTTCCTTGTACACGGCGTTTACGAAAATCATCATCTGCGAGATAGCGGTGTTGACCTTCATTGACATATAGTCCTCGCCGACCTTTTTCACCGTTTGGTGATAAATTTTTTCGAGGTTTTTGTTGGGCGCGGGGGTAATGATGTCGCTCTCGCAATACAGTCTGTAAACGCGGTCGATAAACTTTTTCACGCCCTCGATATTGGCGGTGTTCCAAGGCTTTGTGTCTGCGACGGGACCCATAAACATCTCGTACATTCTGAGAACGTCCGCGCCGTAATCGCGCACTATATCGTCGGGATTTATGACGTTTCCGAGCGATTTTGACATTTTTTCGCCGTTTTCGCCCAAAATCATGCCCTGATGGAAGAGCTTTTTGAACGGCTCTTTGCAGGGCACAAGCCCTAAATCGTACAAAAAATTCGTCCAGAAGCGCGCGTATAAAAGGTGCCCGACAAGGTGTTCCTTGCCGCCGCAGTAAAAGTCGACGGGCATCCAGTGTTTAAGTAGCTCAAAGTCTGCGAAAACCTCGTCGTTGTGCGGGTCGCAGTAGCGGAGGAAATACCAGCTCGAGCCTGCCGAGCCGGGCATGGTTGTAGTTTCGCGCTTGCCTTTAACGCTGCCAACGGTAACGTTCACCCAGTCCTTCGCGTTTTCGAGCGGCGCATTGCCGCCGTGCGCCTTGTAGTCGTCCATTTCGGGCAAAACGAGGGGGAGTTCACTATCGGGCAACAAATATTCCTCGCCGTTTTCAAGATGGACGACAGGCAGAGGTTCGCCCCAATAGCGCTGGCGGGCGAATATCCATTCGCGCAGTTTATAGCTGACCGCCTTTTCGCCGAGTTTTTTTTGTTCCAACCAGCCAATCATTTTGTTTATTGCGTCCTGCTTGTTCAAGCCGTCCAAAAAGCCGCTGTTTATGTGTAAGCCGTCCTCGGTGTAGGCTTCCTTTCCGATATCGCCGCCCGCAAGCACGGGGATAATGGGCAGATTGAATTTTTTTGCAAACTCGTAGTCGCGCGTGTCGTGGGCGGGCACAGCCATAATCGCGCCAGTGCCGTAGGAGGTAAGCACGTAGTCGGAAATGTATACGGGAATTTTGTTGCCGTTTGCGGGGTTAATTGCATATGCGCCCGTAAATGCGCCCGTTTTTTCCTTGTTGAGCTCGGTTCTTTCGAGTTCCGACTTGCTCGCGCACACCTTTTTGTATTCCTCTATAACCGCCTTTTGAGCGGGGGTAGTAATTTTATCGACAAGCGCGTGCTCGGGAGCCAAAACGCAGTAGGTTGCGCCGAAAAGCGTGTCGCAACGGGTGGTGAACACGGTGAATTTTTCGTCCGTGCCGTCCACTTTAAAGTCGATTTTTGCGCCCACGGACTTGCCTATCCAGTTGCGTTGCGCCGTTTTCGAAGGCTCGCTCCAATCCAATTCGTCAAGCCCTTCCAACAGCCTTTCGGCGTATTTGGGTATGTCGATGACCCACTGTTTCATATTTTTGCGCACGACGGGGTAGCCGCCGCGCTCGCTCTTGCCGTCGATAATTTCGTCGTTGGCAAGCACGGTGCCCAGCTCTTCGCACCAGTTGACGGGCGTTTCCACGTAGCGTGCAAGCCCTTTTTCGCACAGCTTTTTAAATATCCATTGCGTCCACTTGTAATACGACGGGTCGCACGTCGAAACGGTCTGGTCCCAGTCGTAGGTCAAACCCAACATTTTAAGCTGTTTTGTAAAATTTTCGATATTTTTTTCGGTAAAGCCGCCGGGGTGATTGCCCGTTTTAATGGCGTACTGCTCCGCGGGCAGACCGAAGCTGTCGAACCCGATGGGGTGCAGAACGTTGTAGCCCTGCATGCGCTTCATTCGCGCGATGACGTCGGTTGCCGTGTAGCCCTCGGGGTGACCAACGTGCAACCCCGCGCCCGAAGGGTAGGGGAACATATCCAAAACGTAGTATTTGGGCTTTGAAAAGTCGTGCAAATCGGTGCGGAAGGTTTTATTCTTTTCCCAGTATTCCGACCATTTTTTTTCTACTTGACTAAAATTCGTGTAAGGCATATCCGTATTCCTCAAATTTATTAATGTCAATTATACATAAATTACCCGACTTTGGCAATTAAATTTGTTGCGTTTGCGCTTTAAAGTCGTTGACAAATACCGAAAATTGTACTAAGATAAAAGCAATTAAATAACTTTGCCGTAAATTAAAGACAAGTACCGCCGAAAGATTTTCAGAGAGAGCGACGTTCGCTGCGAGTCGCTTAATTATTAGGGTAACGGGAAACCGCTTTTAAATTGCGTTTGCGGCTTATATAAAGAGCGGCCGATATAAATCGGCAATTAGGGTGGAACCGCGCATTTGAATCTTGCGTCCTTAAACTTATCTGCTAAGTTTAAGGGTTTTTTATTTTTTGTAAGGAGAAAATTATGGATATTGTATTGAAAAACGGCGATAAACTCGCTTTGGCGGAGGGCGCAACCTGCGCAAACGCGGCTTCGGCTATATCGGAAGGGCTTGCCCGCGCGGCGGTGGCGGCAAAGGTCAACGACAAACTCGTCGACTTGTGCACGCCTTTGAGCGAGGGTGACAAACTCGAAATAGTAACATTGAAGGATAAAGAGGGGTTAGAGGTTTACCGCCATACCTGTTCGCACGTGCTTGCGCAGGCGGTTAAGACGGTGTTCCCCACCTGTAATCTTGCGATAGGTCCCGTTATCGACAATGGTTTTTATTACGATATCGACTTTAAAACGCCCATAAGTCAGGACGATTTTGAAAAAATCGAGACGGAGATGGCGAAGATTATTAAGTCGAACATTGCCATAAAGCGTTTCGAACTGCCCCGCGACGAGGCAATAAAGCTTATGGCAAAGTATAACGAAAAGTATAAGGTAGAGCTTATAAACGATTTGCCCGACGACGCGGTAATTTCTTTCTATAAGCAGGGCACGTTCACCGATTTGTGCCGCGGACCTCACCTTCCGTCTACGGGCAAAATTAAGGCTTTCAAGCTCATATCTATTGCGGGCGCGTACTGGCGCGGCGACGAAAAGAACAAGATGTTGACGCGCATTTACGGCACGGCATTTGCGACAAAAGACGAGATGAGGGCGTACTTCGAAATGCTCGAAGAGGCGAAAAAGCGCGACCACATAAGGCTGGGCAAAGAATTAAAGCTTTTCGCTCTTTTAAACGAGGGCAAGGGCTTTCCGTTCTTTTTACCCAACGGCATGATTTTAAAGAACGCGCTCGTCGATTACTGGCGCGATTTGCACAGAAAAGAGGGGTACGTCGAAATTCAGACGCCTATCATTTTAACTCGCACTCTGTGGGAAAATTCGGGGCACTGGGAACACTATAAAGACAATATGTACACAACCAAAATCGACGGCGAGGACTGTGCGGTTAAGCCTATGAACTGCCCCGGCGGCATGCTTGTGTACAAGCTCGAACCTCACAGCTACAAGGACTTGCCCATGCGCGTTGCGGAGATGGGTATGGTGCACCGCCACGAAAAGAGCGGACAGCTTCACGGGCTCTTCCGCGTGCGTTGCTTTACGCAGGACGACGCGCACATATTCATGTTGCCCGAGCAGATTACCGACGAAATTAAAGGCGTGGTCCGTCTGACCGACAAAATTTACAAGCAGTTCGGCTTTAAGTACAAGGTTGAGCTTTCCACCCGCCCCGAGGACAGCATGGGCAGCGCGGAGGACTGGGAACTTGCTACGTCCGCTTTGAAGAAGGCGCTCGACGAAATGAATATCGAGTACGAGATAAACGAGGGCGACGGCGCGTTCTACGGACCCAAAATCGACTTCCATTTGCAGGACAGCATAGGCAGAACCTGGCAGTGCGGCACCATACAGCTCGACTTCCAGATGCCCCAGCGCTTCGAGCTCGAATACGTCGGCGAGGACGGCAAAAAGCACCGCCCCATAATGATACACCGCGCAATCTTCGGCTCTATTGAAAGGTTTATCGGCATTTTAATCGAGCACTATGCGGGCAAATTCCCCGTATGGCTCGCGCCTAAGCAGGTTAAAATTCTGCCCATAACCGACAGAACGGCGGAGTATGCCGAAGAGGTATACAAAAAACTGACCGCGGCTGGCATACGCGCGGAGGTCGACGCGAGAAGCGAAAAGATAGGCTACAAGATAAGGGAAGCAAAGATGGAAAAAGTTCCCTACGTTTTGGTTGTCGGCGATAAGGAAGCCGAGGAAAAGACGGTTAATATAAATAAACGCGGCGTAGATGAAAAATCTACGGTCGCCATAGACGAGTTTATTAATACCGTTTCAGAGGAAATTAACAAAAAAGTTAATTTTTGAGGCTATGAATTTGCCGCAACAACTGCCGCAGTTAAATTAGCGTCTAACCACCGCTTTAATTTCTCTGATAGTTATGGCACAACTATAATACCTCTTGACATTGGGGTTGGAGAAGTTAATAATCTTTTGTCTAACTATGGGGGCTGAGCAATGATAAAAATATATTCTGTTGAAAATGAAGAACAAGCAATTATATTGCGCGATTGCAATGCAATTAAAGCTAGATGCGGTTTAGTGGCGCATGGGTTTAGAATGCCTGCAACTACAAGTGATGAACAAAAGGCGGTATTAACAGTAATAGATTATTGTAAAAAAAATATTGCAATACAGTTAAAATCTTGTAAAATGATGGCAAAACTCTCTTCAACTGAAGATGATGAGACTTCTAAAGCTCAACAGCTTTCTCCTCTTGTAAAAGTTACTTTAGGTTCTTGTTGTGTGTTAGTTGATGAAGCGGAAAAGCTTTTAAGAGAATTACAACAATTAGGGCTTTGCAAAACTGTGCAAGAAGCTTTAAAAGAAGCTTTAGAAACAAACAGAAATCTTTTTTTGATGGTGTAATTCCAGTGTTTAGCTTTGGTATGGGCAGGACTTAAAAGTCGAGACGTTTTTCTGTTTCAACAAAATTGTCCGATAAATTAGTTGACAAAGTAAATTATTATGGTGTATTATAGTTGAGTAAAGCAAAGGTTAGCCCCTTTCGCCGTGCGGAAATTTTGCATGGGCACATAATGTTGACTATTTATTGAATTTGTTTGACATTAAAAACGGGTTACTTTTGCGTGACTCGTTTTTATTATTTAAAAAGTTGAGGTAAAAGGTTATAAAAGAGTTTTATCAAATCAACGAGGCGATAAGAGACAAGGAAGTAAGGGTTATCGGCGCGGACGGCGCAATGATAGGCGTAATTCCCGTTCAGCAGGCACAGCGCATTGCAGACGATGCGGGGCTCGACCTCGTTAAAATTTCACCCACGGCGGTTCCGCCCGTATGCAAGGTTATGGACTATTCCAAATTCAAGTACGAGCAAGCCAAAAAGGACAAGGAAAACCGCAGAAACCAGACCATGGTCGAAATTAAGGAAATTAGGCTTTCTATGACCATCGACGTGGGCGATATCGCGGTAAAAACCAAGCAGTGTCTTAAATTCCTCGAAGCGGGAAACAAAGTAAAGGTTTCCATAAGAATGAAGGGAAGGGAAAATTCGAGGTCTTATCAGGGCATAAAGGTTATGGAGGACTTCTTTGCGGGTTTAAACGGCAAAGCGGTTCAGGACAAAAAGCCCATGGCGGAAGGCAGAAACATTACAATGATGCTTTCGCCCGCAAAATCGTAACTTTAATTTAAGTTTAAATATCAGAAAATTTTCATCGGAGGACAATATAATGCCTAAACAGAAATCACATAGCGGCTCGAAAAAGCGTTTCTGGTTGACCGCAAGCGGCAAGGTCCAGAGACCTCACAGCGGCAAAAACCACAAGGCTGAAACCAAGAACAGAAAGAGAAAGAGAAACCTGCGTCAGAACACGCTCGTTTCCACTACACAGGAATCGACTGTTAAGTCGATGATTCCCTATAAGGCTTAACGGAGGGTTAAAATTATGCGTATTAAAAGGTCAGTCAACGCTTTAAAGAAGCGCAGAAAGATTTTGCGTCTTGCAAAAGGATATTTCGGCAATAAGTCCAAGAATTACAGAATCGCCCGCGAAGCGGTTATGAAGTCTTTAAACTATGCTTACGTAGGCAGAAGGCTTAGAAAGCGCGATATGCGTTCCTTGTGGATAGCGAGAATTAACGCGGCGGCGAGAATTAACGGACTTTCCTATTCCAAGTTTATGCACGGGCTCAAAGTCGCGGGCATCAACCTCAACAGAAAGGTGCTTGCGGACCTTGCGGTAAACGACGCGGCGGCGTTCGCGGCTCTTGCCGAAAAAGCAAAGGCGGCAGTTTAATTATTCTGTTTTTACAGGGTAGCGAATTTTTTGCTACCCTAAAACTTTTTATAAGCACGGGCAGTAATGGTTATATCGTCAAAATCCAATCCGACAATAAAAAGAATTTCTTCGCTTGCCGAAAAAAAGTACCGCAAACTTTACGGGCAGTTTATCGTCGAAAGCGTCAAGGCTGTTGACGAGTGCCTTTCGTCGGGTATGCAAGTCGAAGAAATTGTCTGCACGCAAAATCTTGCGGATAAATATCCGTCGGCGATTGTCGTAACGGACGAGCTTTTTGAACGGATTTCGACGGAAAAAACGCCGCAAGGCGTGCTCGCGGTTGCAAAATTGCCGCAAAACAGTGCGATTGCGCCGCGCGGCAGTTGCCTTTTATTGGACAGATTGCAGGACCCGGGCAATATCGGCACGATTATACGCACGGCAAACGCCGCGGGGTATGAGGATATTTACCTTGTAAACTGTGCGGACCCGTATTCCCCCAAGGCGGTGCGGGCGAGCATGGGCGGCGTGTTTTACGTCAATCTGCACGAGAGCGGATATGACGAGGTTTTCGAAGCTCTCAAAGGTATTCCGCTTATCTGCGCGGATATGTCGGGCGAGGATATCTTCGCTTTCGGCGCGCCCGAAAGGTTTTGCCTTTGCATAGGTAACGAGGGCGACGGCGTGAGCGATACAGTCGTGGAAAATTCGGCTTATAAGGTTAAAATACCTATGAGAGAAACTTGCGAAAGCTTAAACGCGGGCGTTTCCGCCGCTGTCGCAATGTATGTATTAAAGAATAACAATCAATAAAAGCAGAAAGGCAGCGCCTTTCAAAATCGCAAAAATATTGCGCGTTCCAAGCGGAAGATTTTTGCGAGAAATTTTTAAGGAGTTTTTTATGTCAGGACATTCGAAATGGCACAATATACAGGCTAAAAAGGGCAAGACGGACGCCGCGCGCGGCGCGATTTTCACGAAAATCGGCAGGGAACTCGCCGTTGCGGCAAAGAGCAATCCCAACCCCGACACGAACAGCAAGCTTGCCGACGTTATCGCAAAGGCAAAAGCCGCAAATATGCCCAACGACAATATTAAAAGGTCGATTGCAAAGGCGGCGGGCGAGTTGAGCGGCAAGGACTACAAGGAGCTCACCTACGAGGGTTACGGCGTTGCGGGCTCGGCGGTCATTATCAAAACGCTTACCGACAACGTGAACAGAACGAGCGGCGATATAAGCTCTGCAATGTCGAAGTGCGGCGGTCAGATGGGCAAGCCCGGTTGCGTCAGCTATCAGTTCGACAACAAGGGTTTAATAGTAATCGAAAGGACGGCAAAGCTCGACGAGGACACCATGATGGAGTATTGTCTTGAAGCGGACGCCGAGGATTACTCGGTCGAGGACGACGTTTACGAGGTGTATACCTCGCCCGAAAAATTCTCGGACGTGAGAAAGTATTTCGAGGACAAGGGTATAAGCTTTTTAGAGGCGGATATCAAAATGATTCCCCAAAATTACATTACCCTTCCCGAGGACAAGGTTGCAACCTTTTTGAAAATGCTCGACAAGCTCGAAGAGCTCGACGACGTTCAGAACGTCTATCACAACGTAGACCTTCCCGATGATGAAGAAGATTAAATCAATTAACTTATGTGAAAAACGGATGCCTTCACGGGCATCCGTTTTTCGATTTTAACTTTA
Source organism: Clostridiales bacterium (assembly GCA_023667345.1). Classification (GTDB taxonomy): domain Bacteria; phylum Bacillota; class Clostridia; order Christensenellales; family Borkfalkiaceae; genus Coproplasma. Next base: position 16,045 of record JAMPAF010000011.1, read on the forward strand.
AAATTATTTTGTCGATAATTTTTCGACCCATAAACCCGACTGTTTGCTTATACAAAGCTGCAATAGCAAACGATATAATAAAAATTATCATTGCTAACGCAAGACACCACAAGGCTATGTATTCATAAGAAAATGAGTTGTATATTAAGAAAAATAATTTCGGTTTTAAAATGCCGCGTATAAGTCTGTTTTCGTGAATTAAGTATATCAGCATCGAAGTTGAGGAAACATAATTTGTAAAGCGGCTTTTTACATTAAGTTTACCGAACAAGTTAAAAAGCGAAATGCTGATTAAAAATATTGCGGGGTTAGTCATTTCATTGAGTTCAAGCAATGAATTTGAAAATGTTGTGTATGTGAGCCCCAAACAATTCAGTAAAATAATCGATGCTATTAATATCGACAATGCAGACAACAGAGTTAAAATGTTTTTCGGTATGGAAGAATTAAATTTAAAGTCACGCTTAAAAAGCGCCGTAAAAAAGTACACGGCAATAAATTTCATTAAACCCGTACCGTACATAATATTGATTATAAAAATGAGCAATGAAAATAACAGCAGTAGTTTACCGTTTAAAAATTCGATAATGCGGTTTAATGCGGGGTGTAAAACGTACAAAAAAATGTAACAGGGGATAAACCAACACTGCTGAGTACATATCGGGAAAATCTGGTTAAGTATTCTGTCGACGCTAAAAGTAAAACCGCAACACAAAAAAATTATTAAAACTGTAACCGATATAATAAACGAATCAAAAATAATATATAAAACTTTATTTACTTTAAAGCTTTTGCTTTCAGTCAAAAAATAGGCGGAACATATAATAAAGACCGTATTGCCGATTTGACCTAAATACTTGAAAAACACTAAAATTAATACGGAAGCTTGGGTAGTAGCTCTGTTTAAATCAATATAACCTGCCGAATTGCCGTCGCCGCAAAAAGGCAGCGTATGCGAAATAATTATCATAATAAGCGCGATAATTTTTAAAAGCTCGTAATTTGATTTACGTGTAGCAGAACTTGAAGAATTCATAATAAATACCTTGTTGTACCTTTTGAGGTACAACGAAACTGTACCATACCTAATTAGGTACTGTCAATTCCTTTTTAGGTACATAATGTATTATTTACTTATGAAATTCAGTGAATTTTTTCAGGAGCTATTGAACGAGTTCAATATTTCGCAGGCTCAGCTTTCGCGGCAAACCGGTATACCTAAAACTACTATCAGCGGTTGGCTCAATGCGGGGAGATTGCCCGACTACAATTCAATGCGGATATTGTGTAAGTTTTTCAATATCAGCGGAGATGAAATATTGCAACTCGGAATTACAGACGGCAGTAAAATTGCATATGAGGAATTTCAGCTTATAGAAAACTATAAAAAAGCTTCGGAAGAGGTTAAAGGTGTTATAAAAAGATTGCTTAAAATGTAATTTTAGCGCCCGCCGAAATTTTTCGGCGGGCAATTTTTTTGTTTGCTATTGAAACTTTGCAAATTTTGTTGTAGAATTTATTTGAGATAATATCGAATAAGGGGTAAATAATGAAAAAATTTATTGCTGCGGGTGTTGCGCTCTTAATGTGTGCCGCCGCCTTCGCGGGGTGCAACCGCACGTCTCACACCGAGCACGACTTTATGTATGAGTACATAGACGAAAATACTCACAAAATTACGTGCAGCGGCTGTGATTACAGCGAAATCGTCGGGCACGACTTCGAGTATGAGTGTGTAAACGAAAGTACTCACAACGTTACTTGCCAAACTTGCGTCGGTTTGGATAAAAACGTGCCGCACAATTACGGGTCGCCGACCGATTTAAATTGCGAAAACTGCGTGTTTACAAGGGATTGGTATACGCTTATCGACGAAGATACAAAGAGCTTGCTTTCCGTCGGCGGCTACGCTTCTGGCAATATCGGCGACTTTTCGCAATACGTCGATACGCCCGCCTACCGCACGGTTTCAACGCCTGCGGAATTCATAGACGCGATAACGGCGGCAAGGTGGGACTATACGTCTGCTTGGAATACCGAGACGGAGAGCGTCGTGCAAACGCTCAATAATGAGGGAACAGTACACGTTATAGAAATTACCGCCGATTTGGATATGGCGTACAATAAGCTTCCCGCAGAATACGTTCCCGCAAACGGCAACGGTTCCTATATCGAAAATTATTCGAGAGGTAAAGATTCTAATATAGCAAAATTTACAATGTCGGAAATGTTTACGGAAAACGGCATTACAAAGATTAAGATTGAAAAAACCAACGATTTATTGATATATTCCAAAAACGGCGCAAAGCTTACCCATTGCGGTTTTAGTTTGTTAAGTTGCGACAACGTTGTTTTAAGAAATCTCGAAATGGACGAGATTTGGCAATGGGAGGACTCGGCGAGCACGTCGACGAGCAACGTCGGCGATTACGATGCGTTCGGTTGGGCATACGTCAAAGTTTCGCATTGCGGCTATATTTGGATAGACCACTGTACGTTCGGAAAGTCTTACGACGGTCAGATTGACTACTCGAACCCCGTTTACGATACGAAAAGCACTGCTTTTCGTGCGCCGTACGGCGCAGACGGCTCTAACGGTCTGCATATAAGCTGGTGCAAGTTTAACGCAGGCAGCGACGACCCCGACGGCTATCTGTACAAAATGATGGCGGCAATCGAGGAAGATTATCAGTCGGGCGGCAATAATTATTTGTATTATAACGCTCTGCGCCGCGGCGGAATAAGTTTTGAGGACATTTTGTACGGGTTGGCAATTCCCCAAAAGAAGGGCTTTTTGTGCGGCGACAGCGGAAACGGACACTCCGATTACGATATGAATTTGTCGTTGCAGATATCCTTTGCAAATTGCTACTTTAAAAATTTAGAGGACAGGTTGCCCAAACTTCGCGGCGGCAATGCGGTTATGTACAACTGCATAGTCGACAGCTCGCAATACTACGAGTACCGTACAAAATTAAGAAACGCGGGCGCGGCTGGCAAAGTGCAGGCTGTTAAATCTAACTGGAAGTGCGGTTTGGTTTCGCAAGGTATAGTCTGCGGCAACGGCGGCAGTTTCTACGGCGAAAATTGCATATTTAATGGTATAGATACGCTTTTGAAAAACAACGACAGCGGCGGCGATTCAAATCTGTATGCGGAGGACGGAAAAACGGTAATCGGCACGACCTCGCGCCCCAAAGACGGCGGCTATCAGCTTGTTAATTGCAGTTACCGGCAGTCGGCTGCTTCAACGCCCACGACAACTAATTTCACAAACAGCAATTCATCTATATTAAATACCGCAAATTTTGAGTGGCATACGCAGGATAAGGAACAGCCCTTTGCGATTTGCGGGTGCGACCTTGACGGGCTTGAAGGCGTTTTAAATAACGAGTGGTACGGCGCGGGGACGGTTAATAAACTGGAAGAAAAAGACAGATTGTTAAAAAGTAATTATTCTGAATAAAAGCTTGTAACTTGCTCAATATAAGGTTACAAGCGGTAACGCTTTAAATATAGCCGTTTACGGATTGGCGTTACCGTTTGGTTTCGTTTTGATTTGTGACGGCAAGGGGGATATTCCGAAGGTTCGGGATATCCCTCTTATGAATTTTTCGGAAAATTATTAAATATGATATACTATGCCGAAAAAGAGAACTTTTATTTTACTTGCGGTCATTGCGCTTATAATAGTAGCCGTGCCGCTTTTGGCGTTTTTTCAGAGGAAGACAGCCGCCGCAGAAAATTTACAGCCGCAAAGTATTTCGGTCTGGCAAATCGACGGGTTCGAGGGAGGACGGGGCTCGCGAAGCCAGTATCTGCAAAATATAGGCGACAAGTGTTTTAAAAATAAAAAGGTATACGTAACCGTCACGTCGCTTTCGGCTGACGCGGCGCGGCTGAATTTACTGCAAGGCAAAATTCCCGATATTATATCCTATGCGGCGGGATTTTACGGCATAGAAAATCATATAAATAAAAAAGATTTTGCATATAAAAACTGGTGCCGCGGCGGCTATTGCTTTTTAACTCTTGACGAAAACGCCGATTTTGGCGATATTACAGCGGAAAATACGGTAATCAACGCGGGCAAAGACAATCTTTCAGCTGTTGCGGCGGCGTTTTGCGGGGTGAGCGGTGCGCGGGCGGAGGTTCCGACAAACGCGTACCTGACTTTACTTAACGGTAAATGCAAGTATCTATTGGGGACGCAGAGGGACATTTTCCGCCTTAAAACGAGAAATGCCGCGTTTGCGGTTAAGCCCGTAACGCAATTTAACGACTTGTATCAGAATATTTCGATATTGACGAAAGACAACGCAAAGTATGCGGTTTGTAAAAGCTACGTCGACTATCTGCTCGAAAATAACGACGTTGCAAAGCTCGGTTTGTTTTACGGCGATAACAAGGGTATCGAAGAGGAGCTGACCCCGCTTTGCGGCATAAATTTCGATGCGGTTTTGAATTATCCGTGCCAAAAGGCGTATATCGACGGGATTAAAAGCGCGGCGGAAGTCGGGGATTTAAATAAAATAAAAAATCTGTTAAAGTGATTGATTAAAATTGCAAAAAATGCTATTATATAAAAGCGGTTTAAAAAATTGTACTTTGAATACGAAAATCAAAACGGTGAGCCCGTTTAAATTCAGCGAAAATACGACCTACGGCTTGGGCGGCAACGCCGTCGCGGCATATCTTCCCGCAACGCCGTACGAGGCAAAAATCGCGTTCGACAGACTGAGCCAAAACGGAATTCCGTTTGAAATATTGGGCAACGGTTCCAACGTTTTGGTTTCGGATAAAGGGATAAGCGGCGCGGTAATATCCACAAAACGCTTGCGCGGAATAGTTCGGCTCGATAAGAACAGAGTTATATGTTTAGCGGGCACGCGAACGGGCGAACTTTTGGCTTACTGCAAAAGGCACAATCTCGGCGGGCTTGAATATCTGTACGGGATACCCGCGACAGTGGGCGGAGCCGCATATATGAACGCGGGCGTAAGCGGCGCGGCTTTCGGGAACGATATACAGAGCGTGAGGCTCTACGACGGCAAATCGTTCGTTTTTAGCAACGAAAAGTGCGATTTTGCGTATAGGCACAGTACTATGCGTGACATAAAAGCCTTAATTTTGTCAATAATAGTAAATGTTTGCGACAGTTCTGCGGAAGAGATTGAAGAGCGCATTACATATTATAAACAGCGGCGCGCTCATCTGCCTAAGGGCAAAAGTTGCGGTTGCGTGTTTAAAAATCCCGACGGAGTTTCCGCGGGCTATTTGATTGAAAGCGCGGGTTTAAAGGGCTTAAAGGTCGGCGGAGCGTTTGTCAGCGATAAACACGCTTCGTTTATAATAAACGAAGGCGGTTCGGCGGGCGATGTCAAAGCGCTTATCGAAACCGTAAAAAATAAAGTTTTTCAAATGTTCGGCATTTTACTTGACGAGGAAGTCGTGTACATAGGAGAATTCAATGATTTTAACGGCTGATTATCATACTCACACGCCCTATTCTCACGGCAAAAACACCGTACTCGAAAACGCCGTTGCCGCGAAAAAGTTGGGGTTAAAGCAGATTGCCATAACCGACCACGGGTTTAATCACCTTCTTTTCGGGCTTAAAAGAAAGCGGCTCGGCGACTTGCGCTTAGAAATCAAGGAAGCCGAAAAGCTCACGGGGATAAAAGTTCTGATGGGAATGGAGAGCAATCTTATCTCGCTCGACGGCGAGACGGATATGCGCTCCGAGGATTTGGAAAACTTCGATATCTACCTTTTCGGCATTCACGAAGTTCTTAAATACAAAAAATTCGGCGATTTTTACAACATTATGGTGCGCAACTACGCCGCGTACAAGCTCGGTAAAAAGCCGCCCGAAAAGGTAATCGAAAACACCACGAAGGCGTATATAAACGCCGTTAAAAACAATCCCGTAGATATTCTGACGCACATAAATTACAAGTGCTGCTGCGACCTCAAAGAGGTTGCGAAAGTTTGCGCCGACTACGGAACGTATATCGAATTAAACACCAAAAAGCGGCATGTTTCGCCCGAAGAGGTCGATTTGATGGCTTCGACGGGCGTGAGGTTCGTCGTTGATTCCGACGCGCACTCCGCGGACAGGGTCGGCGATACGAAAATCGCGGACGAGCTTATCAAAAATTGTAAATTTCCTCTCGAACAGATTGACAATATCGACGGCAGATTGCCTATATTCCGTTTCGCCGAGTATAAAAAGGCGCATATGTAACCAAATGAGTACGTTTACCGAAGAGCTTAAAAACGAAATAATTCAAAAGCCGATAGAGCGCGAGTGCTGCCGCATTGCGTTTCTGTCGGCTTATATCCGTACGAGCGGAAGCATAATTTCTTCGGACGGCAACTTCGGGTTCGAAATCGTAACCGAGAGCGAGCGCACCGCGGAATTTGTCTGCGACCTTTTTGAAACGTTGTTTAAAACTCCGCTGTCCGTCTCGTCCGCCGACGTTGATTTAAAGAGCGGCAAGGACAAGCTTAAATTCGTGTGTGTCGGCGACAGTTCGTGCGAAATTTTGGATAAACTCGGCATTTTGAAAAGGCACGGCGACGGCGTGTCGCTCGTGTTCGGTATCGGCGACAAGCTGATTGTCGACGACGACTGTATGAGCGCGTACATAAAGGGCGCGTTTTTGGGCGGCGGAAGCTGTACCCTGCCCGAAGAGCAGACTTACAGCCGCACTGGATATCATTTCGAGGTCGTGTTTTCCAACCGTATTACGGCAAGCGACTACTGCGAGCTACTGTGCGCGTTCGAGGTGCTCGCCAAGCTTGTGACGAGGAATGACAGCGCGGTTGTATACGTTAAGAGTAAAGAGGTTATTTCCGATATTTTAAACGTAATGCAAGCCGACAGGTGCCTAAAAAAGCTCAACCGAATCGTCGAAAGAAAGGACAGAAGCAACAACGAAAACCGTGTGAGTAACTGCTCCGTTTCTAACATTGACAAGGCTCTTACCGCGTCGGTTGCGCAGATTAAAGCAATAGACGTGATATCGCAAACCATAGGTTTGAAGAATTTAAAAGCCAATCTTTTCGAGGTCGCCGAGGCGCGCCTTGCAGATAAAAACGCGTCTATGCAGGAGCTTGCGGACAGACTGCACATATCCAAAAGCTGCATAAACCACCGCATGCGCAAAATTTTCGCGCTTGCCTCTCAGCTCTCTTAAATTCAAACAAAAGGATAAAGAAATGACTGAATTCGTACATTTGCATCTTCATACGGAGTATTCGCTCCTCGACGGCGCGTGCAAAATAGACAATCTTATAGATTACTGCAAAAGCAACGGCATTGACACGGTGTGTATGACCGACCACGGCAATATGTACGGCACGTTGCATTTTGCCGAAAAGGCGGCGGTTGCGGGGCTGAAATACATAATAGGTTGCGAATTTTACCTTACGAAAGATATGAACGACAAGACGGGCAACACCGCCGAACACCTCATTTTGCTTGCAAAAAACAAGGCGGGCTACAAAAATCTCGTTCAGCTCGATTCTATGGCGTTCGTCGACGGCTTTTATTATAAACCGAAGATTGACTACAAGGTTTTAAAGGAGCACAGCGAGGGGGTTATCTGTCTTTCCGCATGCCTTGCGGGCGGTATTCCCCGCAGGCTTCTTGCGGGCGATTACGACGGCGCGAAGGAGATGGCTCTCTATTTAAAAGAGGTATTCGGGGAAGATTTTTATATCGAAATTCAGGACCACGGCATTGCCGACGAAAGGCGTGTTCTGCCCCTTTTGATTAAGCTTGCCGAGGAGATAGGGGTAGAGCTTGTCGCAACCAACGACGTTCATTATATAACAAAGCAAGACGCCGAAATGCAGGACGTGCTTTTATGTATTCAGACCAAAAAGACGCTCGACGACCCCAAGCGAATGAAGTTCGAGTCGCAGGAATTTTATTTTAAATCCGCCGACGAAATGAAGGCGCTGTTTCCTAACCTGCCCAAAGCTATAAGCAACACCCGCGTCATTGCGGACAAGGTAACGGAGCCAGCGTTCAATCTCGACAAAAAGGGGTATCCCGTGAGGGATATGACGCTTATCCCCGGCTACAATCCGCCCGACGGCTCCACGCCCGAGGAATATTTGCGCCACTTAACCGACGAGGGACTTATAAAGCGCTACGGTACGGTCACCGAAAGAGAGCGCGACCGCGCCGACTACGAACTCGATGTTATCTGCCGCATGGGCTACGCGGAATACTATTTAATCGTCTGGGACTTTATAAACTGGTCGAAAGAGAATGGCATACCCGTAGGACCGGGGCGCGGCTCGGGCGTGAGTTCGATTGTCGCCTATTCCATAGGAATAACCGACGTTGAACCCTTGCAGTACGACCTACTGTTCGAGCGTTTTTTGAACCCCGACCGCGTGTCGATGCCAGACTTCGATATCGACTTCTGTACGGACAGGCGCGAGGAGACGATAGAGTACGTAAGGCAGAAATATCACCCCGAAAACGTGTGCCAGATTGTAACATTCGGCACTATGGCGGCGAAAAACTCGATAAAAGACGTCGGCAGGGTTATGCGCGTGCCCTATTCCGAAACGGACAGACTGACCAAAATTATGGACGGTAAGACGTCGATAAGCGACCTTTTGGGCAGAAATATCCCCAAAACCGAAAAGAAAATGCGCGAGGAGAGCGACCCCGATAAGAAAGCCCAGCTCGAGGGCAAGTTAAGCGAGTTGAAAGTTGCGCGCAACAGCGAATTCTGCTCGATGTACGAAGAGGACCAGACGCTACGCAGAGTAATAGATATGGCTCTGCAAATCGAGGGCATGCCGAGGCAGACGGGCATGCACGCGGCGGGCGTCGTAATCTGCCGTAAAAAAATTGCAGACAACGTGCCGTTATCAAGGAACGGCGACGACATAACCACGCAGTACGTCGCAAAGGAAATCGAAGCGCTTGGCATGTTGAAAATGGACTTCCTCGCCCTCGTAACGCTCACCGATATCAAAAAGTGCGTGGACTATATAAAGGAAGACACGGGCTTCGAGGTCGACTTTACAAAGATAGGCTACGAGGACGCGGGCGCATACGAACTCATATCCGACGGCGATACCGACGGCGTGTTCCAGCTCGAAGCCGGCGGCATGAAAAGGTTTATGAAACAGCTTAAACCCGACTGTCTCGAAGACCTTATCGCGGGCGTATCGCTTTACCGACCGGGGCCTATGCGCTTTATCGACGACTTCTGCAAGCGCAAGCACGGCGAAGCCCCGATTGAGTACGACTGCCCGCAGGAAGAAAAGATATTAAAGGTCACCTACGGCATACCCGTCTATCAGGAACAGGTCATGCAGATTTTCCAGAACCTCGCGGGTTTCTCGCTCGGCGAAGCCGACCTTGTCCGCCGCGCTATGGGCAAAAAGGACAAAAAGACGCTGATGGCGCAGAAGGAAAAATTTATTAACGGCGGCATAAGCGATACGAACGGTTCAAAAATCGACGGCTGTGTGGCGAACGGCATTTCCGCGCAGATTGCAGAAAAGATATTCGCCGATATGGAAGGCTTTGCATCTTATGCGTTCAACAAGTCGCACGCGGCGGCGTACGCAACCCTTGCCTATCAGACGGCGTGGTTGAAAAAATATTACTGCAAGGAATTCATTTGTGCGCTCTTAAACAACAGAATTAACAAGATAGACGAGATTACCAAATATATAATTTACCTTAAAGACCAAGGGATGAAGGTTTTCCCGCCCGATATAAACAAGTCGAAAACGGTTTTCTCGGTTGAAAACGACGGTATTTTGTTCGGGCTTTCCGCGCTGAAAGGTTCCGGTCAGGCGGCAATCGACGACGTTATAAACGAGAGGACGCAGAACGGTCCTTTCGCCGATTTTCCCGACTTTTTAATGAGGTGCGCGGGGCTTGTGAACAAGCGCATTATAGAAGGGCTGATACTTGCGGGCGCCTTCGACAGAATGGGCGTGCCCCGCTCTCAGCTCTACGAGGTATACGACGAGTTGTATACGCGCGCGGCGGCTATCAACAAACAGAAAAACAGTGCGCAGATGAGCCTTTTCGGCGATATAATCGCCGAAGAAAAACTCGACGTCAAATATCCCGACATACCCGAGTTCGAGCTAATGGACAAATTGTCAAAGGAAAAACTCGTACTCGGCGTATACGTCAGCGGTCACCCGTTCGAAAAGTATATGTCGGCATTTAGCGACTGCAATTTCAACTGTTCGCATTTAACCGACTATATGGAGGACGAAGAGGGGAGCAAAACCTATAACCGCATTTCCGACGGACAGCAGGTCACAATGGGCGGCATAATTTCAAATATGCGCCGTACGGTGACGAGAAGTTCGGGCGCGCCGATGGCGTTTATTACCGTCGAGGATATTTACGGCTCGATAGAGTGCGTCGCCTTCCCCGCGATTTACGAGAGGATTAAGGCGGTGCTCGCCGTGGATAAAATCGTGAGACTGCGCGGCAAGCTCGACCTTTCCAAGGACGACGAGCCGAGCATAATTTTGGACGACGTTTCGGAGTTCGACGCGACCGTTTACGATAAAAAGTCGTCGGGAAGCTCCGCAAGCTCACAAAAGCGTGCCTGTTTGTGGCTGAACGCGAAAAATCTTTCGGACGACGATTTTAACGAGCTTATCTCAATGCTCGGAAACTACGAGGGGGAAACCGACTGCGCGTTGGTCCGCGGCGGAAAGAAATACAGGCTTTCGCACGGCGTAAATTATTGCCGCGGTCTGCTTGCCGAGCTGTGCTCGTTCCTTTTGGAAGAAGAAATCAAATACGTAGAATAGAAAATAACCGTTTAAAAAGGTTGTAATCGTAAAAATTTTCTGTTATAATGTCTAACTGAGTGAATGAACAATATTGCCGACGCAAAAAATAAGGGGGCAGACGGGTGACCGTCGTGCGGCGGCGGATAATTTCGGAGGTTCTTTAATGAAAAGAATAGGATTGCTTACGAGCGGCGGCGATGCTCCCGGTATGAACGCCTGTATAAGGGCGGTAGTCAGAACGGCGCTTTACTACGGCATGGAGGTTTACGGCATAGAACGCGGCTATCAGGGGCTTATCGACGACGATATGATACCTATGGAAATGCGTTCCGTATCCGATATCGTTCAGCGCGGCGGCACGAAGCTGAGAACTGCGCGTTGCCTTGAAATGCTCACCAAAGAGGGGCAGAAAAAGGCGGTAAAAACGCTCGAAGCAAGGAATATCGAGGGGCTGGTCGTCATAGGCGGCGACGGCTCGTTCAAGGGCGCAAAGTGCCTTTCGGAAGAATTCGGCATACCTACGATAGGAATTCCGGGCACGATAGATAACGACCTCGAATACACCGATTACACCCTCGGCTTCGACACCGCGGTCAACACGTGTATCGACGTTATAAATAAGCTTCGCGATACAATGACCTCGCACGAGAGAATTTCGGTCGTCGAGGTTATGGGCAGGCGTTGCGGCGATATCGCCCTGTACGCGGGCATTGCAAGCGGCGCTGAGATAATCGTCGTGCCCGAAGTCGTTTTCGATTTGGACGATATCGTTATGCGCATAAACCGTTCGCGCGCTAACGGCAAACATTCCAACATAGTAGTAGTTGCCGAGGGCGTTTGCACGGCTGACGAGTTTGCAAAGCAGTTGCAGTCTGTTACGACTTATTCGGTAAGACCTACAACGATTGGCCATATTCAGCGCGGCGGCTCGCCCACAATGGCGGACAGAATGTTGGCGGCGCAGTTCGGTAACAAAGCGGTAAGGCTTTTAAAGGACGGCATAGGCAACCGCGTCGTCGGTATTCGCAGAAACGAAATAATTGATATGGATATTATAGAAGCGGTGAGTATGAAAAAGAAGTTCAATTATGAACTGTACGAAACCCTTCAGATGATTTCGATGTAAACAAAATAAAACCGCTTTAAAATAAGCGGTTTTTTTATGGGAAGCTGTAAAATTTTAAGGTAAGCGGGAAACAAAATGATATTATGCGTGAGTCTTAGCCCCTGTCTGGAAATCAATTTCGAGGTTGATTCCCTTTCTGTCGGCAAAATGCACAAGGTTATAAACAGACGGACTTTTTTTACGGGCAAGGCAATGAACGTAGCTACGGGGCTGTCGAGGCTCGGCGCCCACGCACTTGCAAGCGGATTTATGTACGAGGATAACGGCAGACTGTACGAGCAGGAAATGCACAAAGAGGGCGTTACATATAAATTCGTGTGGAACAGAGGGCGAGTCAAGGAAGTTTATAAGTTTATCGACCGCCGCTCAATGCTCACGGAAGTGGTCGACGATGCCACGCCTATCGACGGGGAAAACGCGAAACAGCTTCTCGAAATTGTCGCCGACCTCTCAAAAAACTGCAACGCGGTGGTTTTTTCGGGAGACCTTTCCGAGGGATTGCCCGAAAACTACATGCATCAGGTGCTGTCGGTTATCCCGCAACACGTTTTAAAAGTGGTGGATACCGACGGGTGCAGGCTCTCTAACCTTTTGGACTGCGGGCTCGACCTCGTAAAGCCGAATATGGAAGAGCTGTACCGTGCGACGGGCATCAAGGTCACTGACCGCGACAGTATGATAAGGGCGTGCGAAAATCTTTTGGAAAGGGGCGCAAAGCGTGTACTGTTGTCGCTCGGCAAGCACGGCGCGGTCATTTGCGACGGCAAGCAAAGGCTGTACTGCATGTCGCTGAACGTTGCAATGAATTCCACGGCGGGCGCGGGCGACGCAATGGTCGCCGCCGCAACAAAAGCTCTCTCCGAGGGTGCGGACCTTGCGGAAATTCTGCGTTGCGGGGTTGCTGCGGGAACGGCTTCAGTCACTTTGCCCGACAGTATTTCGTTTACGAAGGAAAAGTACGACGAGGTTTTGCAGACGCTGACGGTCAAGGAAATTTAAATTATTACTTGATTTTTTGTGAATTTATACTATAATGATAATATAAAAGGCGGTGAAATTGTATGTGGAACGAACAAGGACCCTTGGAACTGTTAAAAAATATGCCTCAGGTGCTCACGGCGGAAAATCTTGCGCAGATACAGCAGGTTATCGACAACGATAAGTTTTTGAACAGTCAAAAACTTAGGGGAGATTTGTGCGGCAGGTATGCGCCGTTTTGCAAAAACTGCGACAAAACGGTACCCAAGCCTTGCGCGGTCGCATATGTGCGTATGAAGATAAAAGAGGGTATGGAGGTGCAGATGGAGAACATTCCGTCCGAAACTCCCGAAGAGATTGCCGAAGAAAAAGCGGCGAAAAAACCTTCGCAAAAAATCCGCATCGCAATAGCAAGAAAAAAATAAACGTTGATTTAGTTTACGGGGCTCTCGCCCCGTTTTCTTTATAATAAAAACAGCTTACCCGAAAAGGTAAACTGTCTTAAATGGAGCTGCTAACCGGATTTGAACCGGTGACCTCGTCCTTACCAAGGACGTGCTCTACCTGCTGAGCCATAGCAGCGTATTTAGTTGACATATTTCAAAGAACTACGGTCACCTCGGTGACCTCTCGCAGTCGCCGCAAGGTAAACGGCGCCTTTGGTCGGCGCAAACGCGGGACGTATGCGTTTGCTTGTCTCACAACGCACAAACAGCGCACTGTGCTGTTTGTAAGAATGCGTTGTTCGTCCTTACCAAGGACGTGCTCTACCTGCTGAGCCATAGCAGCGTATTCAACTAATTTGTTTTACTTGAATATTATATTTTAATTGTCGCGTGTTGTCAATTCATTTTAAAGCGATAAATTAAAAATTTGGGATATTAAATGTACGAAAACAATATTGAAAAAATCGCGGTCAAAACTGCGATAGTAACAATCATATTTAATCTGCTGTTGACGGTATTTAAATTCGTCGCGGGCTTTTTGGGGCACTCGCTTGCTATGGTTTCCGACGCGATTCACTCGGCTTCCGACGTTTTTTCGACGGTTATCGTTATAATAGGCATAAAAATTTCGGCAAAAGCGGCGGATAAAGACCACGAGTTCGGTCACGAAAGGTACGAATGCGTTGCCGCAATTTTGCTTGCCGTGTTGCTGTTTGCCACGGGCGGAGGTATAGGATACAGCGGCATTGTAAAGATTGTCGACGGCTCGTATAAGACGGCGCAACTGCCCGACTATCTTGCAATGTCCGCGGCGATAGTTTCGATTGTCGTTAAAGAGTGTATGTTCTGGTACACATACATTGCGGCAAAAAAGACAAATTCGGGTGCGCTGAAAGCCGATGCCTGGCACCACAGGTCAGACGCGCTGTCGTCCGTCGGCAGTTTAATAGGTATTGTCGGCGCAATGTGCGGCGTGCCCGTTCTCGACTGCGTTGCGGCGATTGTTATCTGCCTTCTCATAATAAAGGCGGCGGTGAGCATTTTTATTGACGCGATAAACAAGATGACGGATAAGGCGTGCGACGCGGAAACGGAGAGCGCGATAGCGGCGTTTGTTTCGACTTGCGATGGCGTTAAGAGCGTGGATAGCTTAATGACGAGACTATTCGGCAACCGCATTTACGTAGTTTTGGAAATCGCGTGCGACGAAAACCTCGTACTGAAAGATGCGCACCAAATCGCGGAAAACGTTCACGAGGGAGTTGAAAATAATTTTCCTCTCGTAAAGCACGTGACGGTGCACGTCAATCCGTTTAGAGAAGAGAAGGAAGAGCGGGAAGAAAAAAAGGAAAAAGACGATAAAAACGAAAACGGCGGGCAATAAACCCGCCGTTAAATTTATTTTTTATCACTGTTTTTCGGTTGCGGCAATGCTTGCGTTTTTTTGCTTTCGGCAATGAAAAGCTGCGCCGCAATTTTGTTAATTCTGTGCTTTTTAAGTACAGGTATTTGCTTGAAAAACCGAGCCCTTTCAAACTGTAAATTTTCTGCGGACATTTCCGCAAGTTCCACAAGTTCCGACGTGTTTACGACGAAAAGTTTTAATTCTTCATTCAGATTGCCGTAAATTTCGGCTATTTTTCTGCTTGCCCAAATCATGTACTGCGGATATTTCAGATATCTCGATATATCGTAAACTTTGCCCAAAACGGAGGAAAGTTCAGCCCAAAGTTCTTCGTCGGAAGGGCAATTTGCGTTGAGCAGATTGTTTATTTCCTCGGTCACGTCGCCGAGGCGGGGCGCAAACTTTGCTTTTTTAAGCGCGTTGTTCACCGCCTTATCGCAAATTTCCTTGGGGTATTCGTGCAGTGCCTCGTACCAGCTTGCAATCAAAAGCTCTCTTTCCGTCTCGTTCGACGTCACGTAAGCGTTTTCGAAGTTCAGTTTTATTTTGATTATGTACGTTGCAACCGCGGCGGGCGTAAGTTCTGTCATCGGTTATCTCCGTTATTGTTTAATCCCTGTAATTTTGCAAGCGTTTCCGCCCATTCTTCAGTAACACTGCGCTTCGTCTGTTTGCGTGCGTTATCTGAACCCGAAGGTATCTGCTCGACTGTGTAAATTCCGCCGTTTTTCCAGGTGGAAAGAAGGTAGTTGACCGCTGCCATGGGGTTGTTTTTGCCCGCGGAAAGCTCGGCGGCTTTTAAAATCATAGCCTCGTTAAAGCCCCAGTCGCGCCAGCGGCTCAAAGCCTGTCTGTCGTAGGGGATAATCTTTCTCGTCAAGCCGCAGGATTGGTGCACCGACTTAATAAATTTGTCGTCCTCGGCAAGTTGAAGCAACAAATTGTTTACGCTGTCGTCGTCGATAAAGGCATCGCGGTAGAGGTTTTCAACGAAATCGTTCATTAAATCGAACGAATTTCTGCCGCTCAAAAAGCAGTAGTTTGCAATTTTTTTCAGCGCGTCGCAGCTTAAACCGTAGCCGCACCATACGCCCACGTAGTTCTCGACGTACGGGGTGGGGTCGGGCATATACACGCTCAAAGATTTCGCAACCGCGATTGCCGTCTCGTAGAGCGAGGTTTTTTCCTTTCTGTAATCGTCAATCTCTTTCGGGTCGAACTTGCTGTTTTTGTTCAGCTCGTCTATAACCGCGTCGAGCTTTTCCATCGTCTTTGCTTTAAAGCCCTTCGCCGCGCAGATTATCGCATCCTCGGAAAAACCGTGCGCAAGCCATTTATTTAAAAGTTCGCCGTCCTCGACCTCGGGTTTACGCTTAATCGAACAAGCGCTGAAAAGCTTTAAGAGCGAGGAGGTGCAAGCAGTGTAGGAAGACAGCTTTTCCTCTATCTGTTTTGCCGAGGTAATGCCGTCCGCGGCAAAGTTTTTTGCAACCTTTTTAATGTACGCTCCGCCGATATCGTTGCCTTTCAGATTTACGCAATAATTTACAATCATAACGACGGCGTTGCGCTCGAAATTGTAATCTTCGAGCAAGATAAGGTATTCGCGGAATTCGTTCTGCGAAACCATTCTTCCCGAAATTATCGCTTGAATTTCCTCGTAAAGTCCCTCATATTTTTCGGGGTGAAGCTTTTTCGGCTTTCCGTAATAATTTTCGCAGTCTAAAATTTTTATTTCGAAGGGTATTTTCGAGGTGATTGCAATAAGTTCCATCTCGTCTAAATACTCGAAATATTCACGCGTCCTGTCCCCGTCGAGATTGAGCTTTTCCGAAAAATCTTCTACCGTAAGTTCGCTTTGTCCGCTCTGGCTTAAAAAAAGCGCGTAGAGGTAGACTTTTACCGCGACGGGGTCGAGCTCGGCAAGATATTTAGTTATAAATTTATTTTCGACGCTCGTTGCAGACCTTTTGGTCAGTTCCTCGGCTACCGAAATAAAAGCCATAGTCAAAACTCCCCGCTTAACGCTTGATTTATCTTTCGAAAAGGAATATAATATTGTTTAAGGTGAATATTATCGCCTTTTTGCGCGATGCGTTTATTATTATAACCGACGGTAAGAAAAAAAGCAATTCTTTTTGTAAGTAAGTGCGTAAGGTTTATTGCGGGCGCGGCGGGCAAAATTTAATATAATTTTTGTATAAATCTGTGCCGTAAAGCTTTTTAAGCTTTTTCGGCGCGCAGGGGTGACGACTTTGGCAAGCAGTATATTAACGCCGATTTCCCTTTGGAAAAATTTCAACGATAAACTCGAAGTTATGCCGGTTAGCCTCGGCGAGAAGGTCGACGACGGAATCAAATTCGAGTATCTTCATTTTTCGGGCAGAAGCACCGGCATGGGTAGAGTGACCGTTTACGGCGTTTTGGCTACGAAAGAAGTCAACCCCGTCCGCGAGTGCGTGCTTATTTTTTGCGACAGCCTCGACGAGATTGACGAGGGTCTGCTCGCTTACTTTGTAAAGAAAGGCTACAACGCGCTGTGCGTGGACTACGGCGGCGAGCGCGACGGCGTGGAAAGATATACCCAGTACCCCGATAACATAAGGTATGCGAACGCGGTCGACTGCGAAAGGCACAAAGATTTTGTCGACGAGAGCGCGGATAAAACTTCCTGGTACGAGTGGGTTTCGGTTGGAATTTACGCGCGTAAATTTTTGGCGGAAAGGTTCGAGACGGAAAATATAGGACTTGTAGGTATTCACGACGGCGGCGAAATTGTATGGAAGCTTGCGGCGGCGGCTAAATTTTCGTGCGCGGTAACCGTAGGCGCGTGCGGTTGGCGGGCGTACCGCGGGTACGAGAAATTTTTGGGCAAAGAGCCCGAATTCGACGAAGAAAGATATAAATTTATCGCGGGTATTGACTCGCAGGCATACGCGCCCTATATCAAGTGCCCCATACTTATGCTGTGCACGACCAACGATGAAAGAGACGACTACGACAGAGCGTACGACACTTTTTCGAGAATCAACCCCGAGTTTTTGCGGCAAAGCGCCATTACCTATTCGGTAAACTGCGGGTCGCGCGTGGACGTGCGCTCGACAGGCGATATGTTTTTATTCCTCGACAGCAACGTTAAAGACAGGCACGTCTTTATGCCGAAGCCCGTTCAGGTGAGCGTTTTTGTAGACGAAAACGACAATTTGGTTGCAAGGGCTACATCGGACAATATGGGCATAATCGAAAAATGCGGCGTATATTTTGCCGAGGATAACCTTGATTTCGCCACGCGCGACTGGAACGCCGCGCCCTTAAAGAGAACCGTCAACCCCAGCGAGAGCGAGTATTATTTAAATATTTACGAAAAGACGAAAACCATTTTCGTGCTATGCTATACGGTCTATTCGAACGGCTTTACGATTTGGTCGAAGCTGACGGTAAAGAGGATAGGCGGCAGTTTCCGCAACAGTCGTTCAAAATCTAAAATTTTATACACGAACAAATTCGGCAAAGAATGTTTTTCGCTTGCCGACTGTTCGAAGTACGCCGTGGGAGGGATGTTTCTGACGGACGACGACGTTTTGCCAAAAATTGTAACGATGGACGGGCTGAAAGGCATATATTCAAAGTGCGGGCTTATGACGAACAGAATAAACTGTTTGCAGTATATGCCCGACAAGGACAGTATTTTAAAACTCGACGTTTGCTCCGAAGTCGATATTACGCTCGAAGTCAGCTTAAAAAACAAGGCTGACGGCAACGTATACTCCGTAAAGTTGTACGTGCTCGGCGGCGTGTGGCAGAGTGAAACATTGAGAGCTAAGGTTTTCAAAAACCAGAACGGCGTGTCTCTGAATAACTTTACTGGGTGCGAGGCGCTTTCTGTTGTCAGCAGCGGCAAATTTGCCGTAAACAATCTTATTTGGCTTTGATAAATGCGAAAAAATTCGTTGTGTTTAAAAGAGGCGGGCTCAAAAACATTACAGTGCATATCGCCGATTATTCTCGGTACGCTTCTGGTTTTTATGCTATTGTACCTGTTTTTCAACATAAGTTATTTCCGCGTATACGTCGTCGGAACTTCTATGGAAGGGACGCTTACGGGCGCGGAGAGCAAGTATACGGACGGCGGCGACTATCTGTACGCTTTCCGCACGTCGAGCCCGCGCCGCGGCGATATCGTCGTTATTGAAAACGGTAACGAGCCGATAATAAAAAGGCTTATTGCTCTCGGCGGCGATACGGTTGAACTCAAAGCGGGCGTATTGTATTTAAACGGCGACGAGGTGAAGGAAGCTTACGTGGACGCCGCGAACAATACCGATGCGGCGCGCAACACGTACCCCGAAACGGTAGTTCCCGAGGGCTATATGTTCTTTTTAGGGGACAACCGCGACGTGAGTGTGGACAGCCGTTCGGAAAAATACGGAATGTTGCCCGTTTCCAAAATTATGGGCGTGGTGGCAAATTGGTCGCTCTCGTTTAAGGGTGCGGTTACCTCGTTTAATACCTTTTTTGATTTTAAATTAGGTATGCGCGGGCTGAGTGAATAAAATATAATTTCAGGAGAAATATGATGCGTGCGGTAGTAACTGTCGTGGGCAAGGACAAGACGGGCATAATTGCCAAGGTGAGCGGCTTTCTTGCCGAAAAAAAAGTGAATATTCTCGATATAAGCCAGACAATTTTGCAGGATTATTTTGCAATGATAATGCTGGTCGATTTGTCGTCGGCAACGCAAAAACTCGCCGACTTAGCCGAGGACTGCAAGGCTATGGGCGAAAAGATAGGTATGTCGGTGCACGTTCAGCACGAGGATATTTTCAACGCGATGCACAGCATCTGAGGTAGCTTATGTTCAACTATAAAGACGTACTCGAAACAATAGAAATGGTTGAGCGCGAGCACCTCGATATCCGCACCGTCACAATGGGCGTTTCGCTGTTGCCGTGCGTGAGAGCTACGGGTGAGGCGACGGCGCAGGCGGTTTACGACGTCGTGTGCAAAAAAGCCGAAAACATTGTAAAAGTTTGCGAAGAGCTCTCGAAAGAATACGGTATTCCCATTGTAAACAAACGCGTTTCGGTAACTCCCGTAAGTTTAATCTGCGCGGCGTTCCCCGAAAAGGCTCCGCTCGTCGGAAAGGCTCTCGACAGTGCGGCAAAGACGCTGGGAATAGATTTTCTCGGCGGATATTCGGCGTTGGTGCACAAGGGTCTGGCGGACTACGAGCGCGTGTTTTTAAACGGTATTCCCGAAGTTTTGGCTTCTACGGACATGCTCTGCTCGTCCGTAAACGTCGGCTCGTCGAAATCGGGTATCAATATGGACGCCGTAAAGCTTATGGGGCAGGTCGTAAAAAACACTGCGGCGGCAACGGCTGAGCGCGACGGCTTTGGCTGTGCAAAGCTTGTGGTTTTCTGCAACGCGGTCGAGGACAACCCTTTCATGGCGGGCGCGTTCCACGGCGTTGGCGAGAGCGACGCGGTAATCAACGTGGGCGTATCCGGTCCCGGCGTCGTTCAGCACGCGGTAGAGGCGGTGCCCGAAGCGGACCTTGCCGAACTTGCGGAAACTATTAAATGTACGGCGTTTAAGATTACGAGGGCGGGTCAGTTGATTGCCAAAGAGGCGGCAAAGCGCTTAAACGCCCGCTTCGGAATAGTCGATTTGTCGCTTGCGCCCACGCCCGCGCGCGGCGATTCGGTTGCGCAGATTTTAGAGGCGATGGGGCTTGAAAGCGTCGGAACCCACGGGACGACGGCGTGCCTTGCAATGCTGAACGACGCGGTTAAAAAGGGCGGCGTTATGGCAAGCTCGCGGGTGGGCGGACTTTCGGGCGCGTTTATACCCGTATCCGAAGATATCGGCATGATTGAAGCGGCGGAGCGCGGCGATATCTGTCTGGACAAGCTCGAAGCTATGACCTCGGTATGTTCGGTCGGGCTCGATATGATAGCGATACCGGGCGACACGCCGACGGAAACCATAAGCGCGATAATTGCAGACGAAGCCGCAATCGGTATGATTAACAACAAGACGACTGCCGTGAGGGTTATTCCCGTACTAAAAAAAGGGGTCGGCGAAGAGGTAAATTTCGGCGGGCTTTTGGGCAGAGCGCCCATAATGCCCGTTCACGGCAAATCGAGCGCCAAATTCATAGCGCGCGGCGGTCTTATTCCCGCGCCTATTCATTCCAATAAAAATTAAAAGGTAAGGTATATGGAAAGGGAAAAAGTTCAGGAATGTTACAAATGGAACGTTAAGGATATTTTCGAAAGCGACGAACAGTGGGAAAGCGCAACGGAAGAGCTGAACGGTAAGTTGGATTTTTCCGGATATCAGGGTAAACTCGGCGACAAATCAATACTTTTAAAGTATCTTAAAGCCAGCGATGAACTGACAATTCAGCTTGAACGCGTTGCCGTCTATGCGAATTTGAAACGCGACGAGGACACGAGAAAGTCGAAATACGTGGCTTACAGCGGCAAAATTGATATGATTTTTTCGAAATACTGTTCGGCGACCGCATTCTTCGAGCCCGAGATGGCGGCGCTCAACGAGACATATTTAAAAGAGTTGATTGCCGATAAAGATTTTTCGGACTACGATTATCAGTTGAAGCTTTTATTGAAGCGCAGAAAGCACGTCGCGAGCGAGAAAGAGGAAAGGCTAGTCGCGCTGTCGAGCGAGGCTTTGGGCTCGTTCAGCGACATATTTGCAATGATTGATAATGCCGATTTGCCTTTGCCCGAGATTGAGTGGGAAGGCAAGACGCGCAAACTTACCCACGGCTTGTACGGCGTGATTTTACATTCCGCCGACAGAAAAAAGCGCGAGGAGGCGTACAAAAAGTACTATTCCGCGTATATAGGGCTTCTGAATACAATCACGGCGAACTACTACGGCAACGTTAAAAAAGACGTCTTTTTAAGCCGCGTCTACAATTTTTCGTCCTGCCTTGACCATGCGCTGTTTTCCGAGGACGTCGACAGAAAGGTCTATGAAAATCTGCTTGAAAGCGTTACCGAAAATTGCGGCGTGATGCACAGATACATTGCCGACAGAAAGAAGATTCTGGGCGTCGACAAGCTGTATTTTTACGACGTTTACGCGCCTCTCGTTGCCGACGCGGAAGTCAAAATGCCCTACGATAAGGCGTACGAATACGTTATTGAGGGGCTCGGGGTGCTCGGCAAAGAGTATCAGGATTTATTGCGGCGCGGCTACAACGAGCGGTGGATTGACGTGGAGGAGACGGAAGGCAAGCGCAACGGCGCGTATTCCGCGGGAGTTTACGGCGTTCACCCGTACGTGCTCTTAAATTATCAGCCCACTTTGACGGACATTTTTACCGTAGCGCACGAAATGGGACATTCTCTGCATACCTATTTTTCGCAGAAAAATCAACCGTTTGCCAAGAGCGAGTATAGAATTTTCGTTGCAGAGGTTGCAAGCACGGTAAACGAGGTTCTGCTTTTAAAATATATGCTCTCAAAGGCGAAGGACGATAATTTAAAGAGATACCTATTAAATTACTATCTCGACTCTATCCGCGCGACCTTGCACAGACAGACAATGTTTGCGGAGTTCGAGTACGAGGCGCACAAATTAGTCGAGGAAGGCAACCCGCTCACGAGGGAAAATCTGTGCGAAAAGTATGCGCAGATAGGCAAGAAATACTACGGCGACGCGATAGAGCACGACTTCGAAATATCTACGGAGTGGTGCAGAATTCCACATTTTTATTCGTCGTTCTACGTTTACAAGTATTCAACGGGCATAATTACCGCAATTAATATCGCAAATAAAATTCTTACCGAGGGCGAACCCGCCGTTAAAAATTACTTTAAATTTCTTTCGGGCGGCTCGTCGACCGACCCCGTATCGCTCCTTAAACTTGCGGGCGTAGACCTTTACGAAAAGCAACCTTTTGTGTTTGCAATGAAAGAATTTGAAAATACTTTGCTTGAATTTGAGAAATTAATGGAAATATAGAGTACTATGTCAGACAAAAACAACGTTTTACCCAACAATTTAGACGCGGAACAGGCTCTTTTGGGCTGTATGCTTATTGATAATCAGATTTTATCCGACGTTTTGGAAAAGCTTTCGGAGGACGATTTTTATCAGGAGAGCCACAGATTTATATTGTCCGCAATGAAACTTGTCTATCTCGAGCACAAGCCGCTTGATTTGGTTACACTTGCAGATAAACTCGAAACCGAGGGGAACCTTGAAAAGAGCGGCGGGCTCAACTATCTTACCGAGCTTGCGCAGGTTACGCCCTCGTCGGCAAATTACAGCCACTATTTTGATATTGTAAGAAGGGACGCCATAAACAGAAAGCTGATAAGGGCTTCGCGCGATATTATTAAGTTTGCCCAGTCGAGCGACGACAATTTAAAGAGTGTGCAGTATGCCGAGGAATTGGTTTACGATATCTCGAAAACCAACGACTCGTCGTCGGTTAAAGACATTCGCGAAAGCGACGGCATAGATATGGTTTTGCAGAAGTTCCAACTTTTAAGCGATAATAAGGACGCGTTCCGCGGCGTGCAGACTGGTTTGATTAAGCTCGACCGGCTTACGAACGGTTTGCAAAAATCCGATTTGATAGTCATTGCCGCCCGCCCCGGTATGGGCAAGACTTCGCTTGCAATGAATATTGTCGAAAACGCGGCGTTAAACAACGACAAGGTTTGCGCGGTTTTTTCGCTCGAAATGCCCGAAGTGCAGATTATTCAAAGGCTTATGTGCGGATTTGCAGGCGTTTCGATGTCGTCCGCGCTTGCGGGCAAGCTCGAAAGCAACGACTGGAAAAAGCTTACCAAAGCTTCGGAAAAAATGCGCAAGAGCCGCATTTACATAGATGATTCTTCGCGCGTGACCCCCGCCGAAATTCTTTCGAAATGCAGAAGAATAAAGTCGAAAAACAACGGTCAACTCGACCTTATAATGATTGACTATATTCAGCTTATGTCGAGCGGCAAAAAGAACGCCGAGCAGAACAGAACGCAGGAAGTTGCGGATATCACGCGTGAACTGAAAATAATGGCAAAGGAACTCGATGTTCCCGTAATCGCGCTCTCGCAGCTAAGGCGTATGCAGAGTAAAGAGCCGCAGCTTTCCGATTTAAGAGAGTCGGGCGCGATAGAGCAGGACGCCGATATCGTTATGTTTATCAACCGCCCCGACGTCGGCGCGACGGACGAGGAACTGAAAAAGGGCAATATTATAAAGGGCATGGCGGATTTGATTGTCGCCAAGCACAGAAACGGCGGTCTTGACAGAATTAAACTGCGCTTTAAAGGCGAGCTTACAAAATTCGTCAACCCCGAGCCTGGCGACGGCATAGAGGAGCCCGTGTACGATAAGGCGCCTCCGCCAGAATATGTGCCCCCCGCAGAGGAGACGGACGGCAGTGTAACGTTTGCCGACGACAATCCGCCCTTTTAAATAATGAAGACAGAAATTTTGAAAATCGACGGCAAGTCGCTTGAACTTGCCGAAAAAATAATAAAGAGCGGCGGAGTGGTGGCTTTTCCCACCGAAACGGTGTACGGGCTTGCCGCAAACGCGTTCGATACGGCGGCTGTGGAGAGCATTTTTGCGATTAAAGGGCGCCCCAACGACAATCCGCTCATTGTGCACGTGCACAAAAATTACGATATTTCAACGCTCGTTTCGGATATTCCCGAGTACGCGAAACTGCTTGCGGAGGCATTTTTGCCCGGTCCTTTGACCATGGTCTACAAAAGCAGGCGCACCGTCAGCGACGCCGTCTCCTGCGGCGGGGATACGCTTGCTATTCGTATTCCATCGCACGAGGGGGCGCAGAGCTTTTTAAAAACGGCTAACTTGCCTATTGCCGCGCCGAGCGCAAACCTTTCAAAGCACGTTAGCCCTGTGACCGCGGAGCACGTTTACGACGATTTGAACGGCAAAATTCTGCTTATATTAGACGGCGGGAAGTGTACGGGCGGCATTGAAAGCACGGTTTTGGACTGCACGGGCGAGGTGCCCTGCGTGCTGAGAAGCGGGCTTATTACGCGCGATATGATTGCCGCTGTTGCGGGCGGGTGCGACGAGTACGTTATTAAGGACGGTGAAAAAGTGCGCTCGCCGGGTATGAAATACAAGCACTATTCCCCGAGGTGCAAAACCGCGCTCTTTGCCTACGTAGAGCGGGAAAAGGCATTTAAACTATACAATGAAAGCCAAAAGGCGGGCGTTAAGGTCTGGCTTTTGTGCGACGACGGCGTTGCGACAACTTCGGGTTGCGAAAATATTCTCAATCTCGGTGCAACCGAGGGCGAAATTGCCGCCAATCTTTACGATAAGTTGAGGGAAGGCGAGCGGGTTGCCGAGTTTATAATCGCGGTTGCCCCCGAAAAGCAGGACGGCGTGATGGTCGGCGTTATGAACAGAATGAAAAAGGCGTGCGGTTAAAATGAAACGTAAAAAGATACTTTTCGTCTGTACGGGAAACACTTGCCGAAGCCCTATGGCGGAGGCGTTGCTCCGTGCGGATATAAAAAAGAGAAAAATCAAGTGGTGGGACGTGACCTCGCGAGGGATAAACGCCGAGGTGGGCGGCAAACTGAGCGAAAATTCGCGCGTGGCGCTCGAAGAGCGCGGGATAGTTTTGTCCGATTTTAAACCCCGCCAACTCACGCGCGGCATAATCGAAAACAGCGTGCTTATCGTCACCATGACCGAAAGTCAGAAAATGCTTTTCGGCGACGGCGGCAACGTGCGGAGCGTTAAGGACATCTGCGGTTTCGACGTTCCCGACCCGTACGGCTGCGGGATAGAGGTGTACAGAATGACGCGCGACATTCTTGAAATCGCGTGCAAAACCATTATCGAAGAATATATTTTAAAATACGAGGAATAAATTATGAAAATTGCACTTGCTTGCGACCACGGCGGTCTCAATCTCAAAAACCGCATTTACGCATATCTTGAAGAGCGCGACTTTGAGGTCGTCGATTTCGGCACAAACACTTTAGATAGTTGTGATTATCCCGACTACGCGCTGCCCGCGGCGGAGGCTGTCGCCCGCGGAGAATGTGATAAGGGCATACTTATCTGTTCTACGGGGATTGGCGTTTCGATTGTCGCGAACAAGGTGCCCGGCGTAAGGTGCGCGCACTGCCACGACGTTTACTGCGCGGAGTTTACGCGCCGCCATAACAACGCAAATATGCTTGCGATGGGGGAAAAGGTTGTCGGCGTCGGCTACGCTTTGCAGATTGTTGAAACCTTTTTGAACACCGAGTTTGAGGGCGGCAGGCACGAAAGGCGCGTTAATAAGATTGCGGCAATCGAAGAGAAGTACGGCAAATAAAATGTTGGTTGACGTTCATCTGCACGGCAATTTTTCGTTCGACAGCAACGAAAGGCATGAAAATTATCTGATAGCCGCCCAAAATGCGGGTGCGCCCGTCATAGGTTTTTCGGAACATTACGACTACGACGCGTTGATTGACGGCGCAAATATCACGGTTGCGGATATTCCGAAGTACGTTGACGAACTCGCAAGGCTTAAAAAGCAGTATTTTAAGCCCGAAATTTTGTGCGGAATTGAATTCGGTTACAGGGATTTAGCGGTTGAGCATTACAGACAGTTGACCGAACGCTATCCTTTCGACTACGTAATAAACAGCGTGCACACGCTATCGGGTAGGGGCGACTGTTTCGGCGACGCATTTTTTGAGGGCAGACCGCTTAAATCGAGCTATCGCGATTATTTTAAAGCTGTTCTCGAAAGCGTGCGCGCCGATTTCGATTACCAGATTGTCGGGCATATCGGCTATGTGTCGCGTTACCGCAAGGGTGACGATACGCGCATTTTTTACTCAGATTTTGCGGATATTATCGACGAAATTATAACCGAAATTATAAAGCGCGACAAGTGCCTTGAAATTAATACGTCCACCGGATTTTCGCAAGGCAGATTTTTGCCCGACTGCGATATTATTGAAAGGTATTTGCGGCTCGGCGGCGAAAAATTGAGTTTCGGAAGCGACGCGCACCGTGCCGCCGACTATTTGAGAAAGGGCGGGGAGCTTAAAGATTATTTAAATTCGGTGGGGGTCAAGCGGCTTTTTTACTACAAAAACCGCAAACCCGTTGCCTACAATATTGATTTTTAAAGTAATTTTGCGGGAAAATTAAAATTTCCCGCAGTTTTTTGCCTAAAACACTTTACTTATGTAAAGCGGTAAAGTATAATAATGACAAGAAAGAATTTTCGAGGTCGCGGATATGAAGGATATTGAACTTCATTTGAACGAATTATACGAAACATTGATTAAGGTTAAAACCGTGGAGGACTGCAAGGCGCTTTTGGACGATTTGTGTACATATAAAGAGGTCGAGCAGATGGCGCAGCGCGTGCACGCCGCCAAACTTTTCTTTGAGGGGCGGACGTACAACGAAATAATTGCCGAAACGGACATTTCGAGCACTACGCTTTCGAGAATTTCACGGGCGATATCGCACGGCAGCGGAGGGTA
Organism: Clostridiales bacterium; assembly: GCA_023667345.1. GTDB lineage: Bacteria > Bacillota > Clostridia > Christensenellales > Borkfalkiaceae > Coproplasma. The sequence goes on from JAMPAF010000011.1 coordinate 43,327, forward strand.
TAAAAAGTTTATTGATTATGACGGACAGTAAAATTTGCGACAAGCGCGAAGAGAGCATAATTTCTCAGCTTTCGTCGCTGTACAGACAGTACGGATATAAGCGTTACAAAGCGGATTATTTCGAGGAATATGCGCTTTATCAGGAAAACCGAGACTTTTTAATCGGCAAAAACGTAATTACCTTTTCCGACTTGAACGGAAAACTAATGGCGATGCGCCCCGACGTTACTCTTTCGCTCATAAGGCACAACCCAGTCGGTGAAAATACCTGCGACAAATTCTTTTACAACGAAAAGGTTTACAGACAGTCGGCGGGCGGAAGATACTATAAAGAGATAAGCCAGACGGGAGTGGAAGTTATCGGTTCCGTGGATATGGCTGTCGTCTGCGAACTGACAATATTAATCTGTAAAACGCTGTCTGCGGTAAGCGACAATTATATACTCGATATTTCGCATATGGGGTTTACCGAGGGGCTTTTGAATGAGTTCGGAAGCGACAGAGAACTACTTTCGCAGTATTTGAAAATAAAAAATCTGCACGATTTTTACGTACTCGCGGAAAGCAGAAAATATCCGCAAAGACTGATTGAAGCGTTTAAAATTGCCGTAAACGCTTGCGGAACCCCGAAAAAAGTCCTTGAATTTGCAAAATCTGCAATTTTGAATAGTATTATGCGTGACGCAGTACGTGAATTGAGCGAGCTTTGCGACACTTTGGGCGAGTTTGGTTTAGAAGAAAAATTGAACATAAATTTTTCGGCGACTGCAAATGCCGACTATTACAACGGCGTAATATTCAACGGGTACATAGAAAATATTCCCCATTGCGTTTTGTCGGGCGGCAGATACGATAAACTTGTAAAAAAATTCCGCAAAACGGGCGGCGCGATAGGTTTTGCTCTTTATTTAGGCGAAATTGCGCGCTATCTTGCAAGCGACGACGAAAACGTCGACTATCTGATTGTTTATAACGAAAAGACGCAAATCGAGGCGTTGAAAACGGCGCAAAAGTTAATTTCAGAGGGCGTGAGCGTGAGAATTTCAACTGAAATTCTGGGCAGTTTCACTTTTAAAAATTTAATTAATTTAAGCGGCGGGGAGGCAAATAATGATTAAAATTGCGTTGCCGAAAGGAAGGCTGGGCGAAAAGGTCTACGCTCTTCTTTCCGAGATGGGATACGCCGCCGACGGATACGCCGCAGACAGCAGAAAGCTCATTTACGGCGATAAAAAGGGCGAGGTCAGTTACTTTTGGGTGAAGCCCTCGGACGTTGCCGTATATGTTGAAACGGGCGCCGCGGATGTAGGCGTTGCCGGCAAGGATATTTTGGAGGAATATTCCCCCGACGTCTACGAGCTTGCCGACCTAAAAATGGGAAAATGCGCAATGTGCGTGGCGGCGCGCGGCGATTTTAAGGACGATTTGTCGTCGCCGCTTCGGGTTGCTACTAAATTTGTTAATACGGCGGAAAAATATTACCGCGAACTCGGCAGAGATATCGAAATTATAAAGCTTAACGGCTCTATCGAGCTTGCGCCCGTGCTTGGGCTTTCAGACGTCATTGTCGATATTGTCGAAACGGGTGAAACGCTTAAAGAAAACAATCTGAAGGTCGTAACCGAAATTTCTAAAATCAGCGCAAGGCTGGTTGCCAACAAATCGGCGTTTAAGTTCAAAAACAAAGAAATTATGAACGTTTGCGAAAAGCTTAGTAAGGCGGTGGAAAAATTATGATTAAAATAATAAAATATTCGGGTCAATCCGCCGAAGAGCTGTTCGGCAAGCGCGACGAAATAACTTACAGCGTCGAGGAAAAGGTCAAGGCGATTATTTCCGAGGTGCGCTCAGACGGCGACGCGGCTTTAAAGAAATTTGCCGCGGCTTTTGACGGCTATACGGGCGACTCGCTCGAAGTTTCGCGCGGGGAAATCGAGGAAGCGTTTGCTACGATTGACGAAAAATTCGTTCAGACGCTTAATAATTCCATTAAAAATATCGAAAATTTTCACCGTAAACAGAAGAGAGAAGGCTTCGAAATCGACGAGGGCGACAGAATTATCGGGCAAAAGGTGACGCCCGTCGGCAAGGCGGGTATATACGTGCCCGGGGGGACCGCGGCGTACCCCTCGACGGTGTTGATGAACGCTATCCCCGCAAAAATCGCCGGTGTTGACAAGGTCTATATGGCGACCCCCGTAAAGGCGGACGGCAAGGTCAAGGCGGAGGTTTTGGTTGCCGCCGAGCTATGCGGCGTGGATAAAATTTATAAGATGGGCGGCGCGCAGGCAATCGCGGCGTTTGCCTACGGAACCGAAACGGTGCCCAAAGTCGATAAAATTACGGGGCCCGGGCGCGACTTTGTTGCAACCGCGAAAAAGCTTGTGGCGGGGATAACCTGCGGCATAGATATGGTTGCCGGTCCCAGCGAGATTTTGGTGCTCGCCGACGGCGGGGCAAGGGCGGACTGCGTTGCGGCTGACTTGCTTTCGCAAGCCGAACACGACAAAATTGCCTCGGCTGTGCTGATTACCGACAGCCAAGAGCTTGCAAAACAGGTTGTTTTACAGCTAAATATGCAGATTGAAAGGCTCGAACGCAGTGAAATTGCCCGCGCTTCGCTCGAAAATAACGGCAAAATAATAGTTACGGACGACTTGGCTTCGGCGGTGGAACTTTGCAACGAATATGCGCCCGAGCACCTTGAACTTGCGGTCAAAGAGCCGTTCGAATTGCTTAAAAAGGTCAAAAACGCGGGGTCGGTTTTCCTCGGCTACAACACGCCCGAGGCGGTCGGCGACTACTATGCGGGACCGAACCACACGTTGCCGACAAGCGGTACGGCGCGGTTTTCGTCGCCGCTCGGCGTCGACGATTTCGTTAAGACGACGCAGTACGTCTATTACACCGACGGCGCGTTGAGAAAATCTGCCGCTGACATAATTTCGTTTGCTAACTCCGAGGGGTTGGGTGCCCATGCGGAAAGCGTTGCGGTGAGGGCGAAAAATGAGTAGATTCACGTCTGATTTAGTCAACCGCATTGCGCCGTACGTTCCCGGGGAACAGCCGAGAGATAAGCGTTACATAAAGTTGAACACCAACGAAAACCCGTATTACACCTGCGAAAAGGCGGTGAAAAGCATAACGGCGGACGTTTTGAATAGTCTAAACAGATATTCCGACCCCGAGTGCACCGAACTTTCGGCGACGATAGCGCAATTTTACAGAGTGAATTCCGAAAACGTGCTTGTTACTAACGGTTCGGACGAGGCTCTCGCGTTTGCATTTTTCGCTTACGGCGGCCGCGGGCTGTGCTATCCCGACGTAACTTACGGTTTTTACGACGTTATCGCCAATTTATTCGGGTATTGCGTGGAGCATATCCCGCTCGACGATTGTTTTTGCATTGATGAAAGGGACTATTATAATAAAGGTAAGACGATTGTAATTGCCAATCCCAACGCCCAGACGGGTTTGGAATTGACGCTCGGTGCAATCGAGAGAATCGTCAAAGATAATTCGGAAAATATCGTCATAATCGACCAGGCATACGCAGATTTCGGGAATTGCAACGCGATTGAGCTCACAGCTAAATACAAAAATCTGCTGGTCGTGAATACCTTTTCAAAATCGCGGTCGCTTGCGGGCGCGCGCGTGGGATATGCGGTTGCGGATAAAGAGCTGATTGACGATTTGAAAAAGGTCAAAAATTCCTTTCACCCGTACAACGTGAACACCCTTTCGGCGGCTCTTGCGTGCGCCGCAATCAAGGACACGGATTACTTTAATCTGTCGGTTGAAAGGGTAAAGCGGACGAGAAGTGCGCTGTCAGAGGGTTTAGCCGCTTTAAATTTCACCGTTTTACCGTCCGCGGCAAATTTCGTTATGGCTAAAAATGCGCAAATTGATGGCGGAAAGCTGTATGAACTGCTCAAAGAAAAGGGTGTGCTTGTCCGTCATTTCAAGGACGAGCGGATTAAAGATTTCGTGCGCATAACGGTCGGCACCGACGGGGAAACAGCCGAGTTGTTGCGGATTTTGGATATAATTTTAAAGGAAAATGTTTATGAGAACGGCGGAAATTAAAAGAAAGACAAGGGAAACGGATATCACTCTTGATTTAAAACTCGACGGCGGGGCGTACAAAATCAACACAAATTGCGGTTTTTTAAACCATATGCTGGAACTTTTTGCCGTTCACAGCGGGTTCGGGCTAAGCGTTAATTGCGTCGGCGATATTGAGGTCGACTTTCATCACACGGTTGAGGACGTCGGAATCGCTTTGGGGCAGGCGTTCAACCTTGCGATAGGCGACAAGCGCGGAATTAACCGCTATGCCGACGTCACGATACCCATGGACGAAAGTTTGGTGCTGTGCGCTGTGGATATCAGCGGAAGGGGCGTTTTAAATTATGATTTAAAAATCGAGTGCTCGAAGGTGAGCGACGGTAGCGACGAGGTTAAACAAAAGTCCGTTGGGCTGTTCGATACCGAACTTATCGAGGAATTTTTTCAATCGTTCGTGCGCGAGGCGAGGGTTACGCTGCATATCGTAAAGCTGTACGGGCGCAACACACACCACATTATCGAGTGCGCGTTTAAGGCGTTCGCGCGGGCGTTGAAGGCTGCAGTTGCCGTGACGGGCGACGCAGTGCCGTCGAGTAAGGGTATTTTATGATTGCGATTATAGATTACGGCGTGGGGAATCTGTTTTCCATTACCCAATCGCTGAAAAAAATCGGTGCGGAGAGCGTTGTTACCGCTGATAAAAACGTGATTGAAAGGGCGGATAGGTTGATTTTGCCGGGCGTCGGGGCGTTCGGCGATGCGGCGCAAAAATTGAAGGTGAGCGGACTTGACTTTGTTTTAAAGTCCGAAGTTAAAAAAGGCAAACCGTTGCTCGGAATTTGCCTCGGTATGCAGCTTTTGTTCGATAAAAGTTACGAGTACGGCGTGCATGAAGGGCTGGGGCTGATTGAGGGGGAAGTTGTGCCTCTTGCCGATTACGTAAACGGTTTAAAAATACCGCATATGGGTTGGAACAGTTTGGAATTTGTCGATAATAACCCGATTTTAAAGAATTTACGGCAAGGCGAGTTCGTGTATTTTGTTCATTCCTATTTTGCAAAATGCAGAGAAGAGCTGTCAGCTACCGCGGATTACGGCATAAAAGTCACCGCGGCGGTAAGAAAAAATAACGTTTACGGCGTTCAGTTTCATCCGGAAAAGAGCGGCGAAGCTGGGCTTGAGATTTTGAGGGCTTTCAGCAAAGTTTAAGGATAAATTTTATGAAAATATTTCCCGCAATAGATATAATCGAGGGCAAGGTTGTGCGCCTTTGCAAGGGCGACTATTCCTCGGCAAAAAATTATGCGCTGACACCATTGGAAGCCGCAAAGAAGTTTTGCGCGAGCGGAGCAACAAATTTGCACGTTGTCGATTTGGACGGAGCAAAGAGCGGAATGGCGGATAACGCAAAAATAATTGAAGAAATCGTTTCAAAATGCGGTATGTTTGTCGAGGTCGGCGGCGGTATAAGAACTTTCGAGCAAATTAAACGGTATCTCGATTGCGGCGTCGGCAGAGTAATTTTAGGCACAATAGCAATAAGAGATTTTGATTTTGTAAAAAGAGCGGTGGCGGAGTTCGGAAAGGCGGTCTGTGTAGGCGTAGATGTGCTTAACGGTAAAGTTGCTATAAACGGCTGGAAGGAAATAACCGAAACCGACTCGCTTCAGTTTTGCAGAGACCTTAAACATATCGGCGTGGATAACGTAATTTACACCGATATTAGCAAAGACGGAATGTTAAGCGGTACAAATTTAGAGGTTTACACAGTACTATGTCAGACAGAATACCCCGAAATTACGGCGTCGGGCGGCATTACAAGCTTAGAAGAGTTAGAAAAACTTAAAAAATCGGGCGTTTACGGGGCAATTCTCGGAAAGGCTCTGTACGAAGATAAAATAGATTTGGCAAGCGCAATTAAGCTTTCTGAGGAATAAATATGCTTACGAAAAGAATAATTCCATGCCTTGATGTCAAGAACGGACGAGTCGTTAAAGGCAAAAATTTTACAAATCTGACCGACGTTGACGACCCCGTTTCGCTTGCCGCATATTATTCCGAAAACGGCGCGGACGAGCTTGTTTTTTACGATATTACGGCGAGTTCCGAGGGCAGAGCGCTGTTTTGCGACGTACTTAAAGAAGTTGCCTCGAATGTGTTCATTCCGCTTACGGTCGGCGGCGGCATAAACACTTTGGACGATTTCGACAGAGTTTTAAAGTGCGGCGCCGATAAGGTGAGCGTGAACAGCGGCGCGATTGCCGACCCGACTTTAATTGAAAAAGCTGCAAAACGCTACGGAAATCAGTGCGTTGTGCTGTCTATGGACGTAAAACTCACTGAAAACGGCTATAAAGTTTTTTCCAAAGGCGGTAAAATCGCGACGGGTATCGACGCAATTAATTGGGCTGAATTCGGCGAAAAGAGCGGCGCGGGCGAAATCGTCGTCAACAGTATCGACACCGACGGCGTTAAAAAGGGATTCGATTTGCCCATGCTTAATGCCATTTGCGGCGCGGTAAATATACCGGTTGTAGCAAGCGGCGGCGCGGGGTCTATCGAGGACTTTATCAAGCTTTTCAAAAATACAAACGTCGACGCAGGTTTGGGCGCTTCTGTGTTCCATTTCAACGAATTTACGATAAAAATGCTTAAAAACGAGCTGAAAAACAGCAAAATCGAGGTTAGAATATGATTGATTTGTCGCAACTAAAATTTGATGAAAACGGCTTGATTCCCGCCGTAGTTACCGATTTTTACAGCAAAAAAGTGCTTACGGTCGCCTATATGAATATGGAAAGTTTGCAGATTTCGATTGTCGAGGGCAAAACCTGCTTTTGGTCGCGCAGTCGTAAATGTCTTTGGCGAAAAGGCGAAACGAGCGGCAATTTTCAGCACATTGTGTCGATTGTCGCCGACTGCGATTGCGACGCGCTGACAGTCGAGGTTGTAAAAGACGGTCCAGCGTGTCATACGGGAACGGACAGTTGCTTTAATAATTATGTTTATAAAAGCGACAATTTGCCCGAATTTTCGTTTGACGGGTTATACAATCTTTTAATGCAACGAAAATATGATAAGCCCGAAGGCTCGTACACGACGTATTTGTTCGAATCTGGAATTGATAAAATATTAAAGAAAGTCGGCGAGGAAGCTACCGAGGTTATAGTTGCGGGCAAGGGCGGCGAAAGAGACGAAACGGTTTACGAGATTGCCGACCTTGCGTATCACGTTATGGTTTTGATGGCTGAAATGGATATCGCGCCGAAGGACGTTGTTGCTGAGCTTGCAAAGCGGCATATTATTGATAAAAAAGTTAAACAGCAAAAAATGCAATAAAAATAATATGCAGCCCGACGCAGCTAAATTGTCGGGCTGTTTTTGTGCGTTTATGTCACGCATAGTATTTGTTTTGTATTAAAAACGTTAAAAATTAAATAAATTTGCCGCAAAGTTTTTACTTTACAAATTATAAGTTAGTTGATTTATTTTCCGAAAAAACGCGTAAATTACAGTAAACTTCCCCTGTTTTTGCAAATTTATACCGTATCTATTCGTAAAAGCTGTGTTTTACGAAGAGATACCCTTGTGCCATTTTTATTAAAATTTGATAAAATTGTTTATTTTGACATTTTTTCGCCCTTTCCCCTTACAGCTTCCAAACGTTTGAAAATATTATAAATCGCCCGCATTTTGTCGGCGCACTGCTTATAATTGCTTGCGCTGAAATACTGGAAGAATTCGAATTGTGCGTTGTAGTACATTACACGGTAACACCGCTTCGAGGTTCTGACGACGAGAAATTCGTCAATTAACGTGCGCTTGTTATAGCGCGTGAACCTGTAATTATGCAGTCGGTAATTGTATTCGCGGTGGTAAGCTCTTCCGAACTCCCCCGCCAGTTCGTCCGAAAGCCAATGAACGCGCCCGCCAGGCGGTGCGCCTCTGTAATACTGCTTTTGTTTCAAGCCTCTTCTTCTATCCTTTTTAAAAACTCGTCAAGCCGTTTTTGCGCGTTGAAAGATTTTATAATGTGCGACATTTCGTAGGCGCAAGTACAAATTTTTTCTTCGTCCTCGTCTATACCGCAACCGCCGCACCACTCGCAGTCTGTCGGGTCATTTTCATCGAAGTAGGCTTTTACTTCTTGTATTTGGAGCGGCAAGGCGACGGGCGTTCCCTCGCTCACCTCTTCCGCCTTTTTTTGATTTAAGAAATAATGAAGTCGTGCCGCGGATTGACGCTCCTGGATAAGGCTACCATCTTTTGACACTAAATAATATTGGACACCGTTAGGTTTACCCAAAAAGTGTATAACTTGAATTTTGTGTTGTCTGCCGCGTTCGGTGTACGTCCACTTCTGACCTTTTCCGTAATAGGAATAAAGTCTACCGTCCTCGCCTATTCGATTATAATTCCACTCTGACATAGTCAACCTTTAAAGCGGGCTTGCTTACTCTCACGACAGCAAACCCGCTTACCACTACCGTCATTACTACCACTGTTAGTTGGATAGGTTCTTTCCGCGCTGTCAGAGCCTTCCCGCCCCTCTTCCGCGTTCGACATTAAGTTGTCCGTGAGAGTTAAAACGCATTATCCCAAAATTGCGCGTGGCGCCAATTGTTATTTAAACGTCGCAATCTACGACGGTCACGCAATTCTGGGGTTTTGCGTAACAATAGTAACTATTGTTGGTGTAATTATATTGCCAATTATAGTTGGTGTCAAGTGTTTCACCAAAAATAGTTGGTATAATTTTAACAATGGAAGTCTTAGCTATACGATTAAAAGAATTGCGAAAAGAAAAAAAAATATCACTTGACCGCCTTGGTGGGTTGATTGGGGTAAGTGATACGGCAATTCTGAAATGGGAACAAAATAAAAGCGAGCCTACGGCTTTAAATATTAAGCAACTTGCAATCTTCTTTAATGTTTCGGCTGATTATCTTCTCGGTTTGGAGGATGATACAGGAACAAAAACTTATAACAATTACGGCGTACATAACGGCGACGTTAAGTTTTAATTTGGGGTTTACTATGGAAGGAAAAAAATTTGATTATAGATATTTTGGGGATGACGGAAAAATATATTTTTATTACGGAATTGGTGATGTTTGGGGATATATTGACCCCGATACAAAGGAAAAAAATAAAATTAAAATTTTAGATTGCTATCTTAGTGAGGGCGCAAATGGCAATACGCAGTATTACAATATTGCTTTAAACGGCGTCAAAAAATCAAAGGCTGTATCTGCGGCGCGCCTACACTTTTTATTTAAAAATGACGGAAAGAAATTAGTTGTAGGTATAAGAAAAGAATTACCCGAAATTGCAGAACAAAGAACCGTCAGTTTATCTAATATTGATTTTTTAATATCTATTGCAAGAGGCGTTAACCCTATTACCGGTGAACAGTTTAATGAAAAAGATTTGTTGTGCAATATTAAAGTTAGTAAACGGCTCTATGACCTTGCGTATGAGTTAAAAGATGATTTGAAATATATGAGTTTGATAAACAAGAAGAAATGAAAAATTTCGTCGACGTTGCTGAACGTCCACCCCACCACCATTACGGCGATAGAGAATAAAAAATTCCCTTCATGAGGGGTTGACAAACTGTAATTTATCGCATATAATAAGGTACGAACAAGGGGCGAACCGTGTCACGGACGGTTAACCCTGAGTGCAGTTAAATTTTAATAACTGTCCCAACGCAACTGGGGCAGTTATTTTTTCGCGCGTTTGATAGCTATGTACTCGATTTTGTCGAGAAGCTCGGAAAGCTTAGTGATAAGCTCCGTGAGCTGTAAGATTAAATCCGTAAGCTCGTTCATAAGCACGCCCTCCTTTTGTAAAATGGGTTTTCACCATTTTCCCCCAAAAGAAGGTTAACCGCCGACAGTACGCCCCTGCTGTACCCCTGCCGAAGCAGGAATTACAGTATACGACAAAAACCGGCGATAGTCAAGCAAAAGCTCGCGCAACCGTGCGCGGGCTTTTCTGTGCTCGAAGTGAGGCGGCGCGCCGGGAGAACGCCGAGAACGTCGGGGAGCTTGGCGGCGGTTAAGCTGTGCTCTGTGGACGCTGAAAAATACAACAATCCCCCATGCGGTGCCGTCCGCATGGGGCTAATGCTTAATAAATGGTTGACAACGATAAAAGTGCGGCGGCGCGGTGTGAGTACATATTTATACAGCATAAGCCACCAAGCGAGCATTGCCCGCTTGGTGGCTCTGCTTCTAAATTAATTCGACCGCATAAAACGAATGGTTGACAACCATTTAGGCAATTTTAAAACGCGCGCGCCGAGATAATTATCTAAAAAAATGTATACCTCACCTTAAACTAAGTAAGCAATTTATTTTAGATTTGACACGTTTCCACCTGACCGCCTTCGGCTGGGGAAACGTGATGACCTAAGGGAGTTGACCTCTGTTCGGTTTCCGCCTGTTGGCGTACGATAACGCCCAATTTTTATTGATAAGTTTGTTTGCGAATTTGTCGTTTTTAACAACTCGTTCCGCACTTTATCCGCCCACTTTCGCGGACGGATAAAAATATCCGACTTTTGTTGTCTGCTTCGCCTCGATATCACATCGATACGCCGTACTACGTGCCCACCGGAAACAACAAAACACGCTTGTCCACCCCTACCGAATTGACCGTGCGTAGTCCACGTCCTGCCATAGCTGACCCGCTACGGCTTAGGGGCGGCATTTTGACTTGACTCGCAACGGCTGCCCGCCCGTACCCGACAGTTTAACGACTTGTCGCACGGTCGGGTCTTATTCAGTTGTGACGTTCCGAAAAAAAGCGTACTTTTATAATATGGCAAGCCGTATTTTGCTTGTCAAATTTGACATTAATATAAAAATTTTTTCTATATATAGTAGCGAGCGATTACAAAAAATCTATATGTAGTATTTAACAAAATCGTCGCTACACAATATATTGTGGTTAAGTAAAAAAGAGGTGAGCAAAGCATAATGCTTAACTCACCGTAATTTTCGTATTAAATTATTAGGTGCTTCATTCTGACGCGGGCGTTTAAATCGTTTATAAATCATTTTTAACCCTCGTTACTGTCTAAACGTTGCTGAACGAAAGGGCGGACGCCGCGGCGTCCAACGTGCCGGTGTGGTTCGGCGCAATTCGGACACCATTTATTTTCGTTATTGCGGTCGATAGCCCAACCTTCGTCGCGTGCATTGTCGTAGATTCCGCGCACTGTGCGGGCGGAAAATACCTTTTTAGAGCCACAGTCGGCGCATTTAATAGTAAATGTTTTCATATCGTTTTAAATGGAAAATCAACCTTAATCTTTTAAATTTAAGGGGTTTTAAGCCCCTTGATTAAGCGGTTTACGTGATT
>JAMPAF010000012.1 GCA_023667345.1 Clostridiales bacterium
CCGCCGACATATGGATTTTCAGTCCACCGCTCTACCGACTGAGCTACCAAGGCGTGTATAAGCGCCGATTAAGGCGCTTAATTCAAAAAAGTTTTGGCGACCCGAAACGGGCTCGAACCGTCGACCTCCAGCGTGACAGGCTGGCGCTCTAACCAACTGAGCTATCGGGCCAAAATGTTATAAATTCAAGATTACTGCAATTAAGCTGGGGATATGTGCCTCAGTATAAATTTGTGTAATCTTTAAATGGGGCTCCCGAAAAAGTTGCGTAGCAAGTTTTTTGGGAAAAGGAGCGGCAACGGAGTGAAATTGCGGTTGCCGTTTGCGGTAACCGCTTTAAACGCAGTTTGCCGCGACGTGGTGGGCCTTCACGGACTACTTCGCACTTTCGTGCTCCGTGCCACTGCAAGCAGTGGGGCGAACCTGCGGTTCTCGTCCGAATTCCGCAAAGACCGAACAATAACGCATAAATAATATTTGGTGGGCCTTCACGGACTCGAACCGCGGACCAATCGGTTATGAGCCGACCGCTCTAACCAACTGAGCTAAAGGCCCTTAAACTTATCGTGCCTTTCAGCACAACGCTTGTATATAATAATATACCGCGTTTTTTTTGTCAAGTAATTTTTCGCCTTTTAACTAATTTTTTTAAACATTTCAAAGCCGCCGTTTTCGGCAAATTCCGACCGAAAATTGCAGCCTTTGTCAATTTTCTCCCTCGCACGTATAGTAATATTTTTTTAGCAATATAAAAAAACAAAGGAGGGCAGAATAATGCAAATAAAAGAAGGCAAGGCAAACGGCGCGTTGTACATAAAGCTTATAGGCGAAATGGACGAATATTCCGCGCAGAGCGTGAGGGAAAGGTGCGATAAGCTTATCGAGGCCAACCTCGGCTGTAAAAAAATTATAATCAATCTTTCCGAAGTGGCGTTTATGGACTCAACCGGCATCGGCTTTTTAATAGGTCGCTACAAAAAGGCGGCGCGGGCGGGCATACCGCTCTTTGTTGAAGCGCCCAATTTTGCGGCGGACAAAATACTCAATATGAGCGGCGTGTACACGCTTATCCCCAAGGCGGAATGACAATGACGAGAAACTATCTGAAAATGCAATTTTATTCCCACCCGCGCAATCAGGGTTTTGCCCGCGACGCGGTCGCCGCGTTCTGCCTCGAATTAAACCCGACGCTTTCCGATTTGTCCGACGTGAAAACCGCCGTGTCGGAGGCGGTTACAAACTGCACGGTGCACGCCTACAAGGGCAATTTGGGGCTTATTACCGTCGAGTGCGAAATCGAGGACAACTCTCTACATATAAAGGTAAGCGACACGGGTAAAGGCATACCCGACGTGGACAAGGCTATGCAGCCCTTTTTCACGACGCTGCCCGACGACGAGCGCTCCGGTATGGGCTTTACGATTATGCAGACTTTCATGGACGAGTTCCGTGTAAATTCGGTTCAGGGCGAGGGCACCGTAGTCTATATGGTAAAATGCTTTAAACCGGAAGTGGCTAATGCTTGACCAACAGACGACCAACACATTAATCCGCGCGGCAAAGGCTGGCGACAACTCCGCCAAGGAAACTTTGCTTGCCGAAAACACAAACCTCATAAAGTCTATCGTCAAAAGATATTTAAACAAGGGCGTGGACTACGACGATTTGTTTCAGCTCGCGGGCATGGGGCTTTTAAAGGCGATAAACGGCTTCGACGAGGGGTTCGGCGTGCGCTTTTCGACCTATGCCGTGCCTATGATTTCGGGCGAGATTAAACGCTTTATGCGCGACGACGGCAGCATAAAAGTGTCGCGGCGGATAAAGGCGACGGCAAAGGAGATAAATAAGTTTGTTGAGGCATATTCCGCAGCCAACGGCGTGCAACCTACCGTAAAAATCATATCCGAACAGTTCAATATGCCGCAGTCCGAAGTTGTGTTCACGATGGGTTCGACGCATATGCCCGTGTCCATCTACGCGCAGAGCGATTACAAGGACGAAAAATCGCAGTTTTTACTCGACCGGCTGCCCGTCGAGGACAAGCAGGAGGATATGCTCGACGTGTTGGAGTTGCGCTCGGCTATTTCCACCTTGCCCGAGAGGGATAAAAAAATAATAATTTTGCGCTATTTCCGCGATATGACGCAGGCGGAGGTGGCGGCAATGTTGGGCGTCTCGCAAGTGCAGGTATCGCGCATCGAAAACAAAATAATGCAGAATTTCAGAAACAAACTCACGGGTTAGCGGCGTGCCGCCAAACCGATGCTCTGTCATTTCGCCCCACGGCAACAGCCGCGGGGCATAATTATAAAAGTTTATAGGAGTGTGTCATTTCGAGCGATTGAGAACCACATAGTGGTTCGATTGAGTCGAGAGAATCCCCTCGTGGTAATACGTGAAAAATTGGGAAGCGAACTATTGCTAACTCCGTAATTCTGGATTGCCACGGCTATTACATAGCCTCGCAATGACAGTGTTGGCAGCGCTTGGTTTTCAATGATAAAAGCCCCGCGGCAACAGCCGCGGGGCATAATTATAAAAGTAAATAGGAGAATGTCATTTCGAACGCTATGAGACCTGCATTTATGCGGGCGCCCCACCGCAAAGCGGTGGCACATAGTATTAAGTGAGAGAATCCCCTCGTGGTAATACGGCGGCAAGTAGGAAGCGAACGCGTCATCCGCCCATTTTAATTCAAAAGCTGTCGGAAATCAAAGCCGAAAGGGTTAAGTGTTCTTTTTTGTTCATTCCAAAATTCAAGCATTAAATTCTGTGCGTCAGGATAATTTATTTTCTTTATAAACTCGTTTATCCAACCGTCTATTTTCAAAAAGTTTTCGCTTGCGTTTTTCAGCTCTTTCATAAATTCGTCAAAATATTTTTCTGCGTGAGCTACAATTTTCATAAAAACTTTTTTGTAGCCGAAAACAATAGCTATGCAAGCCAATCTTACGTGTTCGCTTATCTCGCTTTCATTTACATCCGAAATAAGTATGAGACCGTCCTCTTTTCCGCAAAGAAACAAAAATTGCGTAAGTTCTTTTTCCAACCCTTTGTTATATTCTTGCATAAAATTCATTTAGTGTGCCTCTCAGAGTATATGTTTAATCAAATTATATATCTGTGTGACAGATATGTCAAGAAAAAAGCGCTCTAATAGGGTTAAAATATCTGTATGAAAGATTTTGACGTGTTAAAAACCGGTAAAAGAATAAAAGAACTACGTGTCGAATGTGAAATGTCGCAAAAGGTATTGGCGGAAAAAATCGGCGTCGCGCAGAATACGGTTACGCAATACGAGAACGGAACGGCTAAACCGAGTTTAGAAGTGCTATTTAAACTGGCGGTTGCGCTCGGAACGACTTCCGATTATCTTTTGGGACTAAGCGATTGGTAATTTACCGCTTTACATTTTAATTACCTTAAAATATAATTAACGTATGATAAATCAAACCAACGTAAATTATGGCACGACGCGGTCGGCTATACGCGAGCTGTTCGAGTACGGCAAAAAGCGCAAGGCGGAAATAGGCGAAGAGAACGTTTTCGACTTTTCGCTCGGCAACCCGTCCGTGCCCGCGCCCCGAGAAGTTAAGGACGAACTTATAAAACTTATCACGGGGACCGACCCCGTGGCTTTGCACGGCTACACCTCGGCGCAGGGCGATTTTTCCGTGCGCAAGGCGATTGCGGACGACTTGAACTCGCGCTTTAAAACGGGCTTAAACGCCGACTGTATTTATATGACTTGCGGCGCGGCGGCGTCGATTTGCATAACCTTAAACGCCCTCTTGAACGCGGGCGACGAGGTGATAACTTTTGCGCCCTTTTTCCCCGAGTACGCGGTGTTCACGGCGCACGCGGGCGGCGAATTAAAGGCGGTGGAGTGCGATAAAAATTTTCAGCCCGATATTAAAAAATTCATAGCCGCGCTTACCGAAAAAACCAAGGCGGTTATTATAAATTCGCCCAACAACCCCAGCGGCGTAGTGTACGGCGAAGAGGTGATAAAGGCTCTGTGCGCCGCGCTCGAAGAGCACGAAAAAAAGACGGGCAAAAGAGTGTATTTAATTTCGGACGAACCATACCGCGAACTCGTGTTCGACGGCACATATGTGCCGTTTATTATGAATCATTACAAAAATTCCGTGGTCTGTTATTCCTTTTCGAAGAGCCTTTCTCTCCCCGGCGAAAGGATAGGCTATATCGCCGTGAACAACGCGGCGGACGACTTTAAAACCGTGTACGCGGGCGTGTGCGGCGCGGGCAGAGCTTTGGGCTACGTTTGCGCCCCTGCGCTCTTTCAGCAGCTTGTAAAAAGCGTGCTCAAAAAGACGGCGGATATCTCCGTTTACAGGGCTAACCGCGACAGACTCAGCGCGGCTTTGACGGAGTACGGCTTCGAGGTGGTAAAGCCCGACGGAGCATTCTATCTGTTCGTCAAATCGCCCGAGGCGGACGCGACCGCGTTTGCCGAACGGGCGAAAGCGCACGAGCTTTTGATAGTCCCCGCCGACAGCTTCGGGGTGAGGGGGTACGTACGCATATCCTATTGCGTAAGCCCCGCGGTAATAGAGAGAGCCTTGCCTGCGTTCAAAGCCTTAGCGGAAGAGTATAGGTGAATGAAGAATTAAGAATGCAGAATTAAGAATTAAAATTTTTATTGCAAAGTATTAGCCGCGCGTGGAAAATTTTCCGCGCGCGGCTATTTATATTATTGCGAGTATATAGGAATGTGTCATTTCGAAGGATATGAGAGTCGTGTAACGGCTCGATTGACTGAGAGAATCCCCTCGTGGTAATACGTGAAAAATTGGGAAGCGATACGCCTTAAATAGCGTTGTAATGCGGCAGGTTAGTTTTGCGCGAAAAGTATCTCTTTGAGGGCGCGCAAAAAGATTATCACGTCATAAACGGCTAATTGTCTTTGCGTTCCAAAATAGTCCGCTATGCCGTTTATTCCTCATAATGACAGTGTGAGTGCTTTTTTTATTGACCGTTAATGCGCTTTTCTATTTTATTTAACTTGGCTTTTTCCATAAAATATACAACGAAAGCGGAAGTCAAAAATATCGCAAACGCCATAACTAAGTCGAGAGCAAGTTTAGCGCCCATAACCAACCGTGAGTTGCTAATCAGAAAAATAGCTAATCCGCCCAACAAAAAAGAAACGAACAATGCCACGGCGCAAAGCAGATAAAATACTGCGGCGTGCGCCCAATCCGTCAATCGTTTAACGTTTATAATTGCGCACAGAAGCACAATTATTAGTCCGAAAAAAGGTATGAAAGCAAGCCATTTCTGCAATTTCAAATCAATCAGCTTTTGTTCACTCATAAATAATATTTCAACCGCTTTTTCAAACTCTTAATCTCGGCTTTTACGTTCGAAGAAGAGCCGCCGCCGTAGCTCGTGCGGGCGTCAGCGCACGCCTTGCCCTTGACCACGTCGACAATGTCGTCCTCAAATTCGGGCGCATACGCGCGGTACTCGTCCGCCGTCATAGTCTGCAAGGTCTTGCCGCTCTCTATGCACCCGCGCACAATCTTTCCCACAACAGCGTGAGCGGTGCGGAAGGGCACTCCGCGCTTTGCCAGATAGTCCGCAACGTCGGTCGCGCAGCAGAATTCGCCCTCGGCGGCTTCCGTCATATGCTTAACCTTAAACGAAATCGCGCCCAGCATTTCCGCCATAATGTCCACGCAGTTGATAACCGTCTTTTCCGCGTCGAAAAAGCCCTCTTTGTCCTCCTGCAAGTCCTTGTTGTACGCAAGGGGTATGCCCTTGATAGTTGTCAATATCGCCGTTAAATGCCCGTAAACTCTGCCCGTCTTGCCGCGGATAAGCTCGCAAATGTCGGGGTTTTTCTTTTGCGGCATAATGGAAGAGCCCGTCGAGTACGCGTCCGAAATCTCGAAGTATCCGAACTCTTCGGTCGTGTACAAAATTATGTCCTCGCAAAGGCGCGAAAGGTGTGCCATAATAAGTGACGCGTCGAAGAGGTACTCGGCGACAAAATCGCGGTCGGAAACGCCGTCGAGCGAGTTTTCGCACGGGCGGTCGAATTCAAGCATTTCGCAGGTTATATCGCGGTCGACGGGGTAGGAAGTGCCCGCCAAAGCGCCGCTGCCGAGCGGCATAACGTTCGCCCTCTCGCGGCTTTCAAAAACGCGGTCCAAATCGCGCATAAACATTTCGGCGTACGCGTTGAAAAAGTGCCCCGCACAGATGGGTTGCGCCTTTCTTAAATGCGTGTACGCGGGCATAATGTACTTTACGCCCTCGCCCGCCTTTGCGATTAAGGCGTTCACAAGATTTATAAGGCTTTCGCAGAGGTTGTCGAACGACCCGCGCGCATAGAGGCGGAAGTCGGTTGCAACCTGGTCGTTGCGGCTTCTTGCCGTGTGCAACTTTTTGCCTGCATCGCCTATGCGGGATACGAGCTCGTTTTCCACAAAGGAATGAATGTCCTCCGCGCCTTTTATTTCAAGCTTGCCCGCTTCGATATCCGCGGCGATAGCTTCAAGCCCCGCGCATATCTTTTGCGCGTCGTCCAAGGGGATAATGCCTTGACTTCCAAGCATTGCGGCGTGCGCGAGCGAGGCGGTGATATCCACAGCCCAAAGCTGCTTGTCGAAGGGCAGGGAATCGTTGAATAAATCTGCGCTTTTCGCGGTGGGCGCGTCGAAGCGACCTTCCCAAAGTTTCATAATTGTATAATCCTTTAATTGACTTATTTAACTTAATTATAGTATAATTAAAAAAGTTAGGCAAGCAATTAGCGGATAATTCAGAATGTAGAATGAAGAATGTAGAATTACGGTAATTTATTTTAAATTTGATTTTCCATTCATTCTTAATTCTGAATTCTTAATTCTGCATTAAATCAGGGTTTTCAAATGATAATTCTCGGCATTGACCCCGGGTTCGGCACAATGGGCTACGGCGTTATAGAAAAAAAGGCAAACGGTGACTGCGTACCCGTCGATTACGGCGTTGTAACCACGCCCAAAGACGAAAGCTTTCCCGTGCGGCTTGCAATTTTGGAGCAGGGCTTAAATCAGCTTTACGAAAAGTACAAGCCCGCAGAGATTTCGGTTGAAGAACTGTTTTTCACCAAAAACGTGACGACGGGCATTCAGGTTGCCGAGGCGAGGGGGGTAATACTTTTGTCGGCGATAAAGTATTGCGGCAGACTTTTCGAGTATACGCCCAACCAGATAAAGCAAGCGCTCACGGGCTACGGCAAGGCGGACAAGGTGCAGATGATGCACGTGGTGCAGTCCATTTTGCGCTTAAAGTCCGTGCCCCGTCCCGACGACGCGGCGGACGCTTTGGCGGTAGCTCTATGCCACGCGCACACCTCGCGCTTCGGGCAGTTATACGGAATTAAGTGAATTCAGAATGCAGAATGCAGAATGTAGAATGTAGAATGAAAAATACCTTAGACTTGGCTTCCACCTTTTGTGGAAGGCTTGGATTGCGCGAAAGCAAAGGCACACCCCTTTTTAAGGGGGGAGCTCCGCATAGCGGTGAGGGGGGTATACAATTCCGCATTCCGCATTATGAATTCCGAATTAAAAAAGGTTAAATTATGATAGGTTATTTAAAAGGAAAAGTTATAAATATCGGCGTCGACAGCGCGATAATTGTTGTCAGCGGAGTGGGCTACGAGGTGTATTGCTCGGGCTCGGCGTTTTCCAAAATGACGGAAGGCGGCGAGTGCGAGGTGTACACCTACTTGCAGGTTTCCGAGGCGAACGGCGTTCAGCTTTACGGCTTTTCGTCCTTGCAGGAAAAGGCTATGTTTTTAAAACTGATTTCCGTTTCGGGCGTGGGTCCCAAGGTCGGCATAGCAATTCTCTCGCAGATGAGCGTGAACGACGTCGCGGTTGCCGTCGCCACGAACGATATAAAGGCGCTATCCCGCGTTAAGGGCATGGGCAAAAAGACGGCGGAAAAGATTATCGTCGAGCTTCGCGACAGAGTTGCCGCGCCGATAGGCGGCGGTGGCGGCGCGGACGCATCGCCCGTCGTCAACGTTACAAGCGGCGACGAGGACGCGGTTGTCGCGCTCATATCTTTGGGCTTTACGCGTGCGGAGAGTGAACGCGCGGTTGCAAAGGCAAAGGCTGGCGGCGCGAAGAGCGTTGAAGATATTATTATGGTAGCCCTCAAAGGAATGTAGAATGAAGAATGCAGAATGTAGAATTATGGTAGTTTTAAATAATATTCCTTAATTTTCATTCTTAATTCTTAATTCTTAATTCTTAATTCTGAATTTCACAAGGTAGAACTATGTTTGACGAAGAAGAATACGGTGAAGAAGAAAACAGATTAGTGCAAAGCACTAAGGGCGAGTACGACGCGGAAGAAAACGCGCTCCGCCCCAAAACTTTGGACGCGTACGTCGGTCAGAGCAAGGTTAAGGAAAATCTGACCGTCTATATGAGCGCGGCGAAAAAGCGCGGCGAAACGCTCGAACACGTGCTCTTGTACGGCGCGCCCGGTTTGGGTAAAACCACGCTCGCGCACATTATCGCCAACGAAATGGGCGGTCAGCTCAAAATGACATCAGCGCCCGCGATAGAGCGCAGCGGCGATTTGGCTGCGATACTCACCAACCTAAACGACGGCGACGTGCTGTTTATCGACGAAATTCACCGTTTAAACCATAGCGTGGAGGAGATTTTATATTCCGCGATGGAGGACTACGCCCTCGACATAATAGTGGGCAAGGGACCGAGCGCGAGGAATATCCGCTTTTCGCTCAAAAAATTCACGCTTATCGGCGCGACCACCCGCGCAGGCATGATAGCCAACCCTTTGCGCGACAGGTTCGGCATAATCTGTCGTCTGGAAATGTATACGCCGACAGAGCTCGAAGAGATAGTTTCCCGCAGTGCGAAGACGCTCGACATTGCAATCGAGCCCGCCGCCGCGCGCGAGATATCTATGCGCTCCCGCGGCACCCCGCGAATTGCCAACCGCCTTTTAAAGCGCGTGCGCGACTTTTCGACGGTGAACGACAGCGCAAGGGTAACCTTAGCCGACGCCAAATTCGCGTTGAACAGAATGGAGATAGACGACCTCGGTTTAGACGAAACCGACCGCAATCTTCTCCGCGCAATGGCTGAAAAGTTCGACGGCAAGCCCGTCGGGCTCGAAACGCTCGCGGCAACCGTCAACGAGGACGCGGGCACGATAGAGGACGTGTACGAGCCGTACTTACTTCAACTCGGCTTTATCGCGCGCACGCCCCGCGGCAGAATTATAACCCGCGGCGGGTACGAGCACCTCGGCTACAAAATTACCGAAAAACAGCTTCGGCAACTCTCTATGTTCGGCAAGGACGGCGAATAATGGCGCAAGTTCAGTACAAAAAGAGTGATTTTTACTACGATTTGCCGCCCGAGCTCATCGCCCAAACGCCCGCCGAACCGAGGGACAGCTCGCGCTTGCTTGTGTATGACAGGCAAAAAGACCGCGTCGAACACCGCGTGTTCCGCGACGTTTGCGACTATTTGAAAGAGGGCGACGTGCTGGTTATAAACAACACCAAGGTGCTTCCCGCAAGGCTGTACGCGCATACGCAAAACGGCGGCGCGGTGGAAATACTTCTTTTAAAACGGCTCGAAAAGGATAAGTGGGAAGTATTATGCAAGCCGGGTAAAAAGTGCACGGTCGGCAAGTCGTTTGCAATTAACGAAAACCTTTCGTTCACCGTCGAGGGCGTAACCGACAGCGGCGAGCGCATAATAAATTTTTCCTACGACGGCGTTTTCGAAAATATTTTGGAAGAAGTCGGTTCGATGCCGCTCCCGCCGTACATAAAGGAAAAATTAAAGGACAAAAACCGCTATCAGACGGTGTACGCAAAGACGGACGGTTCCGCCGCCGCACCCACCGCGGGCTTGCACTTTACGCCCGCATTGCTTGAAAAAATACGCGCAACGGGCGTTGAGATTGTCGAAGTCCTTCTTCACGTGGGGTTGGGTACCTTCCGCCCCGTAAAGGAAGAGATTGTTACCGACCACAAAATGCACGGCGAGCACTACGAGGTGACGGAAGATGCCGCCGCCGCGATAAACAGGGCAAAGTCGGAGGGCAGGCGGATAATAGCCGTAGGCACGACCTCGGTGCGAACCTTAGAGAGCGCGACGACAGACGACGGAATTTTAAGGGCGGGAAGCGGCGAAACGCATATCTTTATCTATCCGCCGTATAAATTCAAGTGCGTCGACGCGCTTATAACCAACTTTCACTTGCCCGAAAGCACTTTGGTAATGCTTGTAGCCGCCCTTGTCGGCAGAGAAAAAATTTTGGAATTATACAATACGGCGGTGGAAAAAAATTACCGTTTCTTCTCATTCGGCGACGCCATGATGATTGTGTAAAATTTTCAACATAATAACGCATTATTTGCGCATAACTGTTGACTTTTTGCGTATAATAGAGTATAATTGCAATGCAAATAGCTTAACGGAGGTAATATTATGGCTACTGCTAAAATTAATGTATGCGTAGATGAAGAAACAAAGAAAGAGGTCGAAGCTCTTCTTGACAGAATGGGGCTTAACATGACTGCGGCAATAAATATGTATCTTAAGCGTATCATTTTGGAGGAAGCTATACCTTTTGAAATTACTGCATATGTTCCGAATGCGGAAACGCTTGCGGCGTTTAAAGAAGCCGAAGAAATGAGAAAACACCCCGAAAAATATCCTTCTTACAGTAGTATTGACGAATTGAGAAAGGCGCTTGAAGAATGATGTACAATATAAGGGCAACTACCAAATTTAAAAAAGACTATAAGCTGATTCAAAAGCAGGGAAAAAATCTTAAAAAGCTTTTTGACGTAATTGAAAAAATTGCAAACGACGAACATCTTGATAAAAAATATCAAGACCATTTTTTAAGCGGCGATTACGAAGGATACAGAGAGTGCCATATCGAACCCGACTGGCTATTGATTTATCAGATTAACGAGGACGATATTGTATTGATTCTTTCGCGCACAGGCTCGCATTCCGATTTGTTTTAAAAGTTTAACTAAGGTATAAAATGTCAGAAAATTTCGGTTTCGAACTACAACATATCGATAAATACACGGGTGCGCGCGCGGGCGTATTCCATACCCCGCACGGCGACGTTTTGACCCCCGTGTATATGCCCGTCGGCACGCAAGCCACCGTAAAGGGCGTTTACCCCAAAGATTTAAAGGAAGCGGGCAGTTCGATAATACTCGCCAACACCTACCATCTGTACGAACGCCCGTCCGACACGCTTGTAAAGCAAGCGGGCGGATTGCACAAGTTTATGAACTGGGACGGTCCCATTTTGACCGACAGCGGCGGTTTTCAGGTTTTTTCTCTTGCAAATCTGAATAAAATAACCGACGAAGGGGTATATTTCAATTCGTCGATAGACGGCGCGAAGCATTTCTTCACGCCCGAAAAGGCGATAGAGATTGAGGAAAACCTCGGCGCGGACATAATTATGGCGTTCGACCAGTGCAGCGAGTACGGCTACACGCACGAGCAGGCGGAAGCGGCTATGAACAGAACGCACAAGTGGTTAGAACGCTGTGTAAAGGCAAAAACGCGCGCCGACCAGGCGCTTTTCCCAATAGTTCAGGGCAATTTTTACGCCGACTTGCGCCTCGAAAGCCTTAATTTTTGCAAGGACTACGCGACCGACGGCATAGCGATAGGCGGGCTTTCCGTGGGCGAACCGAAGAGCCTGATGTATGAAATGCTCGATATTCTGCGCCCCGCGCTCCCCGAAAATATGCCGAGGTATTTAATGGGCGTCGGCTCGCCCGACTGCCTCATCGAGGGGGTAAAGCGCGGCATAGATATGTTCGACTGCGTGCTCGCAACCCGCATTGCCCGCAACGGCACGGCGTTCACCTCGAAGGGAAAAATAGTCGCCCGCAACGGCAAGTACAAGCAAGACTTTTCGCCGCTCGACGAAAATTGCGGCTGCTATTGCTGTAAAAATTATACGAAAGCGTATATCCGCCACCTTATAAACGTGGGGGAAATGCTCTCGGCAATGCTTTTGAGCCTGCACAACATAACCTTTTTGCACAAGCTCATGGCGGACATGCGCGAGGCGATTTTCGCCGACAGCTTATTAGACTTTGCAAAGGAATTCTACGCAAACTACGGCGAAGAAAAATGAAAATGAAAAGTTTGTGTAAAATTAATTGAGCGCGTAAAACGCTTGCAAAAAGAGCGGGTTTGATATATACTACGAAAGATAGCAAATTCAAAAATTTAAACGGAGATAGGTAATGCTTAATATTTTAGCGGTAAATTCCAGTCAGATTTTGTCGTACGTGCTGATAGGCGTAATGGTGGTAATTTTAATCGTGTCGATGGTGCTTATGAACCGCCGTTCCAAAAAGCGTCAGCAGGAAGCGCAGGACTTAATCGACGCGGTTAAGCCCGGCAATAAGGTTAAAACGATAGGCGGCATCTGCGGCATCGTCGTAGAGGTCGACCCCGAAGAGGATACGTTCGTGCTCGAAACAGGTACCGAAACGAGCGGCAAGTGCTATATAAAGTTTGTCCGTCAGGCGATATACGAGAGCGACGCGGTTGTCGATAAGGACGCCAAGGCGGATAAGAAAGCCGAAGAGGAAACCGCAGCCGAGGAACCCGAAAAGGAATTGCCCGTGGCGGAAGAGACGGAAGCGGCGGAAGAAAAAGGCGCGGACAAAGAGTAAATAATGTTCTTAAAATATAACCCTTCGCATATTTTATGGTATGCGGAGGGTATTTTAATGCGTAAAGACGGAGTTTTGCAGGTGGTAAAGGCAACGCTTGCCACGCTTATTTTTTCATTGGTTTTCGTAATCGCGTTCACGCTGATAATTCAGCTTGCGTCGGTAAAGTCGGAGGTAATAAAGCCGGTAAATCAGGTGTTCAAAATTATCGCGATAGCGTTCGGCGGACTTTTATTTATCCGCGGCGAAAAGGGCTTTTTAAAGGGGGCGGTCGCGGGGCTCTTGTCCGTGCTGTTATCCTACGTGCTCTTTTCGATAATCGGCGGCTCGTTCGCGGTAAGCTGGACATTTATTTTCGAGATACTTTTAGGGCTTGCGGCGGGCGTTATCGTCGGAATAATCGCCGTCAATATAAAAAAGTCGTAAAAATACTTGATTTTTGCGTGCGCATATCTTATAATAATCGCATAGCAAAGTTTCTAAGGAGAATGATTATGATTAAGACTATCGCTAAACCCGCAGAAAAGAAGGTTACTGCTTGCGGAGAGTGCAGAAGTACTTGCCAGTCTGCTTGCAAAACGAGCTGCACGGTAGGCAACCAGAGCTGTGAGAGAATTACGAGAGAAGAAAACCCCGAAAAGAGTGCGAAGTAATTTAATCAATAAAAATCAACTTAAAAGGGCGGAAACCAACTCCGCCCTTATAAACTTTTATTTAATTAAGAATTAGAAATTCGTAATTCAGAATTAAGCTAAGGAATAATTATTTAAAATAATCCGACCTAATTTACTTGGTGTCTTCTTTCAATGCGCAGCATTTAAAGAGGAAACTCCCGCGGGACGCGGGTAAAGGTAATTACCTTCCGTCTGCTAACGCAGACACCTTCCTCTTTGATAATTGCTGGCGCAATTCTAAAAGAAGACGGCAAGATTAAGGAATAATTATTTTAAATAATTTACCGCAATTCTTAATTCTGCATTCTACATTCTGCATTTAAACTATGGTACACATTTTCAAATACAAAAGTTACAATTACATATACGACTCGGGCAGCGGCAGTCTGCACGAGTGCGACGACAAGACCTACGACTACCTTGCAAATATGCTCGGTCAGCCTGTAGATATTTCGCATATAACCGCCGAAGAAATCAAGGAGATAGAGGGCGATATCGCCGCGTTAAAGGCGCAAGGGCTACTTTTTAAGGAAGAAACGGCGGCGCGCCCCGCGAAATCGAACGAGGTCAAGGCTCTTTGCATACACATCTGCCACGACTGCAACCTTCGCTGCCGCTACTGCTTTGCCGACGAGGGCGCGTACCACTCCGAACGCGAGTTTATGAGCGAGCAAACGGCTAAAAAGGCGATTGATTTTCTGATAGAAAAGAGCGGTAACCGCAAGGTTTTAGAGGTAGACTTTTTCGGCGGCGAACCGTTAATGTGCCTGCAAACCATAAAAAACGTTGTGTATTACGCCAAGGAAAAGGCGGCGGCAAAGGGTAAAAAATTCCTCTTCACCACGACGACGAACGCCCTCTTATTAAACGACGTCGCGATAAAATTTTTCAACGAGGAAATGGAAAACGTGGTTCTTTCCCTCGACGGCAGAAAAGAGGTTCACGACGCCATAAGAAAGACGGTAAACGGCAAAGGAAGCTACGATTTAGTCATAAATAACATCAAAAAGTTCGTCGTGTCGCGCGGGGACAGGCACTATTATGTGCGCGGCACATATACGGCGAAAAATCTGGACTTCGCGTCCGACGTTCTCTTCCTTGCGGACAACGGCTTCGACAGCATTTCCATGGAACCGGTCGTCACCGATATCGACGATTTGGCGATAAAGGAAGAGCACCTTCCCGCAATACTTTCCGAGTACGAGCGTCTGTGCGACGAGTACCTTGCCCGCTACGAGCGGGGCGAGGGCTTCAATTTCTTCCACTTCAACGTCGATTTGGAGGGCGGACCGTGTCTTTCTAAGCGTGTATCCGCATGCGGCGCGGGCAACGAGTATTTCTCGGTTGCGCCCAACGGCGACTTGTATCCCTGCCACCAGTTCGTGGGCGACGAAAAGTTTAAGATGGGCAACGTGTACGAGGGCAAGTTAAACGGCGGCATACGCGAAACGTTCGCGACAAACTGCCTTTTCACCCGCAACAAATGCGGCGACTG
Source organism: Clostridiales bacterium (assembly GCA_023667345.1). Taxonomy (GTDB): domain Bacteria; phylum Bacillota; class Clostridia; order Christensenellales; family Borkfalkiaceae; genus Coproplasma. The sequence continues at coordinate 14,903 of JAMPAF010000012.1, forward strand.
TTTTGCAAAGTACATTTGCAGCGGCGGTTGCAGTGCAAACAACTATCATTTCTGCGGCGATTTGAACGAGCCCTACGGTATCACGTGCGAGATGATGAAAAAGCGCATCGAGTGCGGTATGCACGTGCTCGCGCGCAAAAGAGAGCTTAAAAATAAAAAAGATTGAGAAAATTTAAAGATAAGCGGAGTAAAAACGGTTTTCTTTCGGCAAAATTGTTTGACTACTTCGCTATTTTTCTATATAATTATAAAGGTTATAGAAAAATATTTTGCCGCAGTGCTTTTTGCGGCGCGAAAAGAATGAAAGGAGGGTTATAGATGAGCAAAGTCAAATCGGCGATTATCACAGCTATACTTGTGCTTGCGATTGCCGTTGCGGCGTTTTTTGCCGTCATCTCGTTCCCTGTTGAAAATAATTTTAAGAGATTAAATTCGATAGCAAGCAATATCCACCTCGGCGCGGACCTTTCGGGCTACGCGTACACTACCGTATATCCCGAGGGCGTAATTTCCGCCGAGGAATTCGAAAATAGAAAATACGAAGAAAAAGAGGAAGAGGACGACGCGGATTACCAGCCCGTCGGCGGCTTCTATTACGACGCAAACAAATACGAAAATTTAGCGGAGCTTAAAGCGAAGGTTGCTTCCGACGCTGAAAGCTTAAATAAAAGGTTCGGTCAGAAGGGCTATTCCTCGTACACGGTTGCGGTCGAGGACGGCGTTTCCATTAAAATTTCCGTTCCCACCAACTACACCTATGCGGAATACAAGGGCTATGATTCCGATTCGCTCAGCAGCGCTTTCAGCACGGCAAACTCGGCGTTATCCAGCCTCACAGCCTACGGCGAACTCACTTTAAGGACGACCGAAACCTCGCTCTCTTTGAGCAACGGAACCTACGACCCCACCGAAAGGGGCAACGACGAGTGGGTGGATATCGCCAAGGTTGACGGCGCAAAGACCTATTCGCTTGCGGACAAGTACAAGTATAAAGACGAAACCGAAGCCGACTATTTCAAGAGCATAACCTCGAGCACAATCGGCGGCGTTTCGCGCATAACCTTCAACTTCACCGATTTGGGCAGAACGAGGTTCAAGGAAATTACTACCCGCGCCTACGAAAAGACCATATATTTCTGCGTGGGCGACAGAGTTCTGATAAATTTCTCGTGCACGGGCGTCGTGAACGAAAAGAGCCTTGTATTGCAGGCGAGTGACGCGTCGTTTGCCGAAAACGCGGCTATTACAATGAATTCCGCTGTAAACGGCGGCGCGCTCCAACTGCATTACCGCGACTACCAAAACGCCCTCACGACAAAGGCGGCGGGCGGCGAAAACGCGGCTTTGCTTCTCTTTATCGCTTCGATAGTCGTGCTTGCGGGTCTTTGCGTGTTTATGATTGTTAAATACAGAAGGCTCGGCGGGGTCGTATCCATGATTGCGGTGGCGTTCGCGCTCGTAATTATCTACGCGCTTAACCTTCTCAACATACAGGTAACCTTCGCCGTAATATTCACGGCAATAATGCTTTTGGGCTTGTTTATGGTAAGCAACGCGATAGTGTTCACCGAGACAAAGCGCATGACGGAGAGCGGGCGCACAATGCAGGCTTCCGTAAAGGACGCGTACAAGAAAGTGCTTATGACGGTTACGGATATGCACATAGTGCTCCTTGTCGTCTCGATTCTTCTTGCGGCGGTAGGCGTTGGCGAGGTCGCGGCGTGCGGATTTATTTCGGTTGTCGGCGTAATCGCAAGCTACGTTTTGTATTGGTTTACGAGATTTATGTGGTACGCGCTGAGCTCGCCCGTCAAGGACAAGTTCCGTTTCGCGGGCTTAAAGAGGGTGGTGTACGAAGATGACTAAGTTTAAGGTTTGTGCAAAAATCCATCTTTTTATAATAATAAGCGCAATCGTAATCGCAATCGGGCTTGCGGTCGGCACGATATGCCATTTCTGCGCGGGCGGCTTTTTCAACTACGGCGGCGAGTTCACCGACTATAAAAGCGTAACGGTCAGATACTATATGCCCGTCACCGAGGACGAAGCTCTGTCCGTCTGCGGCGACGCGCTCGGCAGTACGAAAGCTTTCGAGTCCGCAAGTTCGGTAACGAGCGACGGCGGCGAAATAATTTACAAATTCGTAACCTCGACAGATACCGCAAAGTTGAACGCGGCGGTCGACAAAATTAACGAAATACTCGGCGCGCGCGGCGAATTGAACACATATTGCGCCGCATATCACGAGGGCACGGTAAAAGAGGGCGGCTCCAAGGCGATAACCTTTGCGTCCATCGCCCTTGCGTCCGCGGCGGCGTTCCAGTTTATATATTTCGTTATCCGCTACAAACTGCGCGCGGCTTACTCGGCGCTGCTTGCCTGCGTGCATAACCTCGGCATATTCGTTGCCCTTGCGGCGATAACGCGCATACCCGTCGGCGCGGAAATGATAGCGTTCGGCGCGGCTGTGGTGTTTGTAACCATGGTATTCTCCGCGATATTCTTCGATAAGGTGCGCAAAAACTTTGCCGATGAAAGATACGCAAAGAGCGAAAGGCTCGACGTTATCGACACGTCCGCTTGCGAGGTGCGCGTATTAACGCTTACCTCCGTGTGCGCTCTTTCCGCGGCGGCGGTAATACTCGGCGTGTTTGCGGCAATCGCGCAGATGTTCGCGGGTCCTTTGTCGCTGTGCGCGCTGTTGATATTTGCAATGGCGGCGGCAGGCTACGGCGCAATGTTCTTTACGCCCGCCGTACACGGTGCAATCGACGAAACGTGCGAAAAGGTTAAAAAGTCCTTAAAGACGCGCAAAAAGAGCAAGGCGGCTAAAACGGAAAAGCCCGCCGAAATGGCAAAAGAAGGTTAAGATAAAAACTTTCGGGCGGGATAAATTCCCGCCCTTTTAATTGTATAAAGTAAACCCCACGCAAAGCGTGGGGTCAAAAAGTTGTAGCACATTGAGGTTGTTATTTCGCCCCGCCCGCGTAGTGGCTGTCTGGTTACCGTCATTGCGAGGGCACTTGTGCCCGTGGCAATCCAGAATTACGGAGTTTGCGGGAGTATCACCTTAATTAGCGTTGTAATGCGGCAATGTTAGTTTTGCGCGAGAAAGAACGCGCAAAAAGATTATCACGGTTTTTACGGCTAAATGCTATAACTTTTCAAACAAATCAATAGTGCCGCAAAAACCTCATAATGACGGTTGGCGATAGCTACACCTGAGGTGCGCGTTTTTACGCATAGTCAGGCAAAATTTAGCTTATTTAAAATAAGGAGAGGGCAATGAAAAAGATTATTGTTCCTCCTAATGTCACCCTGAGCGGAGCGCAGCGCAGTCGAAGGGTCTGGTGTGCACTGGCAAAGGCTCATAATAAACTACTTAAAAAATAAGGAGAGGGCAATGAAAAAGATTATTGCCGAAGCGGAGTTTTCCGACGGACAACTGAATAAAATATCAGAGCTCTCGAAAATAACGGGACTTTGCGAGCAGACGGTCCGCATACTGTACGGAAGGGGTATAGATACCGCCGACAAGATAGACGGCTTTATTCACGCGGGCAAGGAGCGGTTTTTAAGCCCCTTTTTAATGAGCGGTATTAAGGAGGCGGTCGAGCTTATCACCCGCGCCCGCGACGAGGAGTGGTCGGTTGCTATCTACGGCGACTATGACGCGGACGGCGTCTGCGCATCGACTGTCCTGTGCCGCGCGCTCGCGGAATTCGGCATAAACGCCGTCGTGTACGTGCCCGAACGCCGCAACGGCTACGGGCTGAACGAGGGCTCGATAGACGAAATTTTCGAAGAATTCTTCCCGCAGCTTTTTATCACGGTCGACTGCGGCATATCCAACGCGCGCGAGGTGGAATATATAAAGGAGCAGGGCGCGGAAGTGATTGTTACCGACCATCACGAACTGCCCGAAATTCTGCCCGACTGTATATGCGTAAACCCCAAAATCGCCGACGATTACCCCTACGATAATCTGTGCGGCGCGGGCGTCGCGTTCAAGCTCGCGTGCGCGTTAAACGGTAGGAGCGCGTATAAATATCTCGATTTTACGGCAATCGCCACTGTCGCCGACAGCGTGCCTTTGACGGGCGAAAACCGTGACATTGTAGCCGAGGGCTTAAAGCTAATAAACGTCTCTCCGCGCAAAAATTACGTCAACTTTTTAAAGCGGGACGAGAGAGTGAGTTCTCAGTCGCTCGCCTTTTCGGTCGCGCCCAAAATAAACGCGGCGGGGCGCATGGGCGACGCGCAGGCGGCAGTTTCGCTGTTTTTATCCGACGACGAAAAGGAAATTTACGACTACACCGTCAAGCTTACGGCATACAATTTAGAGCGGCAGAAGTACTGCGACGAAATGTACTCGTCGGCAAAGCGGCTGTTAAAGCAAAAGGGCGCTTTCGGCAGAATTATAGTTTTGTGCGGCGAGGACTGGAACGCGGGCTTTGTGGGCATTGTCGCCGCCCGCCTTGCCGAGGAATATTGCCGCCCCGCATTACTTTTTGTTAAAAACGGCAATAAGTGTAAGGGCAGCGCGCGCAGTATAGACAGCGTGAATATTTTCGAGGCGTTAAGGGCGTGCTCGGAGCATATCGAGGAATTCGGCGGTCACTCGCAGGCGGCGGGCGTCAACGTCGATTTCGACAAGTTGGACGCGCTCGAAAATGCGCTCAACGAGTATTTAAAGGCAAATTATACGGCGGACGCGTTCACGCCGTCGCACTGCATAAACGGCGTTTTCGCCTCGTCGGTGCCGCTTGAATTTATGCGCGAGCTGTCGCTTTTAGAGCCGTTCGGCGTGGGTAACCGCAAGCCGCAGTTCGTTCTCGATACGGCTGTTTGCCGCACGCGTCCCCTAAAAGAGGGGTCGCCGCACCTTTCGATTAAAGGCGACGGGCTCGATTTGATTTTCTTTTCGGGCGCGCGCTATGCAAAAATTTTAAGAAGCGGCATGCCCAAGCGCATAGTTTTCGAGTATTCGCTAAGCTGTTTCAAGGGCAAGGAGCAAGTGCAGGGCTACGTGCGCGACGTGGTGTACATGCCCGAAGCGTGCGCGTTTGCCGAAAAGGATATAAATTTAAACGGCGTGTTGTCCGCCGTCGGCGAAGAAACCGATTGCGAAAGGATAGCAATAACGGCGGCGCAGGCGCAGGCGGAACTGGACGGCGCGGGAGAGTACGGCACGGTATTCATTGCCGAAGCCCTATCTACGCTCAGAAAATATTCTCTCGGAGATACCGAGGTAAACGTTTTCACTCTTTCCGCGGGCAATCTTTCCAAGGTCGTGCTCTTATCGCCGCTTTCCGACTGCGACTTGTCGGGGTATGAAAACGTAGTGTTTTTAGATAAGCCCGCCCGCATAACCTTGCCGTCGCTCGCGGGCAAAAAGGTCAGAATTTGCACTCAGATAGACGGCGCGGCGGCGCTTTCGGGGCTGGACGGCGACAGAGAAAAGCTTTTATCAGTATTCAAAGCTCTGAGCGCAAACAGCTTTAACGTTTTCGGCGAGAGCGCGGAAGAGGTTGCGGCAAGCAACGATTTCGGCGTCTCGGGCGAGCAGTTGCTCTTTGCCTTAAAAGTGTTCGAAGAGCTCGGGCTCGTCAATTTCGCGGGCGGAAAGATAAACGTTGTGCGCGGCATTAAAACGCAGCTTACCAATTCGCGGATATACAACTTTGTAAATTCACTTCGAGAGGGTTAAATATGAAATCCGTAATCGATAAAATAAACGAAAATTACGGCGAGGCGGACAGACAGCTTTTAATACGCGCGTACCGCTACGCCGAAAAAATGCACGAAAATCAGAAGCGTGCCTCGGGCGAGCCCTATTTTACGCACCCTTGCGCCGTGGCGGAAATACTTATTGATTTGGGGCTCGACACGCCCACCGTCGCGGCGGCTTTTCTGCACGACGTTATAGAGGACACGGCGGCAACCGCCGACGATATAAAGCGGGAGTTCGGCGGCGAAATTTATACGCTTGTCGAGGGCGTGACCAAACTTGAACAGATTAAATTTCACACGCACGAGGAAGAGGACGCCGAAAATTTCCGCAAAATTTTTGTGGCAATGGCAAAGGATGTGCGCGTAATAATCATAAAGCTTGCCGACAGACTGCACAATATGCGCTCTTTAAACTACCTTTCCAACGAGCGTCAGCAGCGTATAGCCAAGGAAACTTTGGGCATATTCACCCCGCTTGCCGACAGGTTGGGCATTTCGCAGGTGAAGTGCGAGCTCGAAGATTTGTGCCTCAAATACCTCGAACCCGAAGCGTACGAATACCTTGTCACAAACATAAACCAAAAGCTCGACGAGCGGCAGAAGTTCGTCGACACGGTCGTGGCACAGCTTAGAAAAATGCTCGATGATAACGGCATAAAAGGCGACGTTGTGGGCAGACCCAAACACTTCTATTCAATCTACAAAAAAATGAAGAACAAGGGGCTCACATTAGACCAGATTTACGATTTGACCGCCGTGCGCGTAATCGTCGATAAGATAGAAACGTGCTACGAGGTTTTGGGCATTATCCACAAGCAGTGGCGCCCCGTCCCCGGCAGAATAAAGGACTATATCGCAACGCCCAAGCGCAATCTCTATCAGTCGTTGCACACGACCGTCGTAACCGACTTCGGGCAGTTTTTCGAGATTCAGATACGCACCGCCGAAATGCACAAAATGGCGGAGTACGGCATCGCCGCGCACTGGAAATACAAGGAACAGCGCACGGGTGCGGAGACCTCTTTCGACCAGCGTTTAAGCTGGATACGCGACGTCATGGACTGGCAGGGGAGCTTAGAGACCTCGAAGGAATTCGTCGACTCCTTAAAGAACGATTTGTACGCCTCCGAGCTCTTGGTGTTCACCCCGCAGGGGAAAGTCATATCTTTGCCTTTGGAAGCGACGCCCGTCGACTTTGCATACGCTATCCATTCCGAGGTGGGCAACAAGTGCGTGGGCGCAAAGGTCAACGGCAAAATCGTGCCCCTAAACGGCACTTTGAAAACGGGCGACGTGGTTGAAATTTTAACCTCTTCCAACTCGAAGGGACCTTCGTGGGACTGGCTTAAATTCGTAAAATCGGGCTCGGCAAAGGCGAAGATTAAGCAGTTCTTCAAGCACGCAATGAAGGAGGAGAACGTAAGGACGGGCAAGTCCATGCTCGAGGCGGAGGCAAAGCGCCGCGGCTATTCGCTCGCCGACCTTTTAACCGACGAAAGCTTTGCAAAGCTCTCCGAAAAACTCGTGTTCGCCTCGGTCGACGAAATGATGGCGTCGGTGGGCTACGGTGCGGTCGGCGTAAACCAGATTATCTATAAATTAATTGATTTTTACCGCCGGGGTCAGCCGCTTCAACTGCCCAAAACCGAGGTCGAAAAATTAAAGCACACCCCCGCGGGCAGCGTATCCGTCAAGGGAATGGAGGGGCTGCTGGTGCGGTTTGCGCACTGCTGCAACCCCGTGCCGGGCGACTCGATTGTCGGCTTCGTCTCGCGCGGGCGCGGCGTCATCGTGCACCGCAAGGACTGCCCCAACCTCGTCGACTACGATGCCGACAGAATACAGCCCGCCAACTGGACGGGCGACGCGGAGCAAGGCTTCCTTGCGGGCATAAAAATTCTCGCCGACGACGACGCGGGTTTAACCGCCTTCATAACGTCCGAAATTTCGGCAATGCAGCTTTATATGACGCAGATAAACGGCAGGGTCGGCAAGGACGGCAAGGCGGTTTTCCAAATCTCAGTAAAGCTCAACAAGCTTTCGGATTTAGACCTTTTAATCAAGCATTTAAAGCGCGACAGGCACATAATCGACGTGTTCAGGACAACAAACTGATATGAATGTAATAAGCATAATGGGCGCACAGCTCGAAAGCAACGTGCACGCGGTTTCGGCTGACGGCAAAAACTGCGTTTTGATAGACTGCTCTTATCCCGACGCATACGACAGATGTTTGCGCTACGGCTTAACTCCGCGCGCGGTACTTCTCACGCACGGGCACCTCGACCATATTTCGGGTTGCCCCGCGCTTAAAAAGTCGGGCGCAAAAATCTACTGCGGCGAGGGCGAGGACGGGTTTATTTTTTCGGAAGAAAATAATTCGATTTTCGGCGTGGGCATTCCCAAATTCAAAATAGATAAAACGCTGAAAGACGGCGAGGAGCTGGAAATTTTCGGCTTGAAAATAAAGGTGATATCGACGTCGGGGCACACCCCGCACGGTGTGTGCTATCTTATAGGCGACTGCCTATTTACGGGCGACACGCTCTTTAAAGGGAGCATAGGCAGAAGCGATTTCCCTGGCGGCGACTACAATACGCTCGTAAATTCGGTTAAAAAACTGTACGCTTTGCAGGGCGACTACACCGTATACACGGGGCACGGTTTTGAAACTACGCTCGATTGCGAGCGCAAAAATAACGCGTTCGTCAGGGCATAGTACGGGGGCAATCGTATGCTTAACACCAATTCGGAGTATCTGCGCACCGAAATTTATGACGTTATCCGCCTGTTCGGCGCGGAGGACGAGGATATAACCCACTATTTTTCGTATTCCGCAAACGAGTACTTCAACTGCATAGAGTACGGCGGCAGGTTCTACGATTTCCGCAACGAAATCAAGACGGAAAACGACTTGCAGTTCAAACGCTTTGCAAAGCGTTTTGCCAAAATTGCGGTGTACAGGGTGCTGTCCGAGGTTAAGGGAGTGCGCTTTCCGTACGGCGCACTTACGGGAATTCGCCCCACAAAGCTTGCCTACAACGAGATTGCCGCGGGCGAAAACTTCGAAGATTTGTTTAAAGAGTGCGGCGTAAGCGACGCTAATATCCGCCACGTCTCGGAAATAATCAGGGTACAATCGCCCCTATACGCAAACAAGGGCGGGCAGGATTTGTTCGTTTCCATACCCTTTTGCCCCACAAAGTGCGAGTACTGTTCGTTCATCACCGCGCCCATCGGCAAGACGGAAAAGTACGTTGAAAATTATGTTTCGTGCGTTGAAAAAGAGCTTGCAAGCGTAAAGCCGGTTTTAACAAATATCAAGAGCATTTACATAGGCGGCGGCACCCCGTTTTCAATCGATGAAAGGCAGTTGGGGCGCATATATGCCGCAATTAACGCGCTAAACCTTAAAAATTGCGAGTACACGGTAGAGGCGGGCAGACCCGACACCTTCACCGAAGAAAAGCTTAAACTCACAAAAGATTCCGGCGCGACGAGGATATGTATTAACCCGCAGTCTTTCAGCGATAAAACGCTTGAAAAGATAGGGAGAAGGCACACCTGCGCTGACGTGTACAAGGCGTTCGAAATGAGCGCAAAATATAATTTCGATATCAATATAGATTTGATAGCGGGGCTTGCGGACGAAAAACTTTCCGACTTCGAAAACTCGCTTAAAAGGGCAATCGGATTAAAGCCCGCGAACATAACCGTGCATACGCTGTCATTAAAGGCTGGCGCGAAATTAAAGGAAAGCTGCAACCGCCTCGTCATAGACGATATCGGCGCAATGCTCGCCCTGTCGCGGCAAATGCTCTCGTCGGCGGGGTACGAGCCGTACTATATGTACCGCCAGAAGTATCAGGCGGGCGGGCACGAAAACTGCGGCTGGACGCTCGCGGGCAAGGCGTGCGTTTACAATGTGGACGTCATGGAAGAGATTGCCGACAATGTGGCGGTGGGCGCGAACGCGATATCCAAGCGCGTTGTAATCGGCGACGAGCGGAAAATCCGCCGCTGCGCCTCGCCCAAAGACATACCGACCTATATCGAAAAGCTCGACAAAATAATCGAAGAAAGAAACAGGTTGTTCAATTCGGAGATTAATTAAATTCAAACCGCAATAAAGCCTTCCCCTCAACGTACAGAGGGGAAGGCGGCGCTTTCGCGGCAAAGCAAGAAAGCGACGGAAGAGGTTGCGGCTAATCGTCACCTAATTTACTTAAAATATCCTCGCAAACGCTTTTAAATTTTTGGTTAATCTCAATATTAGTATATCGTAGCACCGTAATTCCGGATTTGTTTAACGTTTCGTCGCGTTCCTTGTCTTTTTCTTCACCCTCGTCAGTATAGTGTTGCGAACCGTCGAGTTCTATTGCAATTTTCTTTTTCTGACAGTAAAAATCAAGTATGTAATTTTTAAAAACATACTGTCGGTGGAATTTGACGTTCAGTTTGTTTAAAAATTCATACCATAGTTGTTTTTCTTCTTTTGTCATATTCACTCGCAAATTTTGCGAACATTTTGTCAGTTTATCGTTTCGTGTTATCATAATACAAGTTTATTTTAATTTGAAAATTATGTCAATAATGCGGAAGTGATTTTCCGCAACCTCTATCGTCACCGCCTTATCAGTCGGCGACACTTTCCCCTTTGTACGTTAAGGGGAAAGCCATATTAAGGTGAAAAAGCGGCGGGCAAATTGCCCGCCGCAAATTTTTTTTCAATACTCTTTTCTGCCGTTGCAAGCAGTCAGACAATTAAACTTTCGGCGAAAGAAATAATCGAAAAATAATTAAAATCTTTTAGGCAAAACGTTTGCTATTTATAAATAGTTATGGTAAACTTATATTCGTTACGGCTACAAGGCGGCGCGATTACTCTACGCCCGACTTTGTTGTCCGCGAAAAAGAGCCATATGGAGGATAAATTAAAATGGACAAGCAGGAAATTATCGCAAAGTACGCAACCAAAGAAGGCGACACGGGTTCGCCCGAAGTGCAGATTGCACTTTTAACCGAGCGCATCAATCATCTCAACGAGCATTTGAAGGAGCACATTCACGACAATCATTCCCGTCGCGGTCTTCTTAAAATGGTAGGTCGCCGCCGCGGTCTTTTGGACTATTTAAAGAGCAAGGACATCGAAAGATACCGTGCCATTATCGCGGCTTTGGGTTTAAGAAAGTAAAAAAGAAAGGGAGCGGGCAGTGTTTTTCTGCGCGCTCTTTTATCAGTATACAAGATTAAAAATAATAAACGTAGCAAGCAAAACCACGCTTTTGCGCAGCGCGCCTCAATTTGCGAAAACTTTCGCCTCAGCGGATTGAATGCCCGCGATTATATAATCACGAGGGCACCTAACTATCGCGGGCAGAAAGGCAGCGCCTTTCAAATTCGCAAATAATATTTCGCGCCCCAAGCGGAAGATTTTTGCGAGAGATGTGTAGAATTAAGGAGAGTTAAAAAATGGCAAATTACAAAGAGTTTTCCTTTACCGTAGGCGGTAGGGAAGTGACAGTCGAAACGGGCAAGTATGCCGAGCAGACCAACGGCGCGTGCGTAGTGCGCTGCGGCGAAACGGCGGTTATGGTATCGGTATGTATGTCGGCAACCCCGAGGGAGGGCATGGATTTCTTCCCCCTGCAAGTAGACTACGAAGAGAAAATGTACTCGGTCGGAAAAATCCCCGGCGGCTTTAAAAAGCGCGAGGGTAGGGCAAGCGACAAGGCAATCTTAACTGCAAGGCTTATCGACCGCCCCCTGCGCCCTCTGTTCCCCAAGGGACTTTTCAACGACGTAGTGGTTATCGCGCAGGCGCTGTCGGTTGAACCCGATATTCAGCCCGAGCCTCTCGCAATGCTTGGCTCGTCAATCGCAATCGCAATTTCCGATATCCCTTGGGCGGGTCCCACGGGTTCGGTCGTCGTCGGTATGGTAGACGGCAAGTACGTTATCAACCCCGACGCGGCGCAGAGAGCGAAGAGCGCGATACACCTCAATCTTGCGGGTACGAAGGACGCGATTTTGATGATTGAGGCGGGCGCGAACGAGGTTTCCAACGAGGAAATGGTCGGCGCGATTATGTACGGTCACAACGAAATCAAAAAGATTTGCGCGTATATCGAGGATACAATCGTTCCCGCGGTCGGCAAGAAAAAGCTTGAGATAGAGCTTTATCACGTGCCCGAAGAACTTGACAAAGAGGTTCGCGCATATGCGGGCGCAAAGGTCGACTGGGCAATCGAAACGTTCGACAGACAGGAAAGGGAGGCAAGGCAGGCGCAGGTCGAGGCGGAAACGCTTGAACACTTCGCCGATATCTATCCCGAAAACAAGCGCGAGATAAAGGACAGCCTTTATTACCTCACAAAGGAAAAGGTGCGCGCAAAGATTTTCGACAAGGGTATCCGCCCCGACGGCAGAGGTTTGAAGGACGTCCGCCCCATCTGGTGCGAAAGGCACGTTCTGCCCCGTGCTCACGGTTCCGCCGTGTTCACGAGAGGTCAGACCCAAACTTTGACGAGTTGCACGCTCGGCATGATGAGCGACGTGCAGAAGTTAGAGGGGCTCGACGAGGAAACTTACAAGAGATATATGCACCACTACAACTTCCCCGGCTACTGCACGGGCGAGGCTAAGGCGCTCCGCTCTCCGGGCAGGCGCGAGATAGGTCACGGCGCACTTGCAGAGCGCGCTTTGGTTCCCGTGCTTCCCTCCGAGGACGAATTCCCCTACGCTATAAGGGTGGTAAACGACATTATGTCGTCCAACGGCTCGTCGTCGATGGCTTCCGTCTGCGGCTCCACAATGGCGCTTATGGACGCGGGCGTTCCCATAAAAGCACCCGTAGCGGGCGTTGCAATGGGTCTTATCAAAAATCAGGAAACGGGCGAATTCCGCGTAATGACGGATATTCAGGGCTTAGAGGACTTCCTCGGCGATATGGACTTCAAGGTTGCGGGCACGGTCAAGGGTATCACCGCAATTCAGATGGATATCAAGATTAAGGGCATATCCGAAGAGATTATGCACACGGCAATCAATCAGGCGAACGAGGGCAGACAGCTCATTTTGGCGAAAATGCTCGAATGCGTGCCCGAGGTTGCGCCCCAACTCTCCGTATACGCACCCAAGATTATCAGCTTCGAGATTAACCCCGACAAAATCGGCGACGTTATCGGCAAGCAGGGCTGCGTGATAAAGAAGATTATGGAAGAGACGGGCACCGAGATTGAGTTCAACGACGACGATTCGGGCAGAGGCTACATTTCGGCGGTAGGTCCCATCGAGAACGCGGAGAGGGCAAAGGCGATTATCCTTTCGATTGCGCACGACCCCGAGGTCGGCGATATGTTCGTGGGCACGGTTGTAAGAGTTATCCCCATCGGCGCGTTCGTAGAGTTTGCCCCCGGCAAGGACGGCATGATTCACATTTCCAAGCTTTCGAACAAGCGCGTTGAAAAGGTAGAGGATGTCGTAAACATCGGCGACACCGTAAAGGTCGAGATAATCAAGATTTCCGACAAGGGCGTCGATTTCAGATTGCTTGAAAAATTGAACTAACTTTCCCTTGCTTTCCCCTTTGAAGGGGAAAGTGTCACGTAGTGACGATAGAGGTTGATATAAATACAAAACATAAAAGCGCCGCGGCAAAATTGCCGCGGCGCTTATAATTTTACCGCAATAAGACCTTCACCCTAAGGGGAAGGTTACAATAAGGTTTAAATCATTTCCCCGCAAAGTAACTTACCGCGCCCTTGAAAATTGCGTAGGCAACCGCGCGCTGGTAACTTTCGTCGTTTAAAAGTTTATCCTCTTCGGCGTTCGATAAAAACCCGCACTCCACAATCACCGACGGGCTCTCGGTGCATTTCAGCATATAATAGTCGCCGTACATCGCCCCGCTCGGCTTGGTGCACTGCGGCAGTGCGTTCAGCTCTTCCTGAATTGCCGCCGCAAGCTCGCAGCTTTCTGCGCTCGCCTTTTCGGAAAAGACTATCCCGCCGCGCTTGGAAGGCAGGGGGCAAAAATTCTGGTGCACGGATATCACCATGTCGGCGTTGCTGTTTTCGATAATTTCCCTGCGCTTTTTCATATCGCGCATTTTAAAGCCCTTCGAGGTGTCGCCGTACAGCCCCGCCTCGTTTGTCCTCGTCATAACGCAGTTAAAGCCCGCGGCGGTAAACTGCCCCTTCAAAAAGCGCGCAATGGCGAGGTTAATATCCGCCTCGTCCGTCTTGGAATTTATCCCCTGCACGCCGTTGTCAATGCCGCCGTGCCCCGCGTCTATAACCACCGTGGGCATATTCGGGTTGATAGCCGACGCCTGTTTTACGGCAAATCCCGCGCCCACGCCGAGGCAAATTCCGAGGGATAGAACCACCGCGAGCGCAATCAAAAAACTTTTTTTAATAAACAAGGTTTTCACGCTATATCCTATTGAAAAGTTGATTTTTTTATACCTTGGTGTTATAATAATGCGTAATTAAGAATTAAGAATTCAGAATTAGAAATCTGACCGAAGTCGAGGCTTCCCCTTGGTGGGGAGGCTCCGCGTAGCGGTGGTGAGGGGAATTCTTTTAATTATACCCCTCATCCGTCACAACCTTTATGGTTGTGCCATCCTTCTCAACGTAGGGGGAAGGCTTAATTGCAGAATAATTATTTAAATAATCCGACCTTCATTCTTAATTCTACATTCTACATTCTGCATTAACCCGTGGTGAGATAAGTGTTTGACCTTTTAACGAAAATAAGCGACGAGAGAGCGCGGCAGATAAGTCCCGTAACGCTCGCCTTTGTGGGCGATGCTGTGTACTCGCTGTACGTTCGAGAGCGCGAAGTATTAAGGTGCGACGGCAAACTCGTCGACCTGCAAAAGCACACCGCCGCTTGCGTTTCGGCAAAGGGGCAGAGCGAGCTCTTGTTCAGGATAGAGAGTATGTTCACCGAAGAGGAAGAGGAAATTTTTCACCGCGGCAGAAACGCCAAAAAGAGCACTAAGGCAAAGAGCGCGTCGGTGGCGGAATACAACCGCTCGACGGGGTTCGAGGCGGTGCTCGGCTTTCTGTATCTGACGGGTCGGTACGAGCGCATTGCGCAGCTAATCGAGGGTGGTAACTTATGAAAACCGAGGGCAGAAACGCCGTTTTGGAACTTTTGAAAACGGACAGAACAATCGAAAAAATACTGCTCGAAAAGAACGCGCAGGGCTCCTTTGGCAGAATTTTTGCACAGGCGCGCGAAAAGGGCGTGCGCGTGCAGTTCGTGGACAAACGCGTTTTGGACAAGGAGAGCGAGAGCGGCAGACATCAGGGTTGCATAGCCTATTCTTCCGACTATAAATACTGTTCGTTGCAGGATATTATGGGGTCTAAGGGCGAAAAGGGCGGATTTATTATCCTTTGCGACTGCATAGAGGACGTGCACAATCTGGGCTCGATTATAAGGGTTGCGGAGTGCGCGGGCGCGGACGGCGTCGTCATTCAGTCGACAAATTCGGCAAGCGTTACCGAGGCGGTCGTGCGCATTTCGGCGGGCGCGGCAAACCACGTCAAGGTGGCAAAGGTAAATTCCTTAAACCGCGCGGTCGACGAGCTCAAAAAGAACGGCTACTGGCTGTACGCGTTGGAAGCGGACGGCACGGACATATACAAGGCGGACTTTAAGGGCAACGTCGCGTTGGTTATCGGTGGCGAGGACAGCGGCGTTAAAAAACTCACGCGCGAAAAGTGTGATTTCGTCGTGTCGCTTCCTATGTGCGGCAAGGTCAACTCGCTCAACGCGTCGGTCGCCTTAGGCGTTGCCGCCTATGAAGTGTTGAGGTGCAGGCGTGGAGAATGAGCTGTGCGACGAGCAACTGATTGCTCTGTTCCGTTCGGGCGATAACAAGGCGTGCGAGAAGCTGCTTGTCCGCTATAAAAACAGCGTGCTTTCCGTCGCGCGGAGATTTTTTCTCGCGGGCGGCGCAACCGAGGACTTGGTGCAGGAAGGCATGTGCGGGCTGTATTCGGCAATAATTACCTTCGACGGCGTTGCGGGGTTTGCCCCCTACGCGCACGCGTGCATACGCAACCGCATACTCGACGCGGTGAAAAAATCGCGCGGCGGCAAAAATTCCGCGCTCAATTCCAGTTCGTCTTTCAACGAGGACGACGGCGGCGCGGAGAGCGCGTTCAGTCCCGAAGAACTGCTTTTGGGAAGCGAAGAGGAGAGCGAATTTTTCACCAAAATCAAGGACGTTTTGTCCCCGCTCGAATATAAGGCGATATGTATGTATATCGACGGCGCGACGATGGCGGAAATCTGCGCCGCGCTGAATAAAACCTATAAACAGACGGACAACGCGCTCGCCCGCGCAAAGCATAAATTGCAGAAAATTTTTTAAATAATACGCATAATACGCCGCAGAAATTTCAGCAAGACGGCTCTTGCGTTAAAAAATTTCAAGGCACGCTATAACCAAAGCAAAGTTTAAAATAATTATGCCGAAAAAAGGCAAGGTTGAATTCATTTCAACCGTTAAGCCTTTTTACGACCAAAGCAATCTCGCTACAAAGATTTTTGCGCAAGCAAAAAGATTTGAGCGAAAGGAGTTATATGGCTTATTTAGCATTTTACCGCACCTTCCGCCCGACGACCTTTGACAGCGTCGTAAGGCAGGAGCATATAGTAAAAATACTGACCAACCAGATAGAGACGGGCAAGATAGGTCACGCCTATCTTTTCTGCGGACCGCGCGGCACGGGCAAGACGACGCTCGCCAAAATTTTTGCGAAAGCCATTAACTGCGAAAACCCGCAAAACGGTTCGCCGTGCGGCAAGTGCGCAACGTGCAGAGCCCTCGCAAGCGGTGCGGCTCTCGATATATCCGAGATTGACGCGGCTTCGAACAACGGCGTCGACGAAATGCGCGATATCCGCGAAAAGGTGCAGTATCCCCCCGTAAACGGCAAGTACAAGGTTTACATTATCGACGAGGTGCATATGCTCACCCAGTCGGCGTTCAACGCGGTTTTAAAGACGCTCGAAGAGCCGCCCGCGCACGCCGTGTTCATATTAGCCACCACCGAGCCGCAGAAAATTCCCGCAACTATTCTTTCGCGCTGTATGCGCTTCGACTTTAAACTCATTCCCCAGTCCGACCTCGAAAAGCTTGTAAAGAGCGTTTACGACAAGACGGGAAAGGAATACGAGGACGAAGCGGTAGCGGCGATAGCCCGCGCGGGCAACGGAAGTGCGCGCGACAGTCTTTCGATTGCCGATATGTGCGCCTCTTACTCGCAAGGCAAGCTCACGTACGACGACGTGAACAAGGTTTTGGGCAAAGCCGATTTTTTTGCGGTTGCAGAAATAATTGCGGCGGTTTTAAGCCAAAACGGCGGCGAAACGCTCACCGCAACCGAAAGCGTGCTTGCAACGGGCAAGGGCGTGGGCGTGCTTCTTCGCGATATGCTGTCCTTTTTGAACAACCTCGCGGTCGTCAAAATGTGCGGTAACGCTGCGGAGATTGTCAATCTTCCAAAGGATAAATACGAAAAACTTAAAGAGCTTGCGGCGGAGGCGGACGGTCACACGGTACTTCGCGCAACCGAAATTTTAGCTAAAACCGAGGGCGATTTGCGCTATGCGGTAGACGGCAGAATAACTTTGGAAGCGGCGCTCATAAGGGCGGCTATGCCGAGTGCAGATTACGATATCGAGGCGCTTTTATCCCGCATTGAAAAGCTGGAACGCGAGGTTGCCGAGGGGGTAAAGGTGAAAATCGAAAGCCGCCCCGCGCCTACGCCCGCGCCCGAAGCTCCCGCACCGAAGCCCGATTACGGCAGCAAAAGACCGCCCGTCGAAGCTCTTCCCGCGGCGGACGAAACGCCGACGCGCCCCGCAAAAAGCGCGGTTGTCGAGGAAGAGGGCTTTTCGCCGTTCGACGAACCCGCGCCCTTCAATGCGGCTAAGGCGACGGAAGAACAGAGCACGCTGTTCGAACAACCCGCGGCGTCCGCACCCATTAAGGTGGGTTCGCTTTCGGACAAGGATAAGGCGACGATGTTCGGCAGGTTTATAAAGCTTTTCCGCACGACGCGGCGCAATGCGGTACTCTTTACGCTGTGTATGGATTTGGAAAGCGAGTTCGAGGGCGATACCTTCGTGCTCTTGACCACGGTCGAGGCGGTGTACCGCTCATTAAACCGCGAGGACAACAGACAGTTTATCGCCGAAGCATTGCAGTCACTGGGCGTTTTCTCGTTCGATATCCGCTTAAAGCCCAAGGGCGAGGATAAGTACGAAAAGGCAATCGGCGAACTTCGCGACAACTTCAAAGGCACGGACGTGCAGATTAAGTAGATAATTTTCTGCGTTAAATAATTAGGGTGGTATGGCAAAAGGCGGTTTAGATATAAAAGGTACGGTGATTACGCACTGTTACGGTAACTTGACGAAAATTATTATTCCCGACGGAATAACCGAGATTGCGGACGGCGCGTTTGCGTGCAACGATTACGTTAAACAGGTAATTATTCCGGACTCGGTGAAAAGGATAGGCAACAGGGCGTTCGGCTGGTGCGGAAATTTATCAAAAATAAATATTCCCGACAGCGTAACGGAAATAGGCGAGCGGGCTTTCATCGATTGCGGTTTTTTGCGGGAAATAAAGCTCGGCGAAAACGTTGAAGAGCTTGGAAATTATGCGTTTTGGCTGTGTTCTAATCTGAAAAAAGCCGAACTTTCCCGGAAATTGAAACGTATCCGTAGAGGCGCTTTTTGCGACTGTATAAGATTGCGCTACGTTGAAATGGGCGACGGCGTTACCGTAATCGAAAACGAAGCGTTTATGAATACGAAAACCGGCAATATGTTTTTGGGCGGCAAGCTTGAAGAGATAGGCGATTACGCTTTTAAAAACAGCGACGCGCATATTATAGAAATTCCCGCAAGCGTTAAAAAGGTAGGCAAAAAAATAGCCGACGGCTGCGAATGGTTTTTAAGGTTTGAATGTTATCCGATTGCAAAACCCGACGGGTGGGACGGTGAATGGAACGTCGTCAACGGTGAAAGACCGTTTACGGTATGGGATTTTGCAAACACCAACGGCGTTGTGGGCAAATACGATAAGTCTCAGCTATATATAGACGGAAGCGTGTTAAAGCGGTGCGACAAAGGCGCAAGGGAAGTTTACGTTCCCGACGGCGTAACTACGATAGACGACGGAGCATTTTCGGGTTGCGAAAAACTTGAAAAATTATCTCTGCCCGGCTCGTTGAACCGTATCTGCGACGACGTGTTCGATTTGCGCTTAGCTATAAAGGTTTTCGAATTCAGGGGAACTATACTGCAGTGGTGCGGCATTGCTTTTTATGATTTTTCCGCAAATCCTATGCGATATGCCGAAAAAATTCTGTTCGGCGATAAAGAGCTTTCGGACGCCGATATACCCGAAGGGGTAACCGAAATAAATAACTATGTGTTCGGTAATTGTTACTTAAATAAAATTACTTTGCCGCACGGATTGATTAGAATAGGTATGGATGCCTTCACGTTCGCGTCGGTCACGGAGATAACCTTCCCCGAGAGTATCGAAGAGATAGACGATTATGCGTTTGCTTATTGCGACAATTTACGCAAAGTCGTTTTCCCGCGCGGTCTTAAAGTTATCGGCAGTTGCGCGTTTGCGTACTGTGATAATCTGACGGAAGTAACGCTTTCCCGCAAAACGCAAGTGAAAGACGACGCGTTCGAGCTTTCCGGCGGGGTAGATAAGTTAATAATAAATTATTTGGATTAAAGGAGACTATTATGGCATATCATGGCGGCAACGGCGGCATGCAGAATATGATGAAGCAGGCTCAGAAAATTCAGGAGCAGATGCAAAAGGCGGAAGCCGAGCTCGACGAGATGGAAGTGCTCGGATTTTCGGGCGGCGGCGAAGAGGGCGACGAAACGGTCGTCGTATATATGAACGGCAAAAAGGTGATAAACGGCATCGAGTTCGGCAGTAAAATCTCCGAAATGGTCGACCTGTCCGACGAGGACGACGTTGAAATGCTCGAAGATTTGATTATGGCGGCAATCAACGACGGCTACAAAAAGGCGGACGCGGCATACGAAGAGAAGATGGGACCTCTCGGCGGCATGAGCGGACTTAACGGACTTTTATAATTCAGAATTATGAATTAAGAATGCAGAATGAACGGTATAGTTAATTTTTAATTCTGCATTCTGCATTCTGCATTAAAGGAAAATATGGATACTTTCATCGAGCCTATCGGCAGACTTATAAATCAGTTTACAAAACTTCCCGGGGTCGGCAAAAAGACGGCGCAAAGGTACGCATACAAAATTATAGATATGTCGCCGGAGGATGCAAAGCAGTTCGCCGAAAGCATTTTGGACTGCAAAAAAAAGGTGCGCTATTGCTCGGTTTGCGGCAACTTTTCCGAAGAGGAAACATGCGATATCTGCAAGAGGCGCGACCACGGCGTAATCTGCGTGGTTAAAGAGCCAAAAGACGTAATCGCGCTTGAAAAACTCCGCGAGTTCAAGGGCGTATACCACGTTTTACACGGCGTAATTTCGCCCATGGACGGAATAGGTCCCAACGATATCCGCATTAAAGAGCTTTTGGCGCGCGTCGGCGGGGGCGTGAGCGAGGTTATAATCGCCACCAACCCCGACGTAGAGGGCGACGCGACGGCAATGTATATCGCCAAACTTTTAAAGCCTTTGGGCGTAACGGTCACGCGCATTGCGCACGGCATACCTATCGGCGGCGAGATAGAGTACACCGACGAGGTAACCTTATCCCGCGCATTTATCGAGAGAAAACAAATTTAGCTACATTGTCATTCTGAGCTTTCAGCGAAGAATCTAGCGGCTATGCCGCGCAAGACTATTCACAAAAACAGGTGTGTTATGAAAATTTCCGTTTTAGGTTGCGGCAGATGGGGGTCGTTTATCGCTTGGTATCAGGCGACAGTCCTTAGAAATCAAGTCATTTTATACGGCGAAGAGGGCAGGGAAGCCTACGACATATTAAAGCGCGACGGCAAAAACGAGTACGTCGCCCTCGATAAGTCGATAACGCTCACGTCCGACCTTTCGTACGCCTTAGCGGCAAGCAATATAATAATAATCTCTATCTCGTCGCAGGCTCTCCGCGAGTTTATGCAAAAGGTGATAAAACACCCCGTCGCGGACAAGTACTTCGTGCTCTGTATGAAGGGCATAGAGGAAGCCACGGGCAAACGCCTTTCAGAAGTTTTATGCGACAGCGGCATTGCAAGCGACAAAATTGCCGTGTGGGTAGGTCCGGGTCACATCCAGTCGTTCACGGCGGGCATACCCAACTGCATGATAATTGACAGCCAAAACGCCGACTTAAAGAAATATCTTGCGGAAAATTTCAAATCGAATTTAATCCGCTTTTACTACGGCAACGACCTTTTGGGTACCGAGGTCGGCGCGGCGGCAAAGAACGTTTTGGGAATCGCCGCGGGCGTTTTGGACGGTTGCGGGTACACGAGCTTAAAGGGTCCTTTAATGGCGCGCGGCGCGTTCGAGGTGGCAAAGCTCATAAAGGCTATGGGCGGCGACCCCATGACGGCGTACGGCTTGGCGCATTTGGGCGACTATGAAACGACCCTCTTTTCGCCCTATTCGCACAACAGAATGTACGGCGAAATGATGGCTAAGGGCGAGCACTTCGGCAAACTTGCCGAGGGCGTTATGACGGCAAAGGCAATGAAGGAGCTGGGCGATAAATATAAGATAGACTTGCCGCTCACAAACGCGGTGTACGAGGCGTGCTTTTTATCCGACGAGTTCGGCAAGGGCGAAAACGACTGTATGCACGTAATTTTAAAGCTCTTCGACAGACAGATTAAAAGCGAATTCAATTTTTAACTACAAAATTTTTTATATATACGAGGCAATATTTTGATAAGAGAAGATTTAAGAAACGTGGCAATAATTGCCCACGTAGACCACGGCAAGACAACGCTTGTCGACGCAATGTTAAAGCAAAGTCACACCTTCCGCGACAATCAGGCGGTTGAAGAGCGCGTTATGGACAGCGGCGATATCGAAAGGGAAAGGGGCATAACCATTCTCGCAAAAAACACGTCGCTCCACTTTGGCGGCGTTAAAATTAACGTTGTCGACACACCGGGGCACGCCGATTTTTCGGGCGAGGTAGAGCGCGTAATGATGATGGTAAACGGCGTTTTGGTGCTCGTCGACGCGGCTGAAGGACCCATGCCGCAGACCCGCTTCGTCATGCAAAAGGCGCTCGAAATGGGGCACAGACTGATAATCGTCGTCAACAAAATCGACCGTCCCGACGCCCGCTTAAACGAAGTTCAGGACGAAATTTTAGAGCTTTTACTCGAACTCGACGCGTCTGACGACCAGTTAATGTCGCCCGTCGTGTGGTGCTCGGGGCGCGACGGCACGGCGACGCTCGACTTAAATACCCCCGGCAAGGACTTAACGCCCCTCTTCGAAACTATCCTTTCGCACATCAAGCCCATGGAAGTGGACGCGGAGGGCGAAACGCAGATTCTCTGCTCGTCTATCGACTACAACGACTACGTGGGAAGGATAGGCATAGGCAGAATAGAGCGCGGTGTAGCCAAGGCGGGACAAGCCGTCGTTTTAACCAACTACAACAACCCCGCGCTGCGCGTGCAGGGCAAGATAGTCAACCTCTATCAGATAGAAGGACTTGCGCGCGAGCCCGTCGAAGAGGCAAAGGCGGGCGATATCGTCTGCTTCTCGGGGCTTGAAAAAATAAATATCGGCGACACCGTGTGCTCTTTAACTTGCCCCGAACCGCACAAATTCGTTAAAATTACCGAACCCACCGTCGAAATGACCTTCTCGGTCAACGACTCGCCGTTCGCGGGCAAAGACGGCAAGTTCGTCACAACCCGCCACCTTCGCGACAGACTTTTCCGCGAACTTCTTCGCGACGTATCCTTAAAAGTCGAGGAGACGGGCTCGGCGGACAGTTACAGAGTCTGCGGCAGAGGTGAAATGCACCTTTCGATTTTGATAGAGGAAATGCGCCGCGACGGCTATGAGTTTCAGGTTTCCACGCCCCGCGTAATGTACAGGGAGATTGACGGCGTCAAGTGCGAGCCCGTCGAAAGGCTGATTGTCGACGTTCCCGACGAAGCCACGGGCGCGATTTTCCAGAGTATGGGCAACCGCAAGGGCGAGCTTCTGCATATGTCGGCAATCGGCACGCGCACGCGCCTCGAATTTTTAATTCCCGCCCGCGGACTGTTTGGCTACAAGTCGGAATTTCTGACCTCGACGAAGGGCGAGGGCATAATGAGCAGCGTGTTCTTCGAATACCAGCCGTATAAGGGCGATTTAAGCCGCCGCAACACGGGCTCACTCGTCGCGTTCGAAACGGGCGAGGCGGTAACCTACGGGCTCTTCAACGCGCAGGGCAGAGGCGCTCTGTTTATCGGCGCGGGCACGCCCGTGTACGAGGGCATGGTCGTCGGCGAAAGCCCCAAAAACGAGGATATCAACGTAAACGTGTGCAAGACAAAGCACCTCACAAACACCCGTTCCTCGGCGTCCGACGACGCGTTGCGTCTTATAACGCCTAAGAAAATGAGTTTGGAGGAGTGCCTCGAATTTATCGGCGACGACGAACTTTTGGAAATCACGCCCAAAAATATCCGCATAAGAAAGCGCATTTTAGACAGCGAACTGCGCGCCAAAGCCAACGCCAAAGCAAAGAAAGGGATAGAGTAATTCAGAATTAAGAATTAAGAATTAAGAATTAAGAATTGCAGTAAATTATTATTTAAAAATAATTCGCAAGCCCATAGGAGCGTGTCATTTCGAGTGGAGGAAGAAGCCCTGCAAGGGGTTCGACCGACCGAGAGAATCCCCTCGCGGTAATACGGCGGCAAGTAGGAAGCGAACATACGCAGACTGCGTAAGACCGGATTGCCGCGGCTTCGCCAGCGCAATGACATATTGACTGGCAAGTAGAGTTAATATTTTCCTTTCATAATCAACACCCCGCTTAAATATATTAAAGCGAGGTGTTTTATTATGGAACAGACGGAAGGGCATATAATATCTATCGAAAACCGCAAACGCTTCACCGCAACAAAGATAGAAGCGGTAGAGGCGTTCTCGTCCACGCAACTTATATTAAGTTACGCGGGAGGCAGAATAATAGTCACGGGCTCGGAAATGAAAATCGCGTCCTTTTCCAAGTCCACGGGCGCGTTTTCGGCAAGCGGCTTGTTCACAGCCGTAAAGTACGCGCAAAAGGGCGGCAGCTTAAAACAAAAACTCTTTAAATAATGCAGATTTTCATATTTTTAACCTGCGCTCTGTGCGGAATTTGCAGCGGCGTCGTGTATGACATTTTATATATCGCCCGCGCGTTCGTCTGCGGCATAGACAAGTCGAAGTTTACGGTAAAAGACATAATTTTCACGTGCCTTTGCGATATTATTTATTTTGCCGTGTTTGCCGCGATGTTCGTCTTTATATCGGTTACTTTCGAGTTTTACTCGATACGGCTGTATATGTTGGCGGGCAGTGCGCTCGGCGCAATAATTTATTTAAAAAGTATACATTTAATTATTGCATTTTGCATTAAAAAAGTGTATAATAACATTGCGAAAGTGAAAATTAGCAGAGGAAAGAGGCATGGGCGAGGAAAAACGCAACAAAATAGTGGCGGCAATCACTGTTAATGCAATCCTGCTTATCTTTATAATTCTTGCGGTGCTGATTGCGCAGATTGTGCAAATCAGCGTTTTAAAGCGCCGCCGCGACCAGCTTAAATCCGAATTGCGGGCGCTCGTCGCCAAGTACGAAACCACGGAGGACATTCTCGAAGATTTGGAAGTCCGCGGCGAAATTTATCAGAATATTTTAAAATGGCAGCAGCAAGGGCTCTATACGAGGGCGGAAATTTTTGCGATGCTCGGTGTTCCCGACCCCGAGCTCACGCCCGACGCCGACCCCGTGCTTGCGATAGTAGTCGGGTAATTTATGAAAATAGCGGCAATAGATATCGGTTCGAATTCCGTTCGCCTTTTAATGTGGGCGGACGGAAAAACTTTATATAAGAAAATGAAAACCACCCGTTTGGGCGAGGGGCTCAACTTTGCACCCGTGCTTTTGAACGACGCGTGTTTGCGCACTGCGCAAGCCGTGGCGGAGTTTGTGCAGGCGGCAAAAGAGGACGGTGCGGAAAAGGTGTACGCGTTTGCAACCGCGGCGGTGCGCTCCGCCGAAAATCCCGAACTGTTCACTGATAAGGTAAAGGAACTTTGCGGGGTTAAGGTCGACGTTTTAAGCGGCAAAAAAGAGGCGGAAATAGGTCTTGCGGGCGCTTTGGGCGGCTGTGACGGTGGCGGGATTATAGACGTGGGCGGTGCAAGCACCGAGGTGACCGTTCGCGCGTGCGGAAAGGTACGCTATACAAAGAGCGTCAATATAGGCACGGTGCGCATTCTGGACGCGGCGGGCAGAGATTTGAACAAAATAAACGCGTTTATATCCGAAAAAATCAAGGACTTTGAAAGGAAAGATTTTTCGGAGTACGCAATGTATGCGGTGGGCGGCACGGCGTCAAGGCTTGCGGCGATAAAGCTCGGAATACGCGAGTACGACGCGCAAAAACTGCACGGCACAGTGCTCACCGTGCGCGAGGTTGAAAACTTTTCGAAGCTTCTAACCAAAATGTCGGTGGACGAGATACGGCAGACGACCATCTGTGCAAAGTCCGCCGATTTAATAGGCGGCGGCGCGGCATTGCTTGCGGCGGTCATGCAAAATTTCAATGTCAAAAGAATCACCGTCTCCGAAAGCGACAACTTAGAGGGCTACGTTATATCTAAATTAAGAATTAAGAATTAAGAATTAAGAATTGCGGTAAATTATTATTTAAAAATAATTCGCAAGCCCATAGGAGTGTGTCATTTCGAGTGGAGGAAGAAGCCCCGTAAGGGGTTCGACCGACCGAGAGAATCCCCTCGTGGTAATACGGCGGCAATTGGGAAGCGTCATTTCGAACGCCCGCGTAGCGTTTGCCCGAATACCGTCATTGCGAGGTTGCAAGGCAACCGTGGCAATCCAGAATTACGGAGTTTATGTAAGTTCACCTTAAACAGCGTTGTAATGCGGTAAGGTTAGTTTTGCGCGAGAATACCTCTTCGAGGCACGCAAAAAGATTCTTCGACTGCGCACGGCGAAAACTTGCGAGTTTCAATGTTTTGCCGCTTTGCCGTGCTACGCTCATAATGACGGTTTGTTAAGTCCGCAATGCCGCAAAAACCTCATAATGACGCGGCGGCGGGGTGGATATATAAAACCCGCGCGGCGCACTTAAAAGTGCGCCGCTTTGTAAACGTAAGTGAATTATGCTAATTTATATACAAAATCGTTTCGTCTTGCTTGGCCTTTTCAAGATAGCGGCAAAGTACGCGTGTCTTTTTAATTTCAAGCGCGCCGCGCGGGCAACTTGCCACGCACTTTAAACACCGCACGCATTTTAAATTCGTTTTTCCGTTTATAATTCCGCCCGTCGGGCAACCGTCTCCGCATTTATTGCACCTGACGCATTTGCCGTTTCGCAAAATTTTAATAACCGCTCGGCTGCGTAACGAAGGTAAAAACGCGGCAAAAGGCGTTTTTTTGCGCCTCGGGATATAGACGGGAGATGGGTCGCAAATCTTTGCGATAAACGCTTCGGGCAGTTTGTCGGGTACAAAACCGTCGTTTAAATAACTGTGCCCAGAGGGTAAGTACGCCGCGGCAATTACGGGCGCTTTTATAAGTTTTTTCGCTTCGTAAACGGCGTTGCCCGCCCGCGCGCCGCCGTAAATTGCAATCAATGCCGCGCATTCGGCTTTGACATTCTGAAAAAAGCTTTTCAAAAACGGCGGGAAGCTTTGACAGTGAACGGGGAAAACTATAACGGCGGCGGAATAGTTGTCCGTCGCCTCGGTATAATCTGTAAGCGTATATCCTAACCGTGCGGATAATTTTTGAGCAACCGCTTTACAATGCCCCGTGTACGAGCAGTAAATCACCGCGTTCATTCGTCTTTAAAATATCCTTTCATAATTTCGCACTCGGGTATTTCTTCGAGCGAAAAGCCCATAGTGTTTTCAATCTCGTAAACCGCCTGTTCGCGCGTAATGTTTTTGTTTCTTCCCGCAAGCGAAATTTCGAGCGCGCTGAACGGAATCATCGTGCTTTCCATATTGTAAAATCTTATAAATTGGCTGTATTCCTTGCACCGCTCTATTTTACAGCTCGTGTGCAAGCCCTTGCCGCTGTCCTCGGGCGCAACCCAGCCGCACTTGTCCGCAATCAAGTCCTTTATCTTCGTCCAATCGTACTTTCCGCCGCTGATTTCGTCAAAGTCGACTTGCACAAAGGCGGGAATATTTCCCGAACGCGACGAGCGGCGTATGCTCTTTTTAAGCGGCTTAACCATGTTCGGCACGGAGTGAATCGCTTCCGTCACGTTTTCCACAAGCTCGTTGCGGTATCCCGATTTTTTAACGAAAAAGCTTGTGCCGAAAGCGAGCTGTTTCATAGTGGTAAGCGTATGGAATTGACCGCGCTTTAAAGGCGGGCGGAAGGTGAGCACTCTGCCGAGGTTTACCAGAAAATTCAGCCCCTTGCTGTCGGCGAAGCGGTAGGCAATTTCGGGCGCCATCCGGTTATAGTAAAGCCCCAAAAGCTGCGCGGGCTCGTTCCCCGCGACAAAGTACGGCACTTTCTCTTCAACCAAAAGGGGATAGAACATAACGTACGCAAGAGAGGGGCAGGCGCACGTATTGCCGTTAAGCTCATATAGCTTTTTATAAATCGTCCGCATATCTTCCGCACCGATTTTTCTCGTTACGAACTCGACCTTGTCAAGCTTCTTCTTCGCGTTTTCTATGCTTTTAAGCGCGCTGTCGGAAGCGTAGGGGATTTCCCAGGTGAGCGCAAGCACGCGCAGATTTTTCACCTCCGAAAGGTAGTAGAGAAGATAAGTGGAGTCCTTGCCGCCCGTATAAAAAACGGCTACGTCGAAGCGCGATTTCTTGCTTCGCTCAAACTCGTTTTTAACCGGTACGACGCTCTTTAAGTTTTTCGTTTTGTCCGCGCTTTCGCACATCGCGCAAAGCCCGTCCCCGCCGAATTCCAGCCCCGCAATTATAAAGTCGTTGCCGCAACAGTTTTTGCAGAATTTCGCTTCTTTAAGGCTCTTAGGCGTTATTTTCGGCTCACTGTTTAAAACGGCGCGGCTTTCAATTGGTCCGCGCAAAATTTTAAGCTCTTTTTGCGTAAGTTCGCAGGGGAGCGCGGCAATCAGTTTTCTCTGCTTGCCGCTAAGCTTAATAACGTTTTTATTGAGTTTTTCTCCGTAGCGGATACCGTAATAGACGAGTTTGCCGTCTTTAAGCTTCCATCTGTTCTGTAAGTAGTACGTCATTTTATTTCGTGCAGCCAGCCGGCGGGGGCTTCTATTCTGCCCATCTGTATGCCGGTAAGTGTTTCATAGAGCTTTTTGGTCACCTCGCCCATCTCGTCCATGCCCGAGGGCAGGCAAATCTCTTTGCCGTGGTCAACTATCTTGCCGACGGGCGAAATTACCGCCGCCGTGCCGCACAAGCCGCACTCCGCAAAGTCCGAAAGCTCGGTAAGCTTTACGGGGCGGTGCTCAACCGTCAGCCCCAGATATTTTTCGGCGACGTAGCAGAGCGAGCGGCGGGTAATGGATGGCAGTATGCTGTCTGACTTGGGCGTAACGATTTTGCCGTCCTTTGTCACGAACAGAAAATTCGCGCCGCCCGTCTCCTCTATGTACGTGCGCGTGCCCGCATCCAAATACATATTCTCGTCAAAGCCCTGTCTATGCGCGTCAACTATGGCGTGCAGGCTCATGGCGTAGTTCAAGCCCGCCTTGATGTGCCCCGTGCCGTGGGGCGCGGCTCTGTCGAAATCCGAGACGCGTATGGTTATGGGCTTAACGCCCCCCTTAAAGTAGGGACCGACGGGTGTTGCAAACAGCCTGAACTGATACTCTTCCGCGGGCTTTACGCCGATAACGGGGGAAGAGCCGAACATATAGGGGCGAAGGTAGAGCGTCGCGCCGCTGCCGTAAGGGGGCACGAAGTCGCGGTTTGCCGCAACGACCTCTTCAACCGCCCGCAAAAACATACCCTCGGGCAGTGTGGGCATTTCCAGCCGTGCCGCGGAACTGTCCATGCGCTCGGCGTTCAAATCGGGGCGGAAGGTGACTATGCGCCCGTCCTCGGTGGTGTAAGCTTTCAGTCCCTCGAACGCCGTCTGCGCGTATTGCAACACGCCCGCGCACTCCGAAATGACGATTTTATCGTCCGTAACAAGTCCGCCTTTATCCCAGTTGCCCCCGACATATTGCGCAACGAAGCGGTAGGGAGTTTTGATATAGCCGAAGCCGAGTTCGCCCCAGTTTATGTTCGCCGACATAGTTTTCAACCTCATAAAAATACTTTTTTTACATTATATAACCGCCGTTCGATAAAGTCAAATAATTGACAAACACCGTTAAAAATGATAGAATATCCGTACTATGTCGCAAATAACTTCGATTGAACCGCAGATAAAGGACAAGACGCGTTGCAGTATTTTTGTCGACGGCAGGTTTTACTGCGGTATCAAACTCGAAGTCGCGGTTAAGTACCGCTTAAAGGCGGGAATGGAGATAGACAGGGCGGAGCTCGACAAAATTCAGCTCGAAACCGAAAAGGTGCAAGCCACCGAAAAGGCGTTGACGCACCTGTCCGCAAGCTTAAAGACCGAAAAGCAGATGCGCGATTTTCTCGTTAAAAAAGGTTACGTAGAGGCGGTCGTCGACTACGTTATGGAAAAGATGCACTACTACGGCTATGTGAACGACGCGGAGTACTGCAAGGCGTATATAGGCGGCATATCGGGAAAGAGCAGACGCGCAATCGAGGTCGAGCTTTTAAAACGGGGCGTAGATAAAGAGACCGTGCGCGGGGCGCTAAACGATTACGAGGACGACGACGAACTTATTCTGTCGGCGCTTAAAAAATATCTGAGAGGAAAGGAACTCACCAAAGAAAACGTGTATAAGGCTTGCCGCTACCTTGTATCAAAGGGCTATGAATACGACGCGGTTAAGAGAGTGAGCGAGAGACTGGGAGACGATGAAGATTATTGAACTTGAAGAGATTGACAGTACGAACGAGTACTGTAAAAGATTCGATTTCGGCGAGGACGTTGCAGTCGTTGCCGAAAGGCAGTTGAAGGGCAAGGGCACCAACGGCAGAAGCTTTGTGTCGGACGAGGGCGGACTTTACATATCGCTCTATAAAAGGTACGAAAATTTTGACTTTTCTAACACCTTTTCGATAATGATAAACGCGTGCGTCGCCGTGTGCAAGACGGTGGAAAGCTTCGGCGTTAAACCCACCGTAAAGTGGGCGAACGACGTACTTGTAAACGGCAGAAAAATCTGCGGCACGCTGATTGAAAACCGACTGGGCGCGGACGGCGTGTGCACGTCGATTGTGGGTATCGGGCTCAACGTGAACAACGAGCTTCCCGACGAGCTTTCCGAAATCGCCACCACGCTCAAAGAGCAGAAGGGCAAAAAGGTGAGTCTTAACGCGGTGCGTAGCCGTCTTATCAAAAATCTTAAAAAAGAGTACTCGGTAGAGGACTACAAGGCGTACGTCGACTGGTTCGGCAAAAACGTGTATCTCGACCGCGGCGACGAGCGTATCACGGCAGTCGCGCTCGACGTGGACGCGGAGGGCAACCTTGTGTGCGAAATTGAGGGGCAAATAAAAAAAATCAGCAGCGCTGAAATGAAATTGAGGTTGACATGCAAATCTATCTGACAAGCGAGCAGGAACGCGAGGCGGACAAAAACGCCATAAACTTCGGACTTCCCTCCGAGGTGTTGATGAAGAGGGCGGGCAGAGCTCTCGCCGACGAGGTGCAGGCGGCGGCGCGCAGACTGAATACCAACAAGGTGCTCATAGTCTGCGGCACGGGCAACAACGGCGGCGACGGCTACGTAGCCGCGCGCGAGCTTTTAACCCGCGGTTTCACCGTATCGGTGTACAGCTTCGACGAGGATTTGTCGGCAAGCTGTAAGCGCGAAAAAAAGCGTTACACCGGCAAATATACCCGCACTATCGCGGGCGAGATAATCGTCGACTGCATTTTTGGCACGGGCTTGAACCGCAAATTGCAAGGCGACTTTGCGAGCGTCGTCAAAAAGATTAACGCAAGCGGCGCATACGTCATTTCCGCCGATATCCCCAGCGGTCTGCACGGCGACAACGGCGAGGTCATGGGCGTTGCGGTAAAGGCGGATTTGACCGTCGCCCTCGGTCACCCCAAGCTCGGCTGTGTGTTCGGCGAGGGCTTCGACTACTGCGGCAAGCTTGTCATAAAGGATATAGGCATAGCGGCGGAGGGCAACCTTGCAAAGGCGGCGGAGGACGAGGATATCGCCGCATATTACAAGCCGAGAAAGCGCAACTCGCACAAGGGCGACTACGGTTCGGCGTGCATAATCGCGGGCGCGGACGAGTACCCCGGCGCGGCGGCGCTTGCAATCTCCACGGCGTTAAAGTCGGGTTGCGGCTACGTTTATGCGGTCGTTCCCGAAAAATTCAGGTACGGCATGGCGGCGGTCGAGCCGCAGTGCATTTACCCCGACAAGCCCGTTATGGACGCGTCGGCAATAGCCGTCGGAATGGGTATGGGCTGCACCGAGCAGACGTACGAAACGGTGTGCGCGCTGCTGAAATCGTACAAGGGTAAGCTGATAATCGACGCGGACGGCTTGAACGCGCTCGCCAAATTCGGCAAAGAGCCGCTGTTGCAGACCAAGGCAAAGGTGCTTTTAACGCCGCATATCGGCGAAATGTCCCGCCTTTGCGGACTTTCGCGGGAAGAAATTTTAAAAAATCAGGTGCAAGTGGCGCAGGACTTCGCCACCGAATATAATGTAACAGTACACCTCAAAAACGCCGTATCGGTAACGGGCGACGGCAAGTCGGCAACCCTTTCGGTGCGCGGCACGACGGCGCTTGCCAAGGCGGGAAGCGGCGATTTGCTTTCGGGCTTGATTTGCGGCAACGCGGCAAGGGGACTTTCGGTATACGACGCGGCGGTATGCTCGCAGTACGTTTTGGGTTACGCCGCCGAGGTTTGCTCCGAAACGCTTTTCGACGGCGCGGTGGTGTATAAAGACCTTGTAGAAAATCTTCATACCGCGTTAAAACGCTTGACTAAGCACAACTGACGTGATATATTAATACTTGTTGAAAGGGAGTAGTTGAAGGCAAACTTCGTCATCACGGCGCGATGCGCGCTCGGAGTTTGACACCGCTATTTAATTAGGGTAACAAGACTTTTAACTTAAAGAAATTTAAGTTAGAGGTCTTTTTTCTTTTAATTTTTAACAAACTATATAGGGGTAACCGTATGCAAGTGTTTTGGGGTATATTCTGGGTCGTAATGCTGCTCGTCGGCTTTGTTCTGCTCGTAAAGGGCGCGGACTTTTTCGTTGACGGCGCGGCGGGCATAGCGTCGAAGCTCAAAGTTTCCACGTTCATAATAGGTTTAACCGTAGTCGCGCTCGGCACAAGCGCGCCCGAAGCGGCGGTGTCGGTAATCGGCGGCATCAAAACGGCAATGGGCGACCCCTCTGGCGCCGAAGTTATCATGGGCAACGTGCTCGGCAGCAATATGATGAATATTCTGCTCATACTCGGCATATCCGCGCTCGTCTGCAAACTGCCCGTCGAAAAGAGTTCCCGCTATATCGAAATACCCTTTCTTATAATAATCAGTCTTGTATTCCTTCTGTTGGGTGACTGGGGCGGCGGCTTTCAGTGGTACGACGGCTTGATTTTGCTCGCGCTCTACGCGGGGTTTATGACCTATACGATAATTATGGCAAAGAAAAGCAAACAGCCCGAACTTTTGAACGAAAGCGCGGCTTCGGCGACCGCGACGGCAGTCGGCGCGCCCGTCGGCGAGAGCTTTATCGCAAGAGCCAAGGCAAAGTACGAAGAACTCAAAGATAAGGTCTGGTTTTTGATAATTTTAACGGTAGTGGGGCTGGGAATGGTAGTCGGCGGCGCACAGCTCGTAGTCGAGGGCGCAACCTACATCGCGCAGGACCTAATCGGCATACCCGCAAACATAGTCGCGCTCACCGTCGTTGCGTTCGGCACGTCTTTGCCCGAGCTCGTAACTTCCGTCTCGGCGGCAAGAAAGGGCGATACGGGGCTCGCAATCGGCAATATAATAGGCAGCAATATAGCGAATATTCTGCTCGTTGCGGGTCTCGGATTCGTCTCGACGGGCGGCGCGGGCGCGATATTCACCAAACCCGAAATATGGTACGGAAACCTTTTGGACGGCTACGTCTCGATTATCGCCGCGCTCCTTCTTTTCGGCTTCTCGTTTTTCAAGGGCAACAAGCTCGGCAGGGCGGCGGGCATAACCTTTTTGATAGTGCTCGTCGGCTATTTCACCTATCGCATACTCGCCTCGTGCGGAGTCGTGCCCATGCTGCAAATCCCCGCAATATTTACAAACTTCCCGCAATAAAAGCGGTATAAAAAGCGCGTCCGCCGTCAACAATTTATATGGCGGCAGGCGTATAATGTAATAAGTCGTTTCCTCTGAACGTCGCATAACGGCGTTGAACTGCGCTTTTCTCGGGTCATTTACGCTTAGTAAACTCCCCGTACTCCGTGCCGTGCAAGCACGGGGCGAAAATGCTCGTTCGCCTTGTTCTGCTCGTTTATAGGAAACGATGAAAACTTTAAATAGTATGACTGCCCCAGAGAGGTGCTTAAAATGACAATCAAACGCGGTGAACTCTATTATGCCGATTTGTCACCGGTCGTGGGCAGTGAACAGGGAGGAGTGCGCCCCGTGCTCGTCGTGCAGAACGACGTCGGCAACAAGTATTCCCCCACAATCATTGCGGCGGCGGTCACAAGCAAAATAAATAAGGCAAAGCTGCCCACGCATATCGAACTGCCCTTGGGCGATTTCGGACTGCAAAAGGACTCGGTAATTTTGTTGGAGCAGATACGCACGCTCGATAAGCGGCGTTTAAAGGAGCGTATAGGCGAACTGCCCGAAGGCACGATGAGCAGGGTAGACAAAGCGATATTAATAAGCTTAGGCTTTGTAAAACAGTAAATCAAGCGTAGCAACTAACCTTGCTACGCTTCTTTAATTGTATAAAGTAAACCCCGCGCAAAGCGTGGGGGAAAAGGAGTGGAAGAGTTACATTCTCATCGTCATTGCGAACGTAGTGAAGCAATCCAGAAAAAATATAAAGGTAAGCCCGTTTAATACGCA
This sequence comes from Clostridiales bacterium, assembly GCA_023667345.1. GTDB lineage: Bacteria > Bacillota > Clostridia > Christensenellales > Borkfalkiaceae > Coproplasma. The sequence goes on from JAMPAF010000012.1 coordinate 49,034, forward strand.
TAAATAATGCTTAACTTCTGGATTGCCACGTCGCTGCGCTCCTCGCAATGACGGCGCGGGAACAGGCGCAATGACGTACATTCGAATAGTATTCTCTGATGTTGTTTTAATAATAAATTTATTTTTGTTTGTAATATTGCAATTTAATTTACTTTTGAAGCAAATTTTTTTATAATAAAAGCGGAAAAACTTGCTTGCAAGGGTTTTTGAGCGCCTTATTCAAACAAAAAACGCTTTTTCGCGATGAAAAAGCAAAAGGCGATAGCCTTCTGCAAAATTTTGATTTTGCAAGTTTTTAATGTTATAATAAAGTCAATATGAAAGCACCAAATCGGTTTATACGTAATTTTTGCATAATAGCGCATATCGACCACGGCAAATCTACGCTCGCCGACCGCCTTATGGAACAGACGGGGCAGGTTTCCAAACGGGATATGGAAGAACAGCTCCTTGACAGTATGGACATAGAGCGCGAGCGCGGCATAACCATAAAGCTTACGCCCGTAAGAATGTTTTACGACGCGGACGACGGCAACGAGTATGTGTTCAATCTAATAGACACGCCGGGGCACGTCGACTTTACCTACGAGGTTTCGCGTTCGCTCGCCGCGTGCGAGGGCGCAATTTTAATCGTCGACGCGTCGCAAGGCATAGAGGCGCAGACGCTTGCAAACGTGTACTTAGCGCTCGAAAACAATCTCGAAATTCTGCCCGTCATAAACAAAATCGACCTGCCGTCCGCCCGCCCCGACGAGGCGAAGAAAGAAATAGAGGACGTAATAGGGCTTGACGCTTCCTACGCGCCCCTCGTTTCCGCCAAGGACGGCACCAACATAAAAGAGGTTTTGGAGGACGCGGTCAAGTATTTCCCGCCCCCCGACGGTGACGAGGACGCGCCCTTAAAGGCGCTCATTTTCGACAGCTATTACGACAACTACAAAGGCGTAATTTTATTCGTCCGCTTAAAGGACGGCTCGGTTAAAGTGGGCGACAAAATAACCACCTTCCGCTCGGATAAGGTCTACGAGGTAACCGAGGTCGGCGTTTTCGCCCCGCATATGTTGCCCAAAGACGGATTAAAGGCGGGCGAGGTCGGCTATATCGCGGCGTCTATAAAGTCAATTCAGGACGTGGCGGTGGGCGATACCGTAATAAATTCCGAAAACCGCGCCGCCGAGCCGTTGCCCGGTTACAAAAAGGTGCAGTCGGTGGTGTTCTGCGGAATTTACCCCTTAGACGGTTCAAAATTCGGCGACTTGAAGGACGCACTTTTGAAATTACAGCTAAACGACGCGTCACTCGTATTCGAGCCCGACACCTCGCAGGCTTTGGGCTTCGGCTTCCGCTGCGGCTTTTTGGGGCTTCTGCATATGGAAATCATGCAGGAGCGGTTGGAGAGGGAGTTCAACCTCGACATAATAACCACCGCGCCGTCGGTAAGTTACAAGGTTATCAAGACGGACGGCGAAACGGTGTTCGTCGACAACCCCTCGCACTTGCCGCCCGTATCCGAGATAGAGAGTATGGAAGAGCCCATTGTGCACGCGGACATATACTCGCCGCCCGACTATTTGGGGCAGATTATGGATTTGTGCCGCGACAAGCGGGGCATTTTCGAGCAGATGACCTATCTGGACGCAAACCGCGTAAAGCTTGAATACAGACTGCCTTTAAACGAGATTATTTTCGACTTTTTCGATAAAATAAAGTCGCGCACGCGCGGTTACGCGAGCTTTGATTACGAGATTATAGGCTACGAAAAGAGCAAGCTCGTAAAGTTAGACATACTTTTAAACGGCGACGTCTGCGACGCGCTCTCGATTATCGTGCACGAAAGCTCGGCTTACGCAAGGGGCAGAACGCTGTGCGAAAACTTAAAAGAGGCTATCCCCCGTCAATTATTCGAAATACCCGTACAGGCGGCAGTCGGCGGCAAGATTATCGCCCGCGAGACGGTCAAGGCGATGAGAAAAGACGTTCTGGCGAAGTGCTACGGCGGCGACATAACCCGCAAGAAGAAGCTTTTGGAAAAGCAGAAAGAGGGCAAAAAGCGCATGCGCACCATAGGCAGCGTAGAGGTGCCGAGCGAAGTGTTTATGCAGATTTTAAAAACCAACGACGACTGAGGGGAATGCAGAATTAAGAATTAAGAATTAAGAATTAAGAATTAAGAATTAAGAATTAAGAATT
>JAMPAF010000013.1 GCA_023667345.1 Clostridiales bacterium
TTTACGCTATGGATAAAATTGCTAATACTTGCGGTCATTATGATGCTTATATAAATCAGTATGATTTGGTTATGAGTTCTGCGAAGGAGATGTTTGCTTGAAAAAAAGTGAGTACTGGAAAGGATGTGTTGCTTGTTTCAGCTTTGTTTTAATTGTGTTTTCGGCTGTGCTGATTTTTGCAATTTCTCAAATTCCGGCATATAAAAGAGCCTATAATATAAAAAAATATGGACGAGATGTTCAAGCATATGTGATAGATTTTTATAGAACGGATGCAAATAATGCCTATACTGCATTTATCTTGGTTTATGAGTATCAAGAAAATGGAAAGACTTGGGGGGGGGAGTTTGCAGTATACACATAGAGAAGACGATAAATTTGAGGAGGAATATTGGACAAATTACTATAAATCACAAATTGGTAGCATAGTTGAAATTACAATCTATGAGGAAGATGACTATTGCGAATTAACAAGTGAAGTTAAATCCTCTTATAAAACCGTTCTTATACAAGAAATTTTATGTTTTTGTATTGGTAGTATTGGTTTCCCGATAACTTTAGTTTTATTTATTAAGTTTTTACGGGCAAACCATAAAAACAATTCAAAAAGTAAATGTGGATTTATTCAAGGGTGAATGGTTTACTAATGTTGATATCGAGTATATTATGAGCTATATTTTTGAATTACATATAACTGAAGATATGATGAAAAGTCTTTTTAGGAACAATAAAAGCTGGTTTAAAATTGAACAAGATGAAATTAACAAAAAACTTGTAAAACGTAAGCTCTTGTCAGGAGCAAAAGATTATGCTGAATCTCTAATCAAAAATAGTGTGCAATAACATATATTCGAATAAGACTGAATACGGGTCACCAAAATTCGGCAATATTAACAAAGTTAATATTGCCGAATTTTTTGCGTCCCGTACACGGACTTAAACCCATCGGTTCGCCCCACCGCAAAGCGGCGGCACGGAGCGTAAGCGTAGTAGTCCCGTACGGGCTATATTTTAGACTTCTTTTTTTGCGTGCCCGTACACGGACTCAACCCCATCGGTGCGCCCCGTTGCTTGCAACGGCACGGAGCGTAAGCGGAGTAGTCCCGTACGGGTCACAAATCTCAGTCTAATTTGAATATTTCACAAAGTATTCGGTTAGACTGATTTTTTTGTTTAATTTAAAATTCCTCAAGCCATTGCTTGCAAAAATCGTTTGATTCTTCTTCAGTTAGACTTGCAACCCAATGTTGCCCACTATACAAATGAACTTCAATTATAATGAAATTGCATTTGTAATGTTCTTCTAAAACCTGTTTTTGCCTATCAACAATTGTATAGTGTGGGGCAATATCTTCACCGGCCTCTCGTATTGCTTTTGCTCCTTTCGGGCAAAAAATTATATTTAAATCGAGTTCTGTCGTTCCTGCTGCAGCAACAACTTTTAACTCTCCGTTAATAAATTTTTTTAATGACTCAGTTATATACTCAATATCTCCATAGCAGAATAGATATCCTATGGATTCATAATTAATATAACGGTTATAGATAGCAATGTGAAATCCGTCTTTGCCTTTGTCCTCAATAATAAATTCAGTAGTTCCGTTATCCAATAATATTTTCATATTTTACCACCTGTAGATTGTTTTTCATATTCTAATTCGGCAAGTAATTGTCTTGCCTCCTGCGGATATAGGCTAATTGTCCATATTTCATCAGAATAAGCACCGCTTTCAGTTTGAAAGTTAAAAGAAAAATCCAAATACCCTCCAAATTCTCCGTTAGATGGATAAAATTTAAAGCTAATATCCGGTTCGGTTCCACTGACTTCCTCGTTCTCAGTCATATCTCCGTCTAAGAACTTATGCAGTTCCTGAATAAGAAAATCCACTTCCCATTTTTCCCAATAATCCTGCACTCTTTCAAAATTCATATAGTAATTATGTATTCCTATTTTAATCTTAGACCATCTATATTCTAAGTCTTTTTCATACTGAACAATAGTAAATTCAAAATCAGTATCGTCAATGTGTAATTTTGGCATAATAATTCTCCTTATTATTTTAAAAACAAATCTTTATTTTTATAGAAAAATTCAAAATATATCTTTGTATTTTCTAACTCATACCATTTTCTAATGTCAACGGGTGTTTCATCTAAATTATATATTTTTGCAAAATTCATAGCAAGTAAAAACGGAGAATGTGTTGCAATAACAAATTGGCATCCGCAATAATGAGTCATTTCTTCAAGCAATTTAACTAATTCAAGCTGGTATTTAGGGGAAAGGCTATTTTCAGGTTCATCAAGTAAATAAAGTGTATCATTTTTAAGTCTGCTGTTAAAATAATTGAAAGCAGTTTCACCATTGCTGTTTAATACAACTTCCTGCCCTGCGGACTGTCTAATAAATTTTCTTCTTGAAACCGACTTCTTTCTCGCAAGGACTTGCAAGCGCAAGGCTTCGTAATCTTCAAGTCCGTGCATTTTTACAGTTTCGCCATATTTCAATTCGGAATAATTTTCCCGTGCGAGTTCTTTATTTTCGGCAATATCGTCATTGTTTGTTCTTACCGTCAACATATAATCAAAAACATCGTCACTTGTTATTATTCGACTGCCGTTAGGAACACGATATTGAAAACCTTCTTCATCGTAACCCAACTTATAATTACATTCATTAACATACAACGAAAAAGTTTCACTAGTGTTATAGGGGGCAATTCTATTCAATTCCAACTTTTCGGCTATTAAATTTAATAAAGTGCTTTTGCCCGAACCATTGCCGCCGTAAAATATGGTTACCTTATCAAAATTTATTTCTCGGAAATGCTTTTGATTGAATATTCCACAAGGATAAGAGTTATCTATATAGCCATACAGACCACCGTTTTCCGCCATTTTTCTTCTAATGATTTGAATTTCATTATCAATCGGTAAAATAAATTTATCAAGATACATAAAAACCTCTTAAAATATCACTATTTGTTTCAATTATAACACAATAATTTGACATAATTTGTCATATATAAAAAATTTTTTAAATTTTTTCTAAATTTGAATTTTTTATAAAGATATTCGGTTAGTTTGACTTTTTATATTTTTTATTTATAATTAAAATAAGCTTTGAGATGAGAATTTTCTTTATAGGGTAGTGAGTTTGGGAGTACACAAAGTCTACCACAGTACAACGTTTGTTTTACGGTGGTTCTAATTTATATATTAAAGATAAATTGCTTATTCGATTAAGACTGAATATGGGGCACCAAAAAAACGGCAATATTGACAAAAATCAATATTGCCGTTTTTGCTATTCGTTTGTAAATTGCAGCAGTTGGGTTATGAGGGTTTTCCAGTTAGATTTGCTTTTTGTGCCCGAATAGGCTTTGCCTATCTGCTCGCCGTTTTCGTTAACGAATACCGTATAAGGCACGGCTTTTATATTGCCGATAAAGCCCTTTAAGCTTGCAGATACGCGCAGGTGCGTAAAATTTGCGTGGGTTTCTTCGATTATTTGCCTTGCGGCTTCAACCTGCGTATTGCCGTCGGCGGGAATTCCTATTACCTGAAAACCCGCGCTTTTATACTCGGTATTCAGCTCGGCAAGGTCGGGCAGTTCCCTTTTGCAGGGGGTGCAATAGGTAGCCCACACGTTAATCATCGTAACCTTATAGCCCGCAAACACCGTTTCGTCGATAATATTTCCGTCAAAGTCCTGCGCGGTAAACGAAGAGAACACGCAATCTGTAACGGTTAAATCTTCATTGCTCTCGCCCTTGTCGTTGCAGGCGGCAAACGAAAACGCCGCAACAAGCAGGGCGATTAAAATAAATACACCGAAAATTCTTTTTTTCATTGTGCCGCTTCCTTATTATATTCGATGGATATCAGTCCGTCCGATTTCATTGTGAACTTTACGGTGCGGTAGGTTCCGTCGCCGCCGTCCGCCCTGAATGAGCAGACTAAACCGCCCGTTGCTTCGGTATTAACCGTCAACTTGCCGTCGCTGCCGACGGTTATAAAGTTATCGTCATTTTCGCTGTCGGCTATAACCGCGCCGCCCAAATCCAAACTCAAATTTTCGACGGTGGAAGAGATTATAACCGTCGTGCCGTTTCCCGTCGGTCTGCCCGCCGCGCTGCTCTGTTTAAGATTTACGGCAAACGTAATTTCCGCCGTGCCGTAGTCGGCGTATCTCAAAGCGGAAAGGTCTGAAACGACACCGTCCGACGTGTTCGGTCTGATAATTACACCCGTAACTATGCCGTTTCCAACGACGATAGAGCAGGGCGCTTTAAGGTTTTTCAGAAGATTGGCAAGCGCGCTTTTGGCGTCTATCTGAACGGACTTTTTCTCGTCGTTTTCAAAGTAGTATAGGGTATCGTAGCTGAACGAGATTTTATTGTCGGCGTTTACGTCTTTATCTCTGGTAAACAAAAGATACGTGCCGTCCGAAAGCCCGTCGGGTACGGCGATATCTTTCTTTTCCGCCGTGCCGTATTTGTCCGAAAGGAAGAAGGTTTTAAGCGGTTCATACCCGAGGGGCGCCAAAAGCTCGTCCCAGTTGTCGGGAAGCTTTATTTCGACCGTCGCATAGCCGCCGCCGGGCATAACCTGAAATTTATTTCTCGAAGTATCGCCCGTTATAATAAGCGGCGTTTCGCCCTTTTTCATGGTGGCGAAGGTCAATACCTGTTCGGCGCTGTTCGGGGTCGCCTTTAACCATTCGGGAACGTCGGTGAGACGCACGTCCGCGTCGAACTGTTTTGCGGGGTCGGTGTTGGTTTTAAGGGCTTCGAGGTCCTTTATAACCTGCTCGTAATACTCCTCGAAGGTGTAGTTTTTACTCGGCTGACTGCCCGTGTTGCCGTAGTACAGAGCGTAGGCGCGTTCCATAACCGGTCGCCTTGCCGTCGCGATAAGCGCGTCTTCAAGCTCTTCTTTGGTCGTATATTTTTTAGAGAGGGCGAGCGCAACATCCTTGGTTATAAGCACCGTTCTGTATACGTGCGGGTCGATGGTTCCGAGACCGTTTTCCTGCTTTTCGGTAATATCGAAAGCCATCGTCTTCATAATTTCTTCCGCCTCGGAGGTGGAAGTCGCCACGTTGTTGCCCCAGCAAAGAGCCGAACCCGCCGTTACCGTGCTTCTGTCCATATCGTAGCCGTTAGCAACGTGGTAGGGGACCCAGCCCGCCTCAAAGCAGGCTTCCTCGTCCTCGGCAAACGTGAACGGCGTGAGATAGCCGAAAGTGCCCGCTCTGTTTTCCTTTATATAGTAGCCGCCGATATTGAGCATTGCAAGGTCGATAAATCTGCCGAGAGCCTTGTTGGTTTCCTCGCTTATTGCGCCCTGCCCGCAATCTATTCCCAGTTGACGGGCGACGGGACCGTTGAGCCAGGCATAGGGCGACCAGCCGTGGGAGCTTATCAGCATTCTGTACCAGTCGCCGTGGTCCATACACTCGACGAAGGCTATGCAAAGGGGCATAAATTCTGCGGGCACGCCGCTCATTACCGCGTTTGCCGCCACGGTGTACACGTAATTTTTTCTGTTCGCCATTAAAATCATGCCGTCGTCGCCGCCGAGAATCTCGTCTTCTTTATAGGGCGTAAACTTTAAGTATTCTTCAACTTTTGCCTGAGTGGGCAGACCTACGGGCAACCCGTCAGTCCACTCGTTGTATTTCATATAGTCCTGTATCTCGTCGTTAGTGCCGTAATAAATTATCTCGTCGTAAGGTCTTTCACCCTCGTTTTCGTACAGCTTTATTTCGGCTTGCGTGATAGGTTTTGTCAGCGCTTCCTTAATCTGTTCCCAAACTACGTGCCTTGTATTTTCTTTCAACTGCTCGGGGGTATGAGAGGCGAACGCGCCGGGGTATTCGGCTGTGCGCAGAACGGGAACGCCGCGGCTTACGCCGATTGAATGCACCTCTTCCGTAAAGGTAGGCGCCGCCACCATAACCGCGGGTATGCCTATGTATTCGGCGGCTATTGCCGAACCGCTCTCTTTCATCGTGCAGATGCCGCAGCCGCAGTTGCCGCCTATAACCGCGTCGATTTTTAAATCTTTAAGTTTATTCTGAAATCTTTTAACCTGCGTAAGCGTATCTTTTTCTTCGCCGTCCGTATTTTTGGAGGGAACGGCGAAATTGCCCGCGCTGCCGACCTGATTGAACATATAAATTGTTACGTTTTCGTACTCTTCTTCAATACAGCGCTTAATCTCGAAGTGGGTGGTCGAAGCCATAAAGCTGCCGCCGACGAGCGCAATTTTCTTGCCCGAGAGCGTGTCGAGGCGGGGCGCCTGTTTAATCATATCGACGTCGCAGTACCCAACGGGGGAAACCACGGCGAAAACTTCGTTGCCGTTTTCGTCGTAGCGGGGTATATCGCAGCCGTCTATGCAGATATCCCCCATAGTATTGCCGTTTGAACCGCTCTTCGAGACCGCCGCCTTTGTGATAAACGCCGTAGCCACGCACGCCGCAATGCAAGCGGCAATAATAACCGAAAGTATTATAATAAGCGTCTTTTTAGTAAGATTTTTCATAGAGCAACCCTTTTAAACAAGTCAATATTTGGACTATTTTTTAAATATTATAGTACGTATTTGGACTAATGTCAACAGTTTACTTGCGCCTGTAAATTAACGGTGTTATAATAAAATTATGGATACCTATTCGTTTACAAAAATAATGGGCGGCATAAGCGTCACCAGAATAAGGTTGGTATATATAGATTGGGCGAAAAGGCACGGGCTGAGTTATAACGTGCTTGCCGTTTTGTATACGGCGTACAATAGCGACGGCTGTACCCAAAAATCAATTTGTCGGGAATGGGGCTTGCTTAAACAGACTGCAAACAACACCTGTACAAATTTAAAAAAGGCGGGTATCATAACGCAGACGCAGGGCGTGAAGGACAAGCGTGAAATGAACATTCATCTTACCGAAAAGGGTATGGCGTTTGCCGAGCCGATTATACGCGGGCTTTTGGAAATTGAAAGCCGAGCTATCGGCAGCTTGGGCGAAAACGCGCAAAAACTTATGGATTTATACGTCGACTATGCGGAAAAGTTTGAAACGGAATTTGCAAAATCGACGGGGAGCGAATAAATGATTGAACAGCGAACGCTTTTTGAAAGCGACGATATGCAGCCGCTTGCGGCAAGACTGCGACCGCAGACAATCGACGAATTCTGCGGGCAGAAGCATTTACTCGGCGAGGGGAAAGTTTTGCGCCGGCTTATCGAGAGCGATAAAATAGGGTCGATGATTTTCTGGGGTCCGCCGGGCGTCGGCAAGACTACGCTCGCGCGCATTATCGCAAACAGAACGAAAGCCAATTTTATAGACTTTTCCGCCGTGACGAGCGGCATTAAAGAGATAAAGCAGGTTATGGAACAGGCGGAAAAATCCCGCCGCTTCGGCGAAAAGACAATTCTTTTCGTCGACGAGATTCACCGCTTCAACAAGGCGCAACAGGACGCTTTTCTTCCCTTCGTGGAAAAGGGCAGCATTATCTTAATAGGCGCGACCACCGAAAATCCGTCGTTCGAGGTCAACGGCGCGTTGCTTTCGCGCTGTAAAGTTTTCGTTTTGCAGGCGTTAAAGACGGAGGAACTCGTTCAGCTTTTGCGCCGTGCGGTTGAAGATGAGCGCGGGTTCGGCAGGCAGACGGTGGAAATATCCGACGGGTGCCTTGAAATGATTGCCGCATTCGCCAACGGCGACGCGCGAAGTGCGCTGTCCACTTTGGAAATGGCGGTTTTAAACGGCGAACTTACCGAAAATAAGACTATCGTATCTCAGGAAACCATCGAACAGTGCACTCAGAAGAAGTCGCTTTTGTACGATAAGACGGGTGAAGAGCACTACAACTTAATCTCGGCGTTGCACAAATCCATGCGCAATTCCGACCCCGACGCCGCCGTCTACTGGCTTGCAAGAATGTTGGAGGCGGGCGAGGACCCCTTATATATCGCAAGGCGGGTGACGCGGTTTGCAAGCGAGGATATAGGGCTTGCCGACCCCCGCGCTCTGGAAATAGCGGTTGCGGCGTATCAGGCGTGCCATTTTATAGGTATGCCCGAATGTACCGTCCATTTGACGCAAGCAGTGGTTTATATGTCGCTTGCGCCCAAGTCGAACGCGCTTTACGTTGCCTACGGTATGGCGAAAAAGGACGCCTTGACTATGCTTGCCGAGCCCGTGCCGCTCGTTATCCGCAACGCCCCGACCAAGCTTATGAAGGAGCTCGAATACGGAAAGGGTTATCAGTACGCGCACGATACCGAGGACAAACTGACGAATATGCAGTGCTTGCCCGACAGCCTTTCGGGTAAGGAATATTATTTCCCGTCGGACGACGGCGTTGAAGCCAAATTCAAAGCCCGTCTCGAAGAAATCAAGGCGTGGAAAAAGCAACATAAAAACTGAGAGAAAGAGAATTAATTACATTGAGAAGTGCGCTTTCGCGTGTTTCTCTTTAACAAACCTTTTACCTTTTGCGGTGGGATAAATTATGGCTGATAAACCAACAAAAAACATTACGACAAAGGCTGCGGCAGCGGCGGCAAGAGAGCAAAAGCCGCCGATTAAGGTTTTTGCGATAACCGCCGCCGTGCTTTTTGCCGCCGCGGTTATTGTTTCGTCTTTGCTCGTCTATAAGTCTTGCTCCGCTAAGTCTTATGATTATCTTATAGAAAAACGTATGGAAAAACTTGACCGAGGCTTAAACGTTATAGGCGCGGAAGGCTGGGGCAACAACTATATGACGTGGCGGCTTTTGGGTACGGAGAGCCTTGAAAATCAGGCGTTCGATATTTACCGCAACGACATAAAAGTGCATACGACGGGCGAACACGACCCTACGCAATGGTGTGATTACGAAGGCAAAGTTACCGACACATATCAAGTTGTTCCCGCAGGCGAAAGCGTTGCCGGCGAAAAATCCGTACCCGTCAATCAAAACGTTTGCGGTTACGGCGCAAACTGGGCGGGCTATGTGGATATAAAATTCGACTTCCCCGAAAACGACGTATATACCTGGATAAACGACCCCGACGACCCGTCGGACGACGAGGTGTGGGATACACCCTATCACGCGGATAATACTTCCGTGGGCGATTTGGACGGCGACGGCGATTACGAATTGGTGGTTTTAATGCTTGCCGCAGAAAGTACGAATATGCCCGGTTATACAAGCCCCGCTTACCTTTACGGGTTGGACGTGGACTGGCACACGGGCGAAACGGAAAAGCTTTGGGAAATTTCCTTGGGAACGAACGTTACGGCGGGGCAACATTATAACTGCTTCCTCGTATACGATTTAGACGGCGATAACAAAGCCGAGGTTATGATTAAAACCTCGGCGGGGAGTCAAGGCGGCGACGGAAAGTACGTAAGCGAGGTCGGCGCAACGCAGGAAATACGCGACACCGATAACTCTATACAATGGATAGACCGCGGTGGCGGTAAGAATATGGACGGGCCTGAATTTCTTACAATATTTAATGGCGAAACGGGCGCGGCTATGCAGACCGTCAATTACGACCCGACTATAAATTATAACGGCATAAATTGGGGTGACGGATTCGATAACCGCAGCGGCAGATATAACTGTACCGCGGCGTATTTAGACGGCAAAAAGCCTTATGCGGTATTCAACCGCGGAATTTATACTTATGCGTTTTTTGCGGCGTACAGTTGGGACGGGCACAACCTTACCCGCTATTGGTTTTCCGAAAACAACCCCGACGGCAACAAGGTTACTTACGCCGACGGTACGGTGAAAGAAACTTATAAAACGGCGTTCGGACAAGGCAATCACAATTTTGTTGTTGCCGACTGCGACAACGACGGCAAGGACGAAATAGTTACGGGTTCGGCGGTTATAGACCACGACGGCACGGTTCTGTATTCCACGGGCAGAGGGCACGGCGACGCAATGCACGTTTCCGACTACAACAACGACGGCATAACCGAGGTCTATCAGGTTCATGAATACGGCGTAGGCGGCGTCGGCGCAGATTTAAAGCAGTACGACTTTAAGGGCGGCTATAAAGATTTGGCAGTATATATGAACGACGGCGATATCGGCAGGGGAATAATAGGTAATTTTGATGACGCATACGCATTAAAACACCCGAATGCGGCTTCGGCATATTGCAGTTCGGGTAACGGTTCTCTGTACGATATGAACGGTAACGAGATAGGCGACGGGCTTGCACCCTATATTCAAAACGGCAGTGCGTTGTGCTTTACTTTGTTGTGGGACGGCGATTTGGGCACGGAAATTTTGGGTAATATCGGTGCGCGTCCGCCTTCGCCCGCACTTGCAAAAGCGCACGTTACAGATAACGAGGACGGTACGGTAAGCGGTTGGACAGAAAGATTGGCATTTGACAGACTGTACGCACCTTTCCCCGGCGTCGGGTCGAACAACGGCACAAAGTCGCAACCCTGCGTTACGGCAGACATAATAGGCGATTGGCGCGAAGAAGCGCTATTTCCTATGGACGGCGGCATAAGAATGTTCACCACGGCGTGGCACACCGATTACAGACTGACAACCTTAATGCACGACGGGCAATACCGCTGTCAGGTATCGAGCCAAAACTCAGGTTACAATCAACCGCCGCATACGTCTTACTATATAGGCTCGCTTGCGCTTGCAAAGGACGCGGACGGCAATCTTTTGAATTACCTTGCGCCTAAAAAGGGTTTCGATAAAGTAAAATTTTCTTGAATTCCTGAATTTCGGCGCGTGGTTTTAAATTATCAAGTAAAACGAAAAAATTTTTGCAATGCGCTGCCGTTAATTGATTTTCGGCGGCGTTTGTTTTATAATTGTAACGAAATACGTTTTGGAGAAAAATTTATGAATTACAGAGAAGAATCGCTGAAAAAGCATGCTGAGTGGAAGGGCAAGATAGAGACGGTGTGCCGCGTTCCGACCGACAGCCGCGAGGCGCTGTCGCTTGCATACACGCCGGGCGTTGCCGAGCCCTGCCTCGCCATACAGAAGGACCCCGAAAAGAGCTTCGAGCTCACCCGCCGCTGGAACACGGTTGCGGTCATTACCGACGGCACCGCGATTTTGGGCTTGGGCGACATAGGTCCCGAGGCGGGCATGCCCGTAATGGAGGGCAAGTGCGCTCTTTTCAAGGCGTACGGCGGCGTGGACGCGTTCCCCGTCTGCTTAAAGACCAAGGACCCCGAAGAGATAATCAAGACGATAAAAATTATTTCTGGTTCGTTCGGCGGCATAAATCTGGAGGATATTTCCGCGCCCCGCTGTTTCGAGGTGGAGACGCGGCTCAAAGAGGAGCTGGATATTCCCGTTTTCCACGACGACCAGCACGGCACAGCGATAGTCGTAACCGCGGCTCTCATAAATGCGTTAAAGCTTGTAAATAAGCGCAAGGAAGATTTAAAGGTTGTAATAAACGGCGCGGGCGCGGCGGGCATTGCGATAGGCAAAATGCTGCTCTCTTTCGGCGTGAAAGACGTGACTATGGTCGACCGCTTCGGCATTATCTGCGAGGGCGACGGGGGCTTGAACAGCGCGCACGCAGAGATATCGAAAGTGACCAACCGCTCGCACCTTAAAGGCGCGTTAAAAGACGCGATGGCGGGCGCGGACGTGTTTATAGGCGTGTCCGCTCCCAACTGCGTTACAAAGCAAATGGTGGCGTCTATGGCGGAGAAGGCTATTGTGTTTACCATGGCAAATCCCGTACCCGAAATTCAGCGGCAGGACGCGTTGGATGCGGGCGCGTACATTGTCGGCACGGGCTCGTCCGAGCACCCCAACCAGATAAACAACGTGTTGGTTTTCCCGGGGCTCTTCCGCGGCGCGTTGGACGCGCGTGCGACGACGGTGACCCGCGAGATGATGATTGCGGCGGCGGAGGGAATTGCCGCTTGCGTATCCGATGAGAAGCTTTCGCGCGACTACATTCTGCCCTACGCTTACGACAAGCGCGCGCACGACTGCGTTGCAAAGGCGGTCGCGGATGCGGCGAGAAGGACGGGAGTGGCAAAGAAATAATCGCTGGCGATTATTTCTTTACAATTAGCTATTAAGGAAAAATATTATAAAAGCCGCGCGGCGGATTTGGGTGCAGAGCGCCCTGTCCGCCGCGCGGCTTTGCCGTTATTCGCTCCTTTTCGACAATATCTGTTATTTTGCGGCGGTTTTATGACGGTATAATTTTCTACGTAACAGCAAAATTTAAACGGTTTCGACCTTTTTCGACATATTAATGTAAAATAATACTTAATATTCAATAAATATTGTACGATAAACCCTTGACCTTTGTAAAAATGTGTATTATAATAAAATTACAAAAAGCTTGAAGGAGAAAATTGTAACAGTATGCATAAAATAGTCATTTTGGAGAGCAACGAGGAATTTTTGGGCGAGCTGAAAAAGTGCTTCGAGGAGCAGACGGATTTTAACGTGTGCGGTGTGAGCGGGAGCGGCAGCGTGGGGCTGGGGCTTATCAACCAGTACAAACCCGACGTGGTTGTGCTCGACACGGTGCTCTCGGGCGAGGACGGGTTCGGCGTTATGAAGCACGTCAAAGAAAATCTGCCCGCGTGCAGTATATTCGTCGTTTCGGGGTTCACCGACGACAAACTCGTAAGCAAGGCTATCGCCCGCGGCGCGAAGTACTATTTCGTAAAGCCCGTCGCGGCGGCTACGGTGTGCGACCGCGTAAAGGACGTTTTGGAAGAGCAGTCGACCGAGTATTTGGTTGCCTCGCAGGCGCGCGACAAGCGCAGAGTGACCTCGCTCGACGAAAAGATTAGCAACATCTTTATATCAATCGGCATACCGCCGCACATTATGGGATATCAGTACCTGCGCGAGGGCATTAAAATGACTATCGCCGACCCGACGATTATAAACAACGTTACAAAGCGGCTCTATCCCGAAATTGGCGAAAAGTACCAGACGACGGCGAGCAAGGTGGAAAGGGCGATACGGCACGCCATCGAGGTTGCCTGGAAC
Source organism: Clostridiales bacterium (assembly GCA_023667345.1). Classification (GTDB taxonomy): domain Bacteria; phylum Bacillota; class Clostridia; order Christensenellales; family Borkfalkiaceae; genus Coproplasma. Next base: position 13,023 of record JAMPAF010000013.1, read on the forward strand.
AGAGGCAGGGTGGACGCGATAAATTCCATTTTCGGCGTGCGCGTCTACATAGGCACCGAACGCCCTACGAACTCGGAATTCATTGCGCTTGTCGCCGACAAGCTGATTTTCGAAGGGTTGAACTGAATTACCGTTTTTTGTTCATATATTTGCTCCCCGAATACCGTCGCCCCGCGCGGCGGTGTTCTTTTGTTTGACGGCGGCGGGCAAAGGTTGTATAATGCGGGTATGAACGTGAATTTAAAACAATACGGGGGCAAGCGGATATGCGTCGCCGTTTCGGGCGGCAAGGACAGCATGGCGCTTTTGCACTACCTTAAAACGCATGGCGAAAGCTATAATATCACTCTTTCCGCGCTCAACTGCGACCACGGCATGAGGGGGGAGGCGAGTGAGCGCGACAGTGCGTTCGTTGCGGCATATTGCGGGGGTAACGGCATAAAATTGCACTCTTTAAAGGCAGAAAAGGGCGCGTTAAAGGGCGAAAACGACGCGCGTCTGTGGCGGTGGAACTGTTATAATAAGGTGCTGTCGCGCGGTGAAGCCGACCTTATCGCTACCGCTCATCATCTAAACGACAACGCGGAAACGGTGCTCTTCAATCTTGCCCGCGGCACTTATCTTTCGGGCATGACGGGTATTACCGACGAGCCCTTATTGAGGTTTATCCGCCCGCTTATAGGCTGCTCGCGCGGGGAAATCGACGCGTATATCGAGAAAAACGGCGTGCCGTTCGTGACGGACGAGAGCAACTTTACGGACGACTACACGCGCAATAAAATACGCCACAACGTATTGCCCGCGTTGGAAGATGCGGTGCACGGTGCGGCTGAGAGTATTTACCGCTTTTCCCGCCTTGCCGCCGAGGATGAGGAATATTTTGAAAGGCAGGTTGAGCGGGTTTTGGTGCGCCGCCCGCCGTACGGTTACTTGATAAAGCCGTGCTCCGAAAGGGTGATTTTCAGGCGCGCCGCGCAGAAAATTGTTGCCGACTGCTATCAGAAAAAGGACTACACGTCCGCGCATTTCAACGCGCTTTTCGATTTGCAGTTGTTGGAAAACGGCAAAAAATTCGAGTTTTTGGGGCTTGTAGCCGTCAAGGAAGAGGGGGGCGTTGCTATTGCGAGCGATTGGGAAGTCTACTGCGAGTGCGAGGGGATGCCATTTTGGGACAATTTGACCTGGGACCAAATGGAGATGTATGCAGGTGTGCTCGCGTGCGCGGAATACGCCGAAGAGTGCGAAGATACCTTAGCGAGTATTTCGGAAAGATATACGCCGCCCTTTAAAATTCTGCGTTTCGATATCCGCAAAATTCCCGATACGGCGGTTATAAGGTTCAGAAAAAACGGCGATAAATTCACCAAATTCGGCGGGGGCACGAAGAGCCTTTCGGACTATCTCACCGACAAAAAAGTGCCGCAGAGCCTTCGCGACAATCTGCCGTTGGTGTGCGACGGAGACGACGTTTTGATGGTCGGAGGGGTGGAAATTTCGGAAAAAGTAAAACTTGATAAAGACACCGTTCGTCAAGGGGTTTTTATATGCGCAGACCCCTTCAAACTGCGTTAAACGGCACATATTCGGGGGTTAATTAAAAATTTGCATACTTTTCAAAGGCGCGGGCATACTGTTTGTAGACCAAAAAAGGAGTGTTTTTGAATGATAATTGCAAATTTAATCAGTTATATCTTAGTGCTTGTCGGCGCGTTTAACTGGGGACTTTACGGTATGTTTAACTTCAACCTCGTCGGCTGGATATTCGGCGGCGGCCGTTCGGTGGGCGCGATAATAATTTACGTGCTCGTAACCGTTGCCGCAATCTGGCTGATTATTTCCCCTGTCGTTACGGGAAGGGGACTGTTGCTTTCGGGTAAGTCCGAAAAGAAGCACGAGGATAAACCCGTTACCGAAAATTATTAATTAAAAAAGCCTTGCACAGCAAGGCTTTTTTAATTGTATAAAGTAAGCCCACCGCTAAGCATGGTTGAATATAGGTTTACCGATGAACAGTAAATAATAAGCGAGCAAATTAAGACGAATCAATTCTCACCGTCATTGCGAACGTAGTGAAGCAATCCAGAAAAAATACTAAGGTGAGCCCGCTTAATACGCATAAATAATGCTTAACTTCTGGATTGCCGCGGCTATTGCATAGCCTCGCAATGACGGTACCCGTCCGTGGGTAACAAGTAACAAATGCATGACTGGCAGGTCAATAATAAGTGCATTTGTGCGCTGCCGGTAACGATTAGGGCAGAATGACAGTGAGTGCAGCCGTAACAAACGGATTTTCGGGGTAAAAATAGCCGCCGCGCAGAAATGCGCGGCGGCGCTGTCGTTTTGTCATTTTATTCAGTCGACTGAATTTTCTTCCTCGGGGTTTTCGTTAGCTGGTTCAGTAGCGGCGGGCTCGTCGGTGGGCTCGTCGTCCGCGCTTTCGTCGGTTGCCGCAACTTCGGCAAGTCCGCTATCCGCGGCAAAGGCGGGCGCGGCGGGCGCGGTCGCTCTGCGTTCGGCAAGCTTTGCAAGCACGACCTTGCGCACCGCAAGGAAAGCTCTGTACGCGCCGTAGAAAGCGAAGAACAGACAGACGTAAGCTATGTACACCAAAATGACGTAGAACACGTTTATGTGCCTGAACGCGCCGCCGAGCGGTATTAAATTCGGCACCGCAAACGGCAGAGGGTTGACCTGCGTAAACGCGTAGTTGGGCGGGGTCATATCGAAGGGCAGATTAGTGTCGGGGTTTATGCCCTCGCCGACCGACAGCCCCATCTTCGTCAGAAATTCCGTGACGAGCGCGCTCGATATCGCCGCGATAATAATTACTATGCAGTAGTAGATAAGCGGGATAATGCAGTCCTTGATTTTGAACTTGTAGTGCCCGAGCGCCGACGGCAACACGCACAGCGCGAACAGCATACAGTGGGTTAAGCAGAAGTACAGAATCGAGTGGCTGATAAAGATGCCGTAATTGCTCATACTGTCCTTGCCGAAGTAAACGAACACCGTCAGCGCGCCAACCGCGTGGATAAAGAAGGAAATCGCGTACAGCACGCGCTTTTTCAGTATTACCGAAATGCTTGCCACGTACACGCCTATGTTGCAGATAAAGAGGGGCAGGCACGCGAACACCGTGTAGTAAACGTTGTAGCCGTCGCCCATAACCATGCTGTCCTTGCTGTGGTACTGGATAAGAAGGGACAGCGCGATAACCGCGAGGTATTTATCCTGCTGTTCGCGGGATTTGTTTTTCAAATAATAGTACAGCCCGACGGTGGAGCCCACCAGCGCGCACAGTGCGATAAAGTGCCAGAGTGTAAAGTTGTAAAAGCGGAGAAAGCTGTCCGCGGGGATTTTGCTTATGTCGAAAAAGTTTTCGAAGATGTTCAGCGGCATCGTCAGAAGCAGGGCAAAAGGCAACGTTATGAACGACTTTGCCCTCGCCTTATAGCCGTCGCGCACGAAAAACAGCGCACAGCAAGCCGCATACGCAACGTTCTGCACGAAGAACAGCGTAATGTTGAGCCACTTAGGGAACCCGAGGTTTATTTTATTGAAAATTTCCTGCGGGGAGCCCGCCTCGGCGGGGGTTACGATATCGAAAAACCCGCCGAAAAGACAGCAGCTTAAAATTATAAAGACTGGCAGAAGGTATTTTACGACGTCGGCGCAACTCTTGCAGTTGAAAAAGACCGCCGCCAAAATTAAAAGCAAGCCCGCCTTTTTCACCCACTGGCTGAGGCAGAAGAAAAACCCGTACTCCGAAAAGCGGTTGAATATGTAGTAATCGCCGACGGTAAAGGTCAGAAGCAGGGCGCAGACCGCGGCGACGGCGGCGCACGCCTTTAAGGCAATGCCCGAAAATCTGTTCAAATCGAAGCCCGAACGGCTTTTTGTAATCGTTTGTGTCATATCGGTTAAATTATATATTTTTTAACAGACTATGTCAATAAAATCGGTAAGGTAAACTTTGGGAGTATCTTCGTAAAATCGCGCCGTAAATCAAGTCTTATATATGTGAAGAAGGCTTTTTTATAAGGGCGCCGCGTGGGGGCGATTATATGAGAAAACCGCATAATCGCCCCGCGTAACGTCATTGCGAGGCAATTTGTTGCCGAAGCAATCCGGAAAAAAGACGTGAAAATTATATAACGCCGGATTGCTTCGCTTCGCTCGCAATGACGAAAGACCGCATTTGCGTATAGGGCTATCGCAAACTATGCGTTTTCACGCGTAGTTATGATTTAAATTATAAGCAGAATTTTCGGAGGTACATATGAAGTACGGTAATTGGTTGCAACTATGGCTGAACAACTACGTAAAACCCGCGGTTAAACAACGCACTTACGAGCGGTACGGCGAAATAATCGAAAGGTACGTGGCGGGCGCGCTCGGCGGGTACGAGATAGAGGAGCTCATGCCCTCGCGCTTGCAGGTGTATGCCGTCGGCATGCTCAAAAGCGGCGGCGCAAGCGGCGGGGGAAAGCTGCGCCCGAATACGGTGAACTCGATAATAACCGTCATACAGCACTCGCTCAAAGCGGCGTTTGCGGCGGGCGAAGCGGAAAACTACGTGGGCGACAGAATTCAGCGCCCGACGGTGCGCAAAAAAGAGATAAGCTGTTTCACGCTCGAGGAACAGCGGCGCATCGAAAGCGAGATTTGCGGCAAAAAAAGCGTGAAAATGTACGGCGTTATACTGTGCCTATACACGGGGCTGAGGATAGGCGAGCTGCTCGCCCTCGAAAAGACGGACACCGACGGCGAGAAGATACGCGTAACCAAATCGTGCAACGACGGCAAGGACGAAAACGGCAGGTTTACGCGGCGGACGGACACGCCCAAAACGCCCTCGTCGGTGAGGACAATCCCCGTGCCGGAGCGTCTGCGCCCGCTCGTTGAAGAACTGCAAAACCACGGCAACTCGCGCTATCTCATCAGTGCAAAGGACGACAAAATGATTGCGGTGCGCTCGTACCAGCGCAGCTTCGAGCTTTTGTTAAAGCGGCTGGGCATACCGCATAGGGGCTTCCACGCACTGCGCCACACTTTCGCCACGCGCGCTTTGGAGTGCGGAATGGACGTGAAAACGCTGTCGGAAATACTCGGGCACAAAAATCCGTCGACAACGCTTTTGCACTACGCGCACTCTCTCGACGAGCACAAAAGCGCGATGATGAACAAAGTGGGCGATTTGCTCACCTGATTTTACGCCGCCAAAAACCGCCGCAAACCGACAAATTGCACAAAAATAATACACCGTAACAGCCGAAATTTGTTGACGGTGTTCTTGCCGTATGATAAAATTATTTTCGAAATCTCCTTTTCTTTAATATATAATGCGATGATTGATGCAACGTTTGACGAAGTGTTCACCTTCGAAAATATTTACCGTGCGCATATGCGCGGAAGGCTCGCCAAGCGCGACAAAAAACCGCTCGTAAAATTCGAGGCGGCAATGCTCGGAAATCTGTACGAAATATACCGCAAGCTCAACGCGGGCACTTTCAGATTAGGCGGCTACAACCACTTCACCGTGCACGAGCCCAAGCGCCGCGAAATTCAGACGCTGCACTATGCCGACAGGGTGGTTCAGCACGTGCTGTGCGACGAGGTCCTCGCGCCGTACTTCACAAAACGCGCGATTATCGACAACTGCGTGTGCCAGATAGGCAAGGGCTCGCACTTCGCACTCAGGCGTTTCGAGGACAAACTGCACAACTTTATACGCGTGCACGGGACGAACGGGTACTTTTTAAAGTGCGATATCTTAAAATATTTTCCGAGTATCCCGCACGACAAACTCAAAGAAATTTTTTGCGGCGAACTTAAAGACGAGCGGTTAAAAGCCCTCGTAAATCACATAATCGACAGCTACCACACGAGCGGCGAATACCTCAAAGAGTACGGCTACGACTGCTTCACGCCCGACCCTGTAAAGAGCGGGCGGGGCGTGCCGATAGGCAACCAGACGAGCCAGATTTTCGGAATGTTCTATCTCAACAAGGTCGACCGCCTCGTAAAAGAGGAACTGCGCGTCAAAATTTACTCGCGCTATATGGACGACTTTATTTTGGTGCACGAGGACAAGGACTTTTTGCGCGACGCGCTTAAAAAAATCACCGAAGCGGTCGCCTCGCTCGGGCTCAAATTCAACTCGAAAACGCAGATTTTTCCCTTAAAAAACGGCGTAACGTATCTGGGCTTTAAGTACCGCGTCACGCCCGAGGGCAAGGTGGTAAAAACCGTAAAATCGCAGACAAAACGCCGTTTACGAAGGCGCACCGCGCTGCTCAAAAAGGCGTGCTACGACGGCGTGATAACATCGGAAAGGGTGAGAATGTCGCTCGCCGCGTTCCACGGGCATTTAAAGCACGGCAAAAATTACAGATTAGAGGGAGAGGTGGCGGCAAAGCTCTATAAAGTCGCGCACGCCGACGGCAAATAAGCGGGGAGACCCCCTTTTTGTTATTCCGCCCCACCGCAGTTATGCCTTACCCCTTTTAAAGGGGGAAGGTGGCTTGCGCAGCAAGACGAATGGGGGTTAATAGAGAAAGCACCCCCATCACCCGCAGGCGGGAGCTTCCCCCTCAGGTATAAGGGGGAAGCCTTGGTTGCGCGCAATGACGGAAAAATCATATGAAGGTAAAAAAATGGAACAGGATGACCGCCAGATAACCTTGGAAGAGGTCGAAAAAGAAATTCAGCGCGAGATGCGCATGCCCGAAGCGGTCGGTTTAGAGCCGCCGCCCGTCGAGCCCAAAGACGAGGAAAACCCCGCGCGCAAGCCATTCCGCATAAAGGACTTCGACAGCCCGCGCGACAAGGAAATGGCGGTTTTCACCCACGCGAAAAAGCTCAGCGAATACATTTTCGTCATTACCGAAAAATCGCCCAAAAAGCTTCGGTGGAGTATCGTATCGAGGTTGCAGAACGCCTCGGTCGAGATTGTCGAAAACCTCTATCACGCAAATTTTGAACGTGACGACGAAAAGCGCACCGCCTACCAAAAGTCGGCGGCAGTGGGGCTGAAAATATTAGATTTTTATTCCGAAACGGCAAGAAAGAAGCAGGCGATAACCATACGGCAGACGGAAATTATCGCAAGGCAGATAGCCGAAACGACAAAACTTTTGAACGGCTGGATAAAGAGCACCAAAAGAAAAACAACTTAATACGATAAAGCCGCGGGCAATTCCGCGCTTTTGGGGTGACCGTTCACATCTGACGCTTGGCTCCGTTCCGGTAACAATAACAACGCTAACAACGCTTATAATCTGAATTCTTCGGGCGGCAACAACAACAATAATACCTCGACCTCGTATGCTGTGCGTCCCGCGCTTCACTCGCTTGCCGAAGATATCGGCAGGTAGTTCCCGAATTCGGCATTGTATAAGTACAGCCGAACTGATTTGATTTGAGATGAAGGGAACCGTCGTCCCGCCCGAGCCGTAAAAGGCAACGGTAAAACCTACTCAACCCTGACTTAACGGACGGCCGCATAAAGCGGCGGCTTTTAAGTCACGAGCTTGCAAAAGCGGTTGAGTATTTTTTTGTGTGTGCAGGGAGAGGGGCGGAATTAAATTGTTCCTTAGACTTGGCTTCCACCTTTTGTATAAGGGGGAAGCTGTCGCGTAGCGGGTGATGAGGGATAAGGAAAATTTTGACCTTATTATAGGCTTCCCCTTGGTGGGGAGGCTCCGCGTAGCGGTGGTGAGGGGAATTCTTAAAATAACACCCCTCATCCGTCACTGCCTTATGGCAGTGCCACCTTCCCCACGTAGGGGGAAGGCTTAATTGCGGGCGAATTTACACAACCCTCATTCGTCTTGACCTTGGCGGTCAAGCCACCTTCCCCCTTTATTAAGGTGGAAGGCAAGGGCGCGGCGGCAAGGGATAATTGCGCGAACGGTTGGGCATAAATGGGTGTGAATTGTTGCGAATTGCCCGAACGGTCGGGGTAAATAAGGTAAAAAGAGTATTAGAAAAGATTTCTCGATTTCGCTTACGCTCCACTCGAAATGACGTGAATATTATGCCGCGGTTGAAAATATTATAAATTAAAAAAGTGTACACCAATTAGTATAATTGATGTACATATTTTTTCGAAAAAAGGGCAAAAATGGGCAAAATGTAAGAAATTAACACAATAAAACGACAAAAAGTCTTGACTTAGCGATATTTTAGTGATAGAATTCAAGCAAGAGACTGAAAAAGTGTACACCGAATATACTAATTGGTGTACATTTTGCGCTCTCAAAAAATGTTAATTTATGCCAACCGTTCGGGCAAAAATGTTGTGAAATAACACATAATTGCCGAAACGGTGCGGCAATCGGGGCTCTTTTTACCTGCTTTTTGTGAAGTTCGCCGAGAGTGTGAATTTGGGACAAGAATAAGGTGGTTAGTGTCAACCTCTTTCGTCACAACCTTAGCGGTTGCGACACCTTCCCCTTCAAAGGGGAAGGCGAGAGTGAGGGCGGAGCGTCTTGCTTTCCCCTTACGCAAAGGGGAAAGTGGCACCGAAGGTGACGATAGAGGTTGCCGCCCTCGGGAATAGGAACCAACCTCTTTCGGACTGCGTAATTCTGGATTGCCGCGGCGGTAAACCGCCTCGCAATGACGGTGGACGGAGAGGGCGGAATGACGGTGACGGGGAATAGATTCTTCACTGCGTTCAGAATGACAATATAGGGAACGTTTGGACGGTGGGATGGTGACGCGATTGACCTACGGTAACAATCGCTATTCCGTCGCGTTGCTCCTTACGACTACGCTCACCATGACATATAAAAACGAATAATTTAGACTGCGTAATTCTGGATTGCCGCGGCAACAAGTTGCCTCGCAATGACGGGGGCGGGGGCGGGGGCGGAAAAGATTCTTCGGCAAGCCTCAGAATGACGGAAAAAAATAAAACTTCGATTTGATGGGAGTTATGTTATATGAAAAAGAATAAAACTTTGAGGAAGGTGTTGATGGCGACTTTGCTGCCGATTGGCGCGGTCGTTATCGGCGCGACGGCGATTGTCGGGGCTATCCTCGGCACGAACGGCGGGAAAAAGCTGCCGCTTTCCACGGCGGAAAGCACAACCTCGGTCAGCTCGACGACAATCAATCTCGACGTGAACAAGACCGCGAGCACGTACTCAATCGACAAGAACAGCCGAACGGGCGTGCAGGAATTAATTAATTATGTCGCGGGCGCGAGCGCGAACATTAATTATAATACTTTAAGCACGGATATGGAAAGCTGGAAGGGGTCGGGCAATCTGTCGTCGACGACCACCAAAACAAAGACGGCGGATAAGTTCACGGCGAAAACGGTCACCTTGGGCGGCATCGTGTGGAACGTAATGTATGTTTCCAAAGCCGACTACACTGCGAACGGCACGACGGCGGGCGATATTATCGTAACCTTGTGGCAGGCAAATTCCGACGCGAACTATATGTCGGCGTACAACCCTTGGTATGCGGACACGCCCAACGCAAGATATCCCTCGGCAATGTACGGTTCGAGTTTGGTGAGAAGCACGCTTAACGGCACGTCGTACGTGGCGTCAAACGGCGCAACCACGCTTACGGCGGGCACGCAGAATTCGCACTGGGCGCCCTTTACGAGGAATTCCGTGCACAGCGCGACGGGCACCGTAACCACATCGGGCTTTTCCGAGGTTTTGGCAACGCCCGCAAATATGCTTTGGCAAAAAACACAGCGCAGTAACGACGGCTCCAACGGTTCGTACCCTTGGTATTTCCCCAACGACGCGTGGGACGCTTCGACTTTGCCCGCGTCGAACTGGGGCACCAACGGCTGGTATCAGAAAACTCTGAACAGTGCGACTGTTAATTATAACTATTCCGATAACGGCGACGCAACCACTTATGCAGCATGGAAGAACGACTATCTGTGGCTTCCTTCGATGGTAGAAACAGGCTGGAACGACAGCAACTATTCGAATAAAAACGGAACGGCGGGTTCGGGTATTTGGAACGCTTCCGCGTCTCAACGTGCTACGAACGTTAGTTCGGGTAATGCGCAATACGCTTGGCTCCGTTCCGGGCGCGATCTCGACGCCTCCTACGCTTATCGTCTGAGTTCTTCGGGCGGCTACGCCGGCAGCCCTAGTACCTCGACCTCGTATGCTGTGCGTCCCGCGCTTCACTTAAATCTTAAATCTGCCGCGCAAGCGGCGGGGCTCTTCGAGCAAAAAATCACCTACCACACGGCGTACGGCAGTGCGCCGACAACGCTTGACAAGTACGCGCCGGGGGCTACGACCGAGCTGCCCGAGCCTACGGACTGGGCGAGCGCGAGCGGCGCGGCGAATTTAGAATTTGTCGGCTGGTCGAAGGGCGGCTACGGCAAAACGCCCGTCATCACGTCGGTTGAAGATGAAGATGACGAGCTGGATTTGTACGCGGCATTCAAGCCCAAGGCGGCTTCTGCCGCCTCGAGTCTGGCGGAAAATTCTTTAAACTTAAACGTTACATGCGGAGTCGCGAACGCTACGTTGTCCGCGACGGTTTCGCACGCCCTTTCGGGGGACGGCGTGACGGTTTCGACCTACTGGAAGAAGGAGGGGTCGGACACAAAACTTGGCGAGAGGTCGGGGTCGGCGGCGGAGCTTGTCATTGACGAGCCCGCCATTGCCGACACGGGCAAATATACATTATACTACACATTGACGCCGAACGGGACGTTGGCGGGGAAGGGCGTTATTGCGCTTTCGGACGTGAAAGCCCTCGACTTCGATTTGAAGGTTTTCGGGGCGGCTTCGACGGTGGAAACAAACCCGACGTTCAAGGACAAAATTTACGTCGGTCAAGCCATATCCCCGGGGCAACTTACGGGCGGCGTGGTAAAATCGGGCGGAAATACGATTGCGGGTACGTGGGCTATTTTAACCGAGGGCGTGTACAAAAAGGGCGCGACAGTTGAGGCTGAATTTACGCCGACGGACGAGAATATCGCGCCCGTGAAGGCGACCTTAGACCCGAAGGCGGAACAGCTTACAATCACCTTGAACGAGGTGGTGCCCGAGGCGACGACGGCGGCGGGACCTATCGGCAGCGGCGTTACGATTGACGTTGACTACGGCACGGGAATTGCCTTCCAGTTTATCAATAACGACAACAGCGCGGTTATCGAATTTTACGTGCGGCAGGACGGCGTTTGGCACGGCGGTCCCGAGGCGGACGACGTTCCTCCCGTGCAGTACAGGCTGGCTTCGCCCGCGGGCTACATACCTTTCGTGTACTCGACGGACGACAGCTCGAAAGAGCACATCAATTTAGCGGTTGAGAATATCACCGAGAGCAAGAAGCTGACGGTTGCTTATGAAGCCGACCTGCGGCACTTTGCGGTATACTATATTTTACAGCCCACAACGGGCGACTACACGAGCGCGACGACGGCAACGGCGTTGAACGCGCTACTCGGCAACGGCTATGTTTACCGCTATGCGGGCGAGGCGTACACGGGTTCGACGGTGGAGGCGTTCGACGATTCGGGCAAGCCTTTGAACAGCGACCTTGCGAACGATTCGACCTTTGAGTGGCGCGAGCTCGACACGGCTAAAACGGGCGCGGCTCCCAAGGTTCGCGGCGAGGGAACGGAAGCCGACCCGACAATTTATCTTGTATATTACAAGCTGAAAGAATACGAGATTAAGTTCTCGGCGGCGGGGGCTTCGCCTTCGAGCCAGACGCTCACTTTAAGGCACAACCAAATCATTTCGTTGGGGGATATTACGGCACCTACGAAGGATTTGAGCACTTTTGCGGGGTGGTATAAAGACGAGGCGTTGACCGTGCCCATGGGGCAGAACGAGTTGGTTGACGGCAAGACGACCACGTACTTTGCGAAGTTCGATTCCAAAAAATTCACGCTTATTTTCGACTTGAATTTGGGCACGGGCGAAAACCAACTCGACACGGACAACGTTGTCGGGTACGACGCGGCAACGCTTGCGAGCGGCAAGGTTTTCTGGAACCAAAGCGCGATTTTCGACGCAACTTTCAATTTCCGTCAGACGACGGGCGACGGCAGATACGCGGTTACATACGATATAAATAACGTTTCCAACAACAAGGGCATTACGGCGGCGAAACCGAGCGCGATTGGCTACGATTTCCTCGGCTGGTTTGCAAGCAGTGCGGCGACGGTTGCGAGGACGAACATCAACAAGCCGACTAAGGCGACGGCGGACGAGATTGTGTACACCGCGCGTTGGAAGCCGACGGAATACAGCGTGCGCTTCTACGAGCAGACGAACTCGTACAGCTTACATTCCATAACCAACCTTTCGCTCTGGGGCAAGAGGCTGGAAACGGAAGAGACCGTGCCCGCGGGCAGCGTGCTTCCCGAAGACCCCGTAAGGGCGGGCTACGTGTTTACGGGCTGGTACACGACTGCGGCGGCGGCAGCTGCGAGCGACGGCGCGGAGTCCATTTACAGCAAGTCGATGAACGTTGACGGGGACGGCAATATTTACTTCTCTATCGCCGACTTTGCGGAATACGACGTTTACGGCAACGCGGCGGCGGGCTACAATTTCAGCAGACTTTCGCTGTACGCGGGCTGGCAGAGCGTGCCCATTACAATAAATTCGACGATTAACCCGACTTGCGGGTCGGTTTCGTACAGATATGCCGAGGGGGGCACTATCAACGTTGCCACGGGTGCGACGGTGCTTATCGGCGAAAATATCGAGCTTGACATTACGGAGAATGCGGGCTACCGCTTCAATTACATTACGGTCGGCGGCAGAAGGCAGGCGGCGGGCGTGACGAGCTTCACCGTGGCGAGCCGCGACTTGCGCGAGGGGGACGACGGCAAGGTCTATTTAGATATCGAGGTCGTGTTCAGCGAGATAACGTACACGATTACCTATCACCCCGACGGCGGCACGGTGCTCGACAGAACGTTCACCAACCGCTACACCGCGTCGAACATAAACGCGACCGACCCCAAGAACAGGGCGAAGCTGCCCAGCGACCTTTACAAGGTCGGCTATGACTTTGCGGGCTGGTATTTCGAGACGAGCGAGGGCGAGGACTGGGAGAGACCCGAGGAAGCGTACGAGACGGACGCGGACGCTTCCGAGCTGCGCGGCGCGGATATGTGGCTGAAACAGCCGTTCGACCTTAACAATCCCGAGGCGGTGACTTACAGAAACGTAATTTTAATTGCGCACTGGACCCCGCAGGAGGCGAGCGTTAAGCTTTATAACGCGACCTACACGCAGGGCGAGTATTCGGGACCTGCGGACAATCCCGAGGCGGACTATTACGAGATTGACTTCGACAAAGATACGTCAAAAGACGTAGTGACGGGAATGACGCTCAATATCATAAATCCGTCGAGGCAGAGCTATAATTTCCTCGGCTGGGCGACGACGCGCAACGGCGCGGTGGTCTACCCCGCTTCTGCCGATTCGGACGTTACGACGATTGAGTACACGGTCAACCCCGAAAGGGACCAGAACGGAAAAGAGCTGAACCAAAACAATTTATATGCGGTCTGGCACGTTAAGGGCGTTAATTATATCGTAATGAGCGCGGCGAACAACGGTTGCACGTACGGCACGACGGTTGTCAACGGAAATTCGACGGCGAACGGCGTTACGATGAGCGCGAAGCCCTTCCAGCCGTACACCGAGAGCGGAATTACGCTCAATTACAAGTGGTACAGAATCAAAGAGGGCATGTACGACGAGTGTTTCGTGACCAACTACGTGTATATGGACGGCGACGACATTACCGGTTACGAGATTGGCGGCAAGTACTATAAGGACGCGGACGCGAAGGAGCCGCTTACGGATAAGCCTGCGGGCGAGGCGTTCGCTTACAAGGACTTCGACGAAGCGAAGGCGGCGCAATACTGCGACACGCCCATTATAAGGAACGGTATTCTCGCGACGGAAGCTTCGACGCTGAAAATCACCGAGGTTGCAAAGACGGGCATTTACGTGTGCGTTGTTGAGGTCGTTGCGAATTCGGACGGCTCGACATCGAGGGCGCAGGGCTACGGCGAGATTGAGATTTCGATGAGCAAGGCTATCTGCGACAAGCTGACGCTCGAGGACAAGACGGTCACCTATAACGCCGAAGAGCGCTGGGACGAGATGGTTGTTTCGGGTTTGCCCGTGAGCCTTGACGGCGACGGCAACACCATTGTCACTTTGCCCGACGGAAGCAAGGTTGCGGTTACGTACACCTTCTATCAGGGCGAGGGCGAGCTGCGCAGGCAAATCACCGATTTGAGCGCGGTTAAGAACGCGGGCACCTACTTTGTGGTGGCAAGTTTCAGGTTTGCCGACACGGAAGGCGCGGACAAGGGCAACTACGAGCTGATGAGCGAGATTGAGGCGGAGCTTGTTATCGAGAAGGACGTGATAAGCCAGCTCGAATATTGGTTTGTGCACGGCGATGACGAGAGCAAGACTTCGTTTACGGGCGTGTACGACGGCGAGGCTTACGGCGTGAGGGTTGATATTCTCGACACGTTCGGGAGCGAAGTCGGCGGCAGTGCGGTTACCGAAAAGGACGGCGATTTGGCTGTGACCTACAAGGTCTATAAGGTGACCGACGAGGGCGACACGGAGCTTACGGGCGCGGCGGCGACTACCGTTACGGCGGGCACGTACTGCATTGTCGTTACGGGGCTTAGCGGCACTTCGAGCGTGAACTACGAGCTTAAAGAGGACATAACCCTGCGGTGCGAGTACACAATCGGCAAAAAGCAGCACGAGGTTGCGGGGCACATTACGTTCGGGGACGACGAGGTCGAGTTCAACAACCTCATTCAGACGATAGAAATTGAGATTGCGGAGGGCTACGAGCTGCCCGAGAGCGTGCAGGTTTCGTACACCGCGGTTTACGAGGCGGCGGAAGACGGCTTCACCGCGGCGAAGGCGGACTTTGCGGACAACGGCGGCAAGAATGCGGGTACGTATACCGTTACCGTTAAATTTACCGACAGCGAGGCGGCGAACTACGAGGCGTTGCCCGATATGACGGCTACGCTGACCGTCAAAAAGGCTAATCTTCTGCAATATTACAAGGATACGTACGATAGAGACCTCTTGCAGGAGGGGGGATTTGTAAGCAATTCCTATGCGTACAGCACGACAGCGAGCTACCAGCCGCATATCGAGGGCGGGCTTCTGGCGAACACGGAGTTCTTCTCGGTTTATTACTACTACTACAAGGTAGAGGAAGCGAGGGGCAGAGAGCCGCTGTTCGACGGCACGTATAACGACGGTTCCCTCAACGATATCAAGGGTAACAAGGACAAGAGCCTTTACAACGACGGCAGGTACGAGGTTTTCGCGAAAATAAGCTACGAGAGCATAACTTACCTCAACAACTTCGAGGAGGTTACGGAGAGCGAGAGCACGATTACCATTATCATAGAGGAAGGCACCGTTGAGACGGTCACCGTTAAATGGAAGGACGGACTTACGGCGGCGGTAGGCAGCGGGTTCGATTACAGCCTTATCGAAGAGATTTCGGTCAAGTATCAGGACAACCCGACGCCGAGAGTGATTACGGGCGACGACGTTGCGATTGCTACCGTGAAGTTCGAGCGCAAGGGCGGCGAGGAACAGACGACCTTCTGGCATACGGGCGATTTTGTAATTGTTATCAGTATGTTCGACACGGACAGCGAGGAGTATACGTTCAGCGTAACCCAGAAAATCGACAAGTATACACTTTTGTACAGCACGGGTTCGGATTATACAAAGGTGGATGAAAAGAATGGGCTCGAACAGCTCACCGACGGTTCGCACTACACGTTTAAAATCGAGTACAAAGCCATCAATTCGGACGGCGTCGAGGAGACGATGCGCACCGACGCGACTTACACGGGCGAGCTTCAACTCGGCAACAACCCGCTTACCGTAGACGGCGGCGTATACACCTTCGGCGGCGACGGCGTGAGCGTGGGAATTTACAAAGTCGTAACGAGCGCGGACGTAGAATGGCAGTACTACGATGAGAAGGACGGCGGTTGGAAGCCGCTGACGAAGAGTTTGCCGTACATTGGCGCGGAGTACAGAATACAGGTTGTGCTCAAAGAAGACGGCGGCAGAGCGTTCCCCGCGGTAAGCGAGAACGGAAACGCGGTAAAAGACTACAATTCCGACGGCTATGTAATGGTCGTAGGCAGAATTGACGAGTACAAGATTACGGCGGAATATGCTTTGAGCATTGCAAAGCGCGCAGTCGAGTTCGATTGGAGCGACGGAGCCGCGGGCGCTAAGCTCGAATACACGGGATTGCACAACGTGCCCGTCGTTTCGGGAACGGATATCTTCGACGAGGATAAGGCTGGCATAACGTTCACTTATGAATTCTTCAGGGGTTCAAACGCCGAGGGCTCGGGCATAACCCGCGTAACCGAGGTTGGCGATTACAGCGTACGGGTAAGCCTTTCGGGCGACGCGAGCATTATCAACAACTACACGTTGTCGACCTCGACGACCGCCGTGCACAATTTCTCGGTTGTAAAGGCGAATATCGACATGGACGCCGTTTACAGCGAGAGCACTTACGGCAACGGCATATCGTTCGTTAATAACCCGCAAGGTTTAAGGAAAAGCGCGGTTAAGGCGGACTTTAAGGGCAAAGAGGCGATTTTGGGCGAATTCTATTTCATAACGAACGTCGTCGGCAATACCTACGATATCGTTACGGACGAAAAATCGCTTAAAGATACCTATCTTTCGGCGGAAGGCACGGTCGAGGTTGATTATGTGTTCAAGCCCAACAATCAGGACAGTTATAATGACAAGATAGGCAAATTTACATTAAGCGTAAGACCGCAGGTCGAAAGGAACGGAGAAAATTCGCTCAGGGTGGAACTCACCAAGGCTGCGATTCAGGTTTACTATCTGAATATGACTTTCGATACCGTCGGCATAAACGTATATCAGTTGCATTACAGCAGTTATCAGGAAAAGGACGTTTGGTACGGCTATGAGTATCAGGTTACAGAGCCCAGTTTCAGAATAGGCAACACGGGCGCGAAAGGTTATCCGATAGATAGGGTTGACGTAAGCAACGGCTATGTTGAACTGCTTGCGAGGAGCGGCGACAATAAGGGTACGTTAAGAGTGCCCGTTATAGACAAGAAACCTTCGAAAATCGTAATTGCCAACGAAGGCGATTTCAGAAAGATGTACTACGTAGGCGAAACGCCCGATTTCGAAGATATCGAGTTTTACGCGCTGTTCGACGACGGCGACCCGTTGACTTTGAAGATGGGTAACGTAAAGGCGTATTTAGACGTAGACGGCGACGACGAAATTCCCGTCGGCAAGCTTACGGAAGCGGGGACGCTTAAAGTCAGGTTCGTTTATCTCGATTGGTTCTGCATCGAAACGTTCACGGTACTCGAACAGGATATCGTAACGGTAGCTCCCATGAAAGAGCCGACGATAATCCCCGTAAACGGTGCAACGGCGCCTAAACTCAGCTACATAATAAACGGCGAAGGCGACCCCGTATCCTCGATAAAAGGTTTGACTTATACCTCCACGGTTCACAAGAACGGCAGCAGCGGCGCAACGCTTACCGAGCCGGGTGAATACGAGATAATTTATAAGCTCACGATAACCGATAACCCGCAGTATAAGCTCGATAAGGATACGTTCACTTTGCAGGTTGTCGTAACGCTCAACCCCTATTCGGTGGACCTTGAGCCCGAAAGCGACGAGCTTACGGTAACGTATAAAAAGGAAGGCACCTACGCGATACCCAAGCCCGTAATAGCTTCTATAACCGATACGACCGACGGCGATAAGTTAGTAGCCGAGAGCAACTACACGGTAACGTATAAGATTAACGGCAAACCGGTAACTTTAACGAGCGGCGACTGGAACGTAGCCGACGTGGGCGAGTATACAGTCGAGGTAACTATCAGAATAAAGAGCCCCGAATATCTGTTGCCCGAAACTTACGGCTACACGTTTAAAATCGAAAAGGCGGCAAACGACAAAGCCAACGCGAGCATTTCGGTGCCCGAGGTTGTTGTTCTCGGAAGTACGAATTTCAATTTCGACGTTACGGCGGATTTCGGTGCGGATAAGGCGCAGCTTTTATACTACTGTCCGGATAAACCCAATAGCGATTACTCGACGGTTAAACCCGATATGGCGGGCACCTGGTACGTAAAGGCTGTTATACCCGATACTAAGAATTACGCGGGAATAGTCGACTTAGGTTCAGGCACGCATTTCGAGGTGAGGGACCCGAGCAGGGAAGCGTCGACAAACAACGGTTCCATATCGGGCGGTAACGGCGTCGGCGCGGACTGGACGTTGACGATAACCCAAATGGACAGCGAGGACGTCGGCAAGGAAAGCATTAACAAGCAGAATGTTCTGGACGGCTACGTCGTAGAGTTCGTGCGCAACGGCGGCGGTTCGGTTACGGGCGAAGGGGAGTACACGGTGCGCGTAAAGCTCGGCGAGGAGCTTGCGGGCAGAAGCGATTTGAAGGTATTCTTCAAGAGCGCGAACAAAACGGTGCAGAAATCTGCGAAAGTTGTGCGCGACGGCGACGACACCTACATCGAGTTCAAGACGAGCGAGTTCGGTTCGTTCATAATCACCAGCGCGCAACCCGGCGAACCTATAGGTTTGCTTGTGGCGGTAATCGTGCTCGGCGTAGTTGCGGCGGGACTGGTTGCAACGTGCATAGTGGTATTCGTAAAGAAGAGAAAAGGAGCGCGTAAATGATTATGACGATATTAGCTAACAGCGGATATTTAATAGGCATCGGCATAGAGGCGGTCGTAATCGTTGTGTTCGGTGTACTGCTTGTACTGATGCTGACGGGTCTGCTGTTTAAATGGCTTGCTAATTATAACGAGAGCAAGCTTGTAAAAGCGGAAGCGCGTGCCGCTGCGGCGGAAGCACGTGCGGTAGTGGAGGAGGAACTTGCGGCTCAGGCGGCGGCGGAAGCCGAAGCAGCGAGAGCGCAGGCAGAATACGAGGCGAGGGTAAAAGCGGAAGCGGAGACGGCAGCGGCAGAGGCTGCTGCCGTGGCCGCCGCCAGGAAAGCCGAGGAAGAGGCAAAGGTTCAGCGGCTGAAAGTCGTTGAGCAAAAGCCCGCACCCGAGGTTGTCGAACAGCCCGCGGCTGTCGCGCAGTCGGCAACAACTGAACAGACCGCGCGCGAGGTTGTAACCGAACGCATTGTCGAAAAGGTTGTTATAGTTGAGCAACAGAAAGCTGAACCTCAACCCGCGCCTCAGCAAGTGATTGAAGAAGCCGCGGCGGCGGACGCGACGGAAGAAGAGCCCGACGGCGAAAACGGTTTCGTGGTCGTTCAGGACGGTATAGTTTTCAACGACAGCAAGACGATAACCGAGCTGTACGAGGAACTTTCGCCCGAGCAGCAGAGTTATTTTGACGAACTGCGCGAAGAAGCTTTAACCAAGCCCGACACCGAGCTTGCGATAGCGAAAAATTTCGTAACCGTCAAAATCGGCAAGCGCAATCTTATCAAATTGCTCATTAAGCGCGGTGTAACCGTGGCGGAATTTATGCTCGAAAACGAGGCGTTAAAACAGCTCCGTTTAAGCAATACAAACAAGCGCGGCAAGTCCTCGATTAAGGTAAAACCGACGGTTGTTCAGGTGCTCGACTTAGCTTCTTTGAAGGTCGCGGTCGATATGATAAATTTATCTTACGAAGAGATTATGATGGATTAACGGAAAAAATTTAACAGTTTTTTTGAAAAAATCAACAATTCGCATAGCAAAAAAAGCCAACGGACTTATCAGCCCGTCGGCTTTTTGTTTTGGCAAAAAGCCGACGGGCACGCGCTCATTTAAGGTCAAAAAAGACGATTTTTTCAGGCAAAAACACCGCCCTTTTCATACGTTTTTTACAAAGTGAAAAGTATACTGGCGGGGTCGGGGTTTATATGCTAAAATTGTGGAAATATTTTACGGTAGGAGCAAAATCATAAAATGGTGTACGCATACGGGCGCGTGAGCGCGGCAGACCAGAATTTGAACAGACAGATTGACAGCTTTATTCAGTTCGGCGTGGGCAAGGCGCAAATTTATACCGACAAAAAATCGGGCAAGGACTTCGACCGCGAAAACTACCGCCGCCTTAAAAGTATATTGCAAAGCGGCGATTTGCTCGTCGTAAAATCAATCGACCGCTTGGGGCGCAACTACGATATGATAATCGAGGAGTGGGCTGACATCACCCGCCGCATAGGCGCGGACATTTTCGTTATGGATATGCCCCTTTTAGACACGCGCACCAACCGCGAAAACCTTACCGGCAAACTCATATCCGACCTCGTTTTGCAGATACTTTCCTACGTGGCGCAAAAGGAGCGCGAAAATATCAAGGTGCGCCAAAAGGAGGGGATAGCGGCGGCAAAGCGGCGGGGCGTAAGGTTCGGTCGCCCCGAGATAGTTCAGCCGACCGACTTCACGGTCACGGCGACGCAGTTCAAAAACGGGACAATCTCGTGTGAAGAGGCGCTTGCGCGGACGGGCATGAAAAAGTCGACCTTTTACAGCCGTTTAAAATCTCTCGACGGCGACGCCTACGGCTGACTTGCGGTTGCAGGGTGTCCGACCCGTCATTATGAGGAGTAAACGAGACGGCGGACTGCGATGAAATGCGAGAGTATTTACCGTTTACGACGTGATAATCTTTTTGCGCGTTGTTCTCGCGCAAAATAAATCCAACCGCAACAAACGTTATTTGAGGGGCACTCCCGTGCGGCTACGCCTGGATTCTTCGTCAAGCCTCAGAATGACAATAAGGTCGGAATAGGAATCAACCTCTTCCGTCACCGCGTTGGGCGCGGTGCCACCTTCCCCTTCAAAGTGGAAGGCAAGAATAAGGTGCAAAGAGCATTGAGAAATCCCTAAAATTTCCCGAACGGTTGGGGGATGAAGGGCAAAAAATTGCAAAAATACCCCGAACGGTCGGGAAAAAACGACAAAATTTAAATTATAAAAAAATTTTTTTTAAGACTTGTCAAGTTTCGACAAGCCTTTTTTTTACGGTATTTTTTGGTAATTTTAGCATATATGACAATAAAACAGTTTAAATTGACAAATTTCGGCGCGCGAAAAAGAAAAAAACTTTAAAAATTTTCCAAAAATGTCTACTTTGTTGGACAGCCGTTTTTAGGGTGCACAAAATGCCCTTTGCGGGCTATTTTTCAAAATTTATACTATCACAAGCCCAAAATTATGTCAACATTTAATTTTACAAAAAAGTAGACATTTTTGGAAAACGCGGAACGGTCGGGAAATGCAGGGCTTTTTTCGGGGCATTATTTCCCGAACGGTGCGGAAAACAGCGCGATTTTTTGAGAAATGGCGCGGGGAACGGGCAAGGGCGGTTGCAGGGTGTCTGACCCGTCATTATGAGGAGTAAACGAGACGGCGGACTGCGATGAAATGCGAGAGTATTTACCGTTTACGACGTGATAATCTTTTTGCGCGTTGTTCTCGCGCAAAATAAATCCAACCGCAACAAACGTTATTTGAGGGGCACTCCCGTGCGGCTACGCCTGGATTCTTCGGCAAGCCTACTGCGTGCCGCGTTGGGCGCGGGGCAGAATGACAATAAGGTCGGAATAGGAACCAACCTCTTCCGTCACAACCTTAGCGGTTGCGACACCTTCCCCTTCAAAGTGGAAGGCGAGAGTAAGGATAAAAAGTTAAAAAACATTTTCTTTTAAAAAAGGACGGTGTGAAAGGATATGAACAACAAGACGACTAACAATGCCACGAGGCGCGAGAGCGTGAAGCGAGGGGATGGTTCGACTACGCTCACCATGACGCAAGCGCGCGGCGCGGCGGCAAGCAAAGTTAAGTGGACTAAAAAGTTTAAGGCGGTGATAATTTCACTCAGCCTTGCCTTTGCAGTCGCGCTCGGCGGCGCGTTCACCGCGGTCGGCGTAACTCTTGCAAATAAAAACGCGCTCCGCGGCGGCACGTTCGCAGGCGGCGTTGCCGACGATAATTCCGTAACGCCCCCCTCGTTTGCCGAGGGCGAGACGGTCGAAATTAAAACCGCCGCAGACTGGGCAACCGTCATCGCGGCTCAAAGCAGTGCGGACAGTTACGCGGTGGCAAAGCTTACGGCAAACCTCACCGCAAACTCTTCAACGCACCTGTTCGGCGAGGGCACGGCAAATACCGACCCTTACTATAACGGCGCACTCAATGTGCCCGCGGGCAAATATGTCATACTGGACTTGAACGGCTACACCGTCAACCGCGGACTTACCGAGGCAACGGAAAACGGCTCGGTCATCACCAACTACGGCAACCTCGTCATTAACGATACAAGCGCGAAAGCCAACGGCAAAATCACGGGCGGCAACAACTCGGGCAAGGGCGGCGGCGTTTATACCGAAGGCACCTTAACGATTTTGAACGGTTCGATTACCGCAAATACGGCTCGTTTCGGCGGCGGCGTTTATACCACGGGCAATTTAAGCGCTTACGGTGGCAATATTGACAATAACAAAGCAAAAGCGATTGACCCCGACGGTTCGGCAACCGACTATGATAACGGCGGCAGAGGCGCGGGCATACTTGCGCTCGGCGCAAACGTAATACTTACGGGCACGGCGAAAGTCAACTCCAACGTCGGCGATACCGACGGTGGCGGCGTGCATGTCCGTGAAAAATCGAGCCTTACTATGGGCGGCACCGCTGAAATTTGCAATAACGTTGCGAACACTGTTGCGGGCGGCATTTACGTTATTCACAGTTCGACGTTCACAATGAACAACGGCAAAATTTCCGGAAACAGCACGGTTATAGGTGACGGTGCCGGCGTATGTATCAGCAACGGCACTACTGTTATAAACAGCGGTGAAATTTCTAACAACTCCGCAGGGTTAAACGCCGGCGGTATTTATTGCGGTAGCGGCACTTTAACCATAAACGGCGGTACTATATCCGACAATACGGCAAACACCGATAGGGGTTGCGGCGGCGGTATTGAAGCCGTAAAAACAAAGGTAATAATAAAAGACGCAATTATCGAAAACAACAGCGCGGCGGACGGCGGCGGCATTTACGTAGCACAAGGTCAGGCGGCGAACGGCGAGTACGATTTAACCATAAGCGGCAATACGGTATTTACCAAAAATACGTCGAAAAGTGGCGGTGGCGGCGTTTATATAAATTCGTCGAAACTCCTTATAGAAAGCGGTACGATTACCGAAAACTCAGCTACGAGAGGCGGCGGCATTCAATTTACAAGTGGCAGTTCGGGAAATATTATCGGCGGCACGATTTCGGATAATGTCGGAAGCGTTGCCGGCGGCGGCATTTACGAGGCGGCAGGCGCAACGCTTGTAATCGGTTCTGAGGACGGAACAAAATATCCCACGTTTACAGGCAATAAGAATGTATCAAGTAACAGTGAATATTATGGCGGCGGTGCGATTTATCAAGGGATAAAATCGGAGCTCACCATAAATAACGCTGTCATGAATAACAACTCTACGACTTCACGCGGCGGCGCAATTTATGTGGCGGGCAGCGCACGCAGCGAAGCTGCGGACGAAACCAAGCGCAACACAATCACGATAAAAAATATAACTGTCAACAACAATTCTGCGGTCAGATACGGCGGTGGTTTATACACATATTACTGTGTTGATGTTATTGTAGAGAAAGGCATTTTTTCGAATAACGTTTCCGAAAATGCCGACGGCGGCGGTTTATTAACTAACGACGACTGCACTCTCGTTTTAGGCACCGAGAAAGGCGATAAAGAAGCGGTTCAATTTATCGGCAACTCCGCAAATAACGGCGGCGGCGTATTTGCCGGCTCCGCAACAATATGGGGTGCAAAATTTTCGGAAAACAAAGCAAACAAAGAGGCTGGCGGCTTCTTTTGCCGTGCAACAAATTCAACCGTTGTTGAAGATTACTTTAACGGGGCTACCATACATAACGCAACCGTAACCGACAACACTTCGGGCACTCACGGCGGCGGCGTGTATATACAGGGTACAGCAACTGTTACTATTGAAAACATTACCGTTACTGATAATACGGCAACCGACGGCGACGGCGGCGGTATTTTCTCGGCGGGCGATTTGACCGTGAAGAGCGGCACCATTTCGGGCAACTATGCGGGCGGTGCAATTGACGCGGGCAGTTATAAAAATATGCGCGGCGGCGGTATATGGCACCAAAAGGGCGCGCTCATTATCGGCGACCCCGACGACGACAAAAAGGTTGTCAATTTTACCGATAATAAGGCGGCATGGTCGGGCGGCGCAATATATGCATACAGCGGCACCATTACGGCTCTCGATATCTACAACGCCAAATTCGAAAATAACCAAGCAATAGGCGGCGACGGCGGCGCAATCTGCGCGGTCTCTACGCCTTCCTCTGTAAACTCGACAATTAAGGGCTGCGAGTTTAAGGGCAACACGGCGACGAGCAGCGGCGGCGCACTGTATAATACGGGCGCGGCAACATATAACTACGAAAACGTTGTCGTTAAAAACAACACCGCGGGCTCTAACGGCGGCGGTTTCTACAATACTTCGCCCGTCAATATAACGGGTTCGACGATTACGGGCAACTCGGCGCGCAGTTACGGCGGCGGTATTTACGTTGGCGGCAACACCACAAGGGTTACCGACAGCACAATCGGCGGCACAAAGGCGTATAATGCGAACGCGACCGACAAAACGGACATGGGCAACAGCGCGCAAAACGGCGGCGGCATTTATAACGGCGGCGCGTTAGATTTGACAAAAATCGTAATTTCTGGCAATACTGCCGTGAACGACGCGGGCGGCATATATCAAAACGGTAAGTTACGTATTCTCGGCAAGGGTGGCAATCCCGACGGTGCTGGCGCGGTGCAGGAAATCTGCAACAACGAGATAAAGGGCAACACCGCGGGGCAGCTTACCAACAACCTGTATTTCGCAAAGAATAAAGGTCTTGAGATACATTGTTATCCCAGACAAGATATGCCCGACGTCGGTATTTCCATGGCAGAGCCGGGCAGATTCATAACCGGTTGCGCTGAATATGCGGACTTCAAAAACGATGGCACGCAAAAGGGCTTCTTCCCCGACAATAAAGACAATTATCAGATTGTACAGACGGTGGAGAACAGCAGATATAGCTATGATTTGAAGAGCAAGATTTCCGGCACGATGGCGGAAAGATGGGTTGCGGCGATTAACGCTTCCAAAAATAACGGCGGCGCACAGCAGGTCTTCGAAATGACCGACAACTGGACGGCGAACGCTTCGACGGGTTTCGGCACGGCGGGCACTACCGGCTTCGGTACAAGCGGTGCGCTGAACGTTCCCGAAGGCGCGAACATTGTTCTCGATTTAAAGGGTTATACCTTAGACAAATCTGCGGCAACAGGTACCGTCATCTACGTTTTGGGTACGCTTACCATTAAGGGTTCGGGTACGATTACGGGCGGTACAGTCGGAAGCGGCGGCGGCGCGTTAGCCGTATACAGCGGCAATCTTACCTTAAACGGCGGCACAATCAAGGGCAATACGTCCGGTGGGTACGGCGGCGCGGTGTGCGTTGACAGCGCCGGCACGTTCACCATGAACGGCGGTTCGATTGTCGGCAACACGGCGACGGGCAACGGCGGCGGCGTATACGTGGATAAAGCAACGTTTACTATGAACGGCGGTACTATCGGCGGTTCGGCGGCGAACAAGAACACCGCGACGAACGGCGGCGGCATATATGCGCAAGGTAATTCCAACGTTACCATTAACGGCGGCACTATTTCGTATAACTCCGCGACGAATACCGACAACAGCGGCAGCGGCGGCGGTTTGTATTTAAACAGTTCTAATCTCGTGATGACGGGCGGCACTATCTCGAACAACACTGCGGATGACGACGGCGCGGGCATTTGCATGTCGGGTACAGCTACTATTTCGGGCGGCAGAATTAACGATAACGCAACCACGCTTACGAACAGCGGTCACACGGGCGGCGGCATTTTTGTCAGCGGCACGAACACAACGCTCAATCTTACGGGCGGTTCGGTTCAGAACAACGTTGCATGCCAAGGCGGCGGCATTTTTGTAACGAGCGGCGCGACCCTGAATTTGGGCGCAGTCAAGACGGAAAACAACAAAACCACTTACAGCGGCAGCGCGGTTATCGGCAACAACAGATATACTTCCAGTGCAGGCGGTATTTGCATAGGCACAGGCAGCACTCTGAATTTCTACGGCGGCACTACTGCGGGCAACTATGTTGTTACGGCAAGTGCGCCCACAACTAAGGTCACCTCGCCCGCGAGCGGCGTGAACGGCGGCGGTATATACAATAACGGCACCGTCAAAATGTACGGCGGCACGATTTCCGGCAACTCGGCTTACAATGGTGCGGGCGTTATCGATGTTAACAACGCGACATTCGATATGTACGGCGGCGAGATTTCGGGCAATACCGCAACATCAACGGGCGGCGGCGTATACGTACACTCTAACGGCGCGTTCAATTTAAACGACGGTAAGATTTCGGGCAATACCGCAACTACGGGCGGCGGCGTTTATCAGGGCTCGCAATTCTATATGAGGGGCGGCGAAATTTCGGGAAACACGGCGAACGCCGGCGGCGGTTTATACAATGGGGCGTGGTATTCCCAAATGGATAACGGCGTTATAAAGAACAATACTGCAACGAAAGCTGACGATAACTCAAACGCACTAGGCAGCAACGTTTACACGGCGGGCAGATTCTGGATGAAGAACGGCACGATAACCGTTTCGGGCGGCACGGCAAATTGTATAGCTACCGGCGTATACGTTGTATCAAGTCAATATACGTCGAATAAATTTGCGTTTGAATTTTCGGGCGGCACCATTACAAAATCTGCGTCCGACACGGGACATATGCGCGCAATAGTAGTAACCGCTACGGGCGTAGTCAATATGTCCAAAGGAGAGGTTACGGGCTTTAGTTCAAACGATAAAGATTATACGCCGATTGTGGTCTATAACGTTTTCAATATGACTGGCGGCTCGGTTCACAACAACTGCGTGGTTTCAAACGGCGGCGCATTCTTAGTTAAACCCGAGGCTTCGCTAAACGTTTCGGGTTCCGCAAAAATTTACGACAACACCGCAGGCACGGTTGGCGGTGCGGTTTACATTGCCGAAAACGGCGAATTGAATGTATCCGGCGGCACGATTTATAACAATACGGCAGGAACCAGCGGCGGCGCGATTTACGTCGCGGGCGGAACGTTCACTATGAGCGCGGGCACGATTTCGGGCAATAAGTCGCTGAGCACAGCCAACGGTACGGGCGGCGGCGGTATTTGTATTGTAGACGCAACCGCAACCATTACGGGCGGCACGTTCGATAGTAACCATTCGGACGGTCACGGCGGCGCGATTTACTTAAAGGACGATTCCGAAAATTCCGCATCGGCTATCATTTCGGTGCAAGGCGCAACCTTTACGGGCAACACCTCGGGGTTGGACGGCGGCGCGCTCAATATAAGCGGTGACGTTACGGCTCTTTCCGACTGTACTTTTACGGGCAACACCTCTGAAAGAAACGGCGGCGCGGTTATGATTTGGAGCAAGAGCGAAATAACCGTTTCCGACATTACGATAACAGGCAACCGCTCTAACTCACTTTCGAGCGGCGGCGGTGGCGGCGGTCTGGTTTTAGGTAACGGCGTAAAAGTTACTTTACAAAACGCTGAAATTTCCGACAACTACGCGGAATTAGACGGCGGCGGCATAGGCATATCAAATTCCACCTTAATATTCGGTGCGAACGTTACGGTTTCCGGCAACACCGCGGAAGGTAGCGGCGGCGGTATACGTGTTAGTCCGAACAACACTACGTTCGAGTTCAGAGCGGGCACCATTTCGGGAAATACCGCGACGAACGGCGGCGGTGTGTACAACGCGGGCACGACCAATTTCTACGGCGGCGACGGCGCGCCCTACGACGTATTCGTTACGGGGAACACGGCAACGGGCAACGGCGGCGGCGTTTACATTGCGAGCGGAGCTACCTCTAATTTCTACGGCGGTCAGATTGACGGCAACACGGCAACCGAAAACGGGGGCGGTGTATACAATGAGGGCACGTTCACTGTGAGCGCGGGTGTTATCGGCGGCGCAAACGCATATGACGCGAGCGCGACAGACAAGTCGGATATGGGTAACTTTGCGGGTTACAACGCCGGCGGCGTTTATTTGGCAAAAGGCGCGACATTCGGCTTAAAAGGCGCAATCGTAAGTAATCATGCCGAAAACCTCGGCGGTGGTATTTACAGTAACGGCAACGTCAATATGACGGGCGGCGAAATCAGTAAAAATACTACTACGCACGGCGCGGCGGGCATTTATCAGCAAACTCCCGGCACGTTCACAATGACGGACGGCGCTATTTCCGATAACGTAGCGGGAACGCACATAGGCGGCATTCTTGTTGCAACCAACGCCACTTTCGTAATGAGCGGCGGCGAAATCACGGGCAACACCGCAACGAGCGGCGTTTGCGGCGGCGTTTGGGTAGACGGAACGTTCAACGTTTCAGGCAAGGTTATCATTGAAGATAACGAAAATTCGGACGGCGGACTTTCGAACGTATATCTTAACACAAATAAGAAAATTAATATTACGGGTACGTTGAATGCGACTTCGGTCATCGGCGTTTCGGCGGCTGACGCAGAGAGCGGGCGCGTGCTTACGAGCGGGCTCAATTCGAAGGGCGGCATTGCGACGACGGCTTTCGGCGACGTTATCATTGCCGACCAGGACGGATATTCGATTAAAAATATCGGCGGCGAGGCGGCTTTGGGCGAGACGGTTTCCGTAACTTTGACGAGCGTCGGCTTGAAGGGCGACCGCGAAGAGGTCACCAAGCTTTGGGTTGACAAGGGCGGCAACATGACCTTTGACGTGAGCAGGGGCACGAACATGTTTACGTTCAACTACACCTACGCGAGTGCGACGGCGGGCGCGTTGAACAAGATGACGAAGGTGACGGCTCCCACGCCCGACGGATATGAACCGTACCTTACGCTTGCGGGAAGCGACGGCGAGGGCGAGCTTACGAACGAGCTGTTGCAGAACATTTCGGCGGCTAAGGAAATCGAGATTCACTACCGCGCGATAGAGGTTGAGTACGTTGTTTACTACCTGTTGCAGAAACCCGACGGCACGTATTTCGAGCCGACCGAGAACCTCGGGTACGACGCGGCGGCGGGCTCGAACAACCCGTACGTGGAAAAGGCGTTTGTGAAGGGGTTGACCGACACGTATATCAAGCCGTTAGCGGAAGGCGGGTTGCCCCACGCGACGACGAACGAGTTCCTGCACCCCGAAGAGTATACTCTGGACACGGGCAAGCCTTTGGACACGACGGAAAGAATTGCGGGCGACGGCTCGACCGAGGTTGTGGTTTACCTTAAACTCAACGAGTATACGGTGACTTACAGGGCGGACGGCGACGCGGTACCCGCTACGCAGACGAGAAGGTTGAGGTACGGGGCGGCGCTGGTTGCTCCCGCGCGTGAACCGAACCTGCCTTTGAGCACTTTCGTGGGCTGGTACCTTTCGACGGACGAAACGCAGACGGTCATAAATTTTGCGACGACCGATTTGACGGTTACGGGCAATATAACCCTGATTGCCAAGTTCGATATGGAAACGTTCCATGTTTACTTCGATATGAACTTAGGCACGGGGGAGAACCAGTTGCCGAGAAACACGCAGTTGGTTGTGCGCACGAACGACGGTCTGAGCGAGATAGGCACATACGCTGCATGGAATTACGAAGGTTTATTCCCCGCAGAGAGCGGATTCAATTTCAGATACAATACCGAAGAGGTTGAGGGAGTAGACGCGGCGGACGTGTATGTTATCGACTACACGATTGTCAATATTCCCTACACGAAGAGCATAAGAACGCCTGTACCTACCGCGGTCGGTTACACTTTCAGCGGCTGGTACATAGGCAACAGACAGGTCAACTCTATCTATGCGCCTTACGAGGGTATGAGCGACGAGGAAAAGAACACCGTTCTGACGGCGCACTGGACCCCGACACTCTATAACGTAAGCTACGACAAGCAGGACGGAAGCTGGAATCCCGTTATCACCAAGCAGGCGACGAACGGCGACAGTCTTGAAAACGTTCTGCCCGAAGAGCCCACGAGAACGGGCTATGTGTTCGACGGCTGGTACATAACGACGGACGTTGTCGGCGGCACGACGGTAGAGGACGCAATGAGAGGAACGGGCAGATTTGCAGTAGGCAATATTGCCAATCTGTACGGCAACGCGGAAGAGGGATACGATTTCAGCAATATCACCTTCTATGCGAAGTGGAACAGCGTGGACGTTTACATTAACTGCGCTACGGGCAGTTTCGGCTCGCTCAGCTTTGCAAACGAGAACAACCACAACGGCACAATCGGCGTGGCGGCGCAGGCTATGCACGTGGGCGACACCGTAAGAATTTCGGCTACGGTTGCCAACGGCTATAAGTACGACCACATTACCGTTACGGCGACTACCGCTACGGGCGCAACCCGCGAGTACACGTTCACCGACGAGTTCGTGATAAGGGATACGTACCTTAAAGACTACACGTTGAACGGCAACGACTACAAGGTTGTTGAGATTACGCCGACCTTCTCGGAGCAGAGTTACACGATAACTTACGTAATCGACGGCGGCACGAGTACGAGTACGGGCTTTGCGCGTACGTACACTCCGTCGAGCCTTATAGACGACCCGAGCAACAGGAACAGAACCACTTTGCCCAACCGTCTGACCAAGCAGGGTTACGACTTTATGGGCTGGAAGTTCACCGACAGCGGCGAGAAGGCGTTCTTAACGGACAGCGGCGTCGACACGACGAAGGATTTGTTCGGCGAAACGCTGTATCTCGACGCGCCGACCAACGAAAACGGCAACGTTGTTTACCGCAACATTTCGCTTACGGCTATATGGGAAGCACAGCCCGCGACGGTTTATCTCTACACGTTTATAGGCTCAATCGATGTTTATCCGAACTATGACGCGGATAACGAGTGCTATATTCTGGACGAGAGCGAAGGAGCCAAGACGGACGCTACGATTTATATTCAGAATCCCGAGCGTACGAGCTTCGACTTCCTCGGCTGGGCGACGAGCCGCAACGGCGTTGTGGTTTATCCCGCAGAAGAGGGCTCGGATACCATCGAATACAAGGTCAGCGCGGATTACGACGTCAACAAAAAGCCGCTCAACCGCAACAACCTGTATGCGGTATGGCACATTAAGGGCGTTGACCGCGTAAATATATCGGTTGCCAACAACGGCACGACGTACGGCGGTTCGGGCATAACCATGACGGCTACCCCCGCACAGTCCTACGACGCGGGCGACGGCGCGGCGATTACGCTTACCTACAAGTGGTACCGTATATTCGGCAATTATGACGATTGCTTCACCGTGGGCTCGGTTTACATTAACGACGATAAGGTTACTGGCTATTCGTTCGAGGAAAACGGCGTAATGACCTATTACGACGCGTACATGAACAAGCTCGAAAACCAGTCGCAGATACCTGCGGGCGAGGCGTTTGAATACAGACGCTTTGACGAAAGCAGCGCGGCGGGCACCAACGACGATTTGGAAAATACCGATAAGAACTGCGTGCTTGTTTCGACGCAACCCAACAGCGGCGAGAAGGCGACGCTGACCGTAAAAAACGTGAACGACTGCGGCATTTATGTGTGCGTGGTCGAGGTTACGGCGACTATCGGCGGCGACGCTACGACGAGGACGGGCGGTTACGGCGAGATTGAGATTTCGATGAGTAAAGCCGTTTACAATAACCTCACTTTGTCAAACGTGACGACGACGTACAATGCGGAGTCGCAGGCGGAGAAGATGGTGCTTGCCCGCAGAAGCACGACCGACGGTTCGTCGTTCGAAGCGGACGAGGACGGCATTATAAGGTACGTAAAGTTACCCGACGGTTGCAGAGTTATGGTAACTTACAGCTACTACACGCTGACGGGCACGACGCGCAACGACATCGCCGACCTTAACGAAGTTAAGAATGTGGGCACGTACTACGTGGAAGTAACCTTCGCGTTTGCGTCCGACGGCACCGACAAGGGTAACTACGAGCCTCTTGCAAAAATGGAGGCGGAGCTTGTAATCACCCCGTTCGAGATTAACTCGATAAGCTATACTTTCGTTCACGGCGAGGAGCGCGACACCGAAAACTTCAACGGCGATTACGACGGCGAGGCGTACACGGTAGAGGCGGCTATTAACGACAGGTTCGACCACGGCAACCGCGTCGTGACCGAAATAAGCGACGTTAAACTTACGGTTATCGTAAACACGGTCAACGAAAACGGCGACACGCAGATTGCGGCAAACAGACTGCCCACCGTTGATTCGGGCAGTTACAGCGTGCAGGTAACCGGTTTAGAGGGCGCAGACGCGGGCAACTTCGTCTTGAAGAGCACCAATCTGAGGAAAGAGTACTCGATTGGCAAGAGCGTTTACGAGGTAAGCGGACATATCCACCTTATAAGCAGGACGGACGAGTATGACGACAATGAACACATTCTCGAAATAACGTTCGACGAGGGCTACTCGCTGCCCGCCACCGTGACCGCGCGCTACACGACGGAGTACGAGACGGAATACGACGGCTTTACCGACAGTTCGTTCAACCCCAATTCCAACGTGGGCACGAACGCTGGCGTTTACACGGTAACGGTTGAGTTTGTGGACAGCGCGTCGGCAAACTATATGCCGCTCGAAAGCATGACGGCAACCCTTACAATCAAAAAAGTCAACCTCTTCGAGCATTTCGAAGAATATCACGGAGTAGACCTTTTGGACCAGGCGGGCTTTGTCGGCGGTTCGTACGCATACACAGGCGAGACCATGCTGCCCAACATTAACAGCAACCTCGACTGCGAGCTCAACAAGGACAAAAACTTTAAGGTAACTTACGAGTATTATCTGGTTGACGACGACACGGGCGCGAGGACAAAGCTTGACAGCAGAACTATCGACGAACCCGGCAAGTACGAGATTGTCGCCAAGATTGCTTACGCGAATGCAACCTACCGCAACAACTTCCTCGAAGTACAGGACAACGAAAGTACCATAACCTACGTTATCCGTAACTTTGACGTTACCGGTATTACGGTTGTGTTTACCGATGAGTTCGAAAGCAGCGGCAGGATAGTCAAGCTCGGCGAAACATTCAAGCACGAGTGGATTAAGGAAATTGTCGTCGAGTACACGGATAACGAGAGCGGTTCGCAGGGTACGCGCCGCATGGTTGACGACGAAGATATTGCTTTGGCGCTTTTGAGCTACGGCAAGAAGAGCGCGGGCGACAGCAGCGAACAGACTTCGTTCTGGCACGTGGGCACGTTTGACATACGCGTCAGCGTATACGGTTCGGGCGAAGGCATAGGCGTATATCAGGTAACCGTTAAGCAGGAAATCGAAGAAGTCGAGCTTTTGTACCGCGTAGCGGGTTCGGGCAATTCGTTTGCGCCTATCCCCGAGGACGGGCTGGAACTTCTGACCGAGGGCGAGTACGAGTTCATAATAACTTACGACTGCGTAACCGACGAAGGCTTGGAAAGCTCCGGCGAGAGCAACATGAACGTAAAGGCGGCAGGGCTTAAACTCGGCAAAAACGTGCTCGATGTTGAAGACGACGCTGAAAACTCGGCTTATATCTTCGGCGAGATATCCGTTTATGTTTACAAAGTTATCAACGAAGCCGAAACGACCCTCGTCTGGAAGTACAGCTTAGACGGTAAAAACTGGTCGGATATAGTTGAGAGCGACGACGGATATGTTCTGGAATACACAGGTCAGGAGTACACTATCGGCGTTGAGTTCGAGGACGGCGGCAGCAAGCATATCGCCGTTGCTGCAACAAGCGACGGTTCGAAGGTGCTCAATTACAGAAGCTACGCATACGATATGCGGGTCGGCAGAAGCGTAGACGGAGATTACGTTGTAAACGCAAATCTCTTCTCGATAGCCGTTTCCCGCCGCGTAGTTACGGTAAACTGGTCTGCAAATTCGTTCGTATACAACGGTATGTATCAGGCTCCCGAAGCTACGATTACCAACGTTGCGGCGGTAGACGAAGGTCTGTTGACTTTCAGCTACGAGTTCGAAGATACCGAGGGCGGCGCTCTTTCCGAGGGCGAAGTAATCGGCGCGGGCACCTACGTAATTAAACTTGTGCTCGATGCGGGCAACGCTGCGAACGGCAACTACACCGTTATAGGTTCGGCAACCGCAGTAAAGACGTTCGCCATCGGACAGGCGGATATAGATATAAAGAGTGTAACTTACAGCGAGTACAACTACGGCGCGGGCGTAACTTTCGCGGGCAACAGACAGGGGTTGAGAATAGACGCGTTGAGTGCAACGTTCGGTCAGGCTTCCGTCGACGGCGACTTTAAGTTCATTAAATTCACCAACGGCGAAAAGACCGAGTTCGAGATTATCGACGGCGACGACGACTCCATCAAGACAAAGCTTGCCAACAAAGCCGACAGTGTCAATATTGACTACGCGTACATTCCCCGCAACACGAGGAATTACAAGACCAAGATAGGTCAGTTCAACGTAACGGTAAGGGAGCAGACCAGAAAGACGGGCGTCGATTCCTTAATAATCGTGTTGGGCGAAGGTTCCACACCTCACTATCTTATGGGTGCAACATTTACCACCGCGGGCATAAGCGTGTACAGAGCTTGCCTCAGCTACTACGTCGAAGGCGACGAGTGGTACGGTCAGCGCTACGACGTGGCAAGTCCCAGCTTAACGCTTTCGGATAACCAGTCTGCGGACGGGCACGAAATAACTTCCGAAGTTGTTTCGGGTGGCAATGTAACTTTAACGGCACGTTCGGGTTCGAATTCCGGTTCGATACTCATCCCCGTTATCGACAAAGTGCCTATAAGCCTCGAACTTACCACCGAGGCGCCCAAGGCGGAATTCTATGTGGGCGAAACTTACAGCTTCGCAGGCTTGACCTTCCTTGTAACGTTCGACGACCATACCGACCAGGAGCTTTCGAGCGCGAGCGTAATCTGCGACTTCGACGGCAAGACGTTCACGACCGAAGGTACGCAGATAATAACGTTCAGTTATTTCGGCGCTGAAACTACGCTCGATGTGACCGTTAAGGCGAAGGAAGACTTGCAGATTGTTCAATTCACGAATTCCGAAAAACTGCTCGTTCTTACGGGCGGCACGGCTACGGTTCCCGACCTTAAATTCCTAATCGACGGAGTTGAGTATACGGAATACGAGGGCATAACCGTAACTCGCGTTGTAATGAAGGGGCAGAGCACTGTATCCGAACCCCTTACCGAAAAGGGCAACTACAAGGTTTACTACACGATAACCATTACCAACCCGAGATTCAACGCAATCTATGATTATCCCCCGATTGATATGGAAGTAACCGACAACCCTTATCAGGTGACGGTAAACAAACCCGCGGCGGGCGAACTGAGCGTAGAGTACACGGGCGAAAATATCGAGATACCCAAGCCTATTAGCATTGTGGTTATTGATTCGAGGACGGGTGCGACCTTAAACGAAACCGACTATACGGTCACCTATACGATTAATAACGGTACACCTTTGGTCGGCAGTGCGATAACCGCGCCCTGGAACAGGAAGAATGTCGGTACGTACAAGGTTGTAATCACCGTTGAGGTAGAGGGATTATCCAGAACCGACGAGTACACGTTCGAAATCACTAAGGCGACCAACGGCGACATGACGCTTGCGGCGGGTACGGTAATTCTCGGCGACGGCGCGAACTTCAGGTTCCCCGTAACGGCGAAATTCCTCGAAGACGACAGCGTTGTCGAGTATCAGTACAGAGAGGTACTCTCCGGCAATACTTACGGTTCTTACGTGGACGTTCCTAACAAAGCGGGCATGTGGCAGGTAAAAGTAACCATTCGTTGCGGCGGTACAATCGAAAACTTTACCGAAATATTCAAGGAAGCAATGTTTGAGGTAAGAGACCCGAGCGCGGAAGCGACGACGGATAACGGTTCGATTAGCGGCGGTAACGGTATAGGTAAGGGCTGGACGTTGACTATCACGCAGATGAGCGCCGAAAAGGTAAGCGAAGTTTCGATTAACAAACAAAACGTTCTCGACGGCTACACCGTATTGCTTGAAAATCACGACGTAACGATTGAAAACGAAGGCGAGTACACGGTTCGCATAAAGCTCGGCGAGGAGCTCGCGGGCAGAAACGATTTGAAGGTATTCTTCAAGAGCGCGAACAGAACGGCGCAAAAGTCGGCAAAAGTGGTACGCGACGGCGACGACACCTACCTCGAGTTCAGGACGAGCGAGTTCGGTTCGTTCATAATCACCAGCGCGCAGCCGGGCGAACCCGTAGGTTTGCTTGTGGCGGTAATCGTACTCGGCGTATTGGCGGCAGGCGGCATAGCGGCGTGCATAATAGTGTTCGTGAAGAAGAGAAAAGGAGCGCGTAAATGAGCATGACGATATTGGCAAATAC
>JAMPAF010000014.1 GCA_023667345.1 Clostridiales bacterium
TTCCCTTACGGCGTGTGCGAAGAGTACCTCGTAGAGGGGATAGAGGTTGATTATTCCGACCTTAGACTTGGTGTCTTCTTTTAACGCGTAAGCGTTCAAAGAGGAAACTCCCGCGGAACGCGGGTAAAGGTAATTACTTTCCGACGCCTGACGGCGCCACCTTCCTCTTTGATAATTCCTTACGAAATTCTAAAAGAAGACGGCAAGTGGATAAGGTAAAATTTTGATTTAAAAGCCGCGCGGCAAATTGCCGCGCGGCTAATTTTTTACCGCAATACGACCTTCCCCTTAGGGGGAAGGTGGCATTTTCGAGGAACGAGAAAATGCCGAATGAGGGGTTGGCTCTTATAAACCTACTAACCCCTCATCCGTCCCAACCTTACGGTTGCGACACCTTCCCCCTAAGGGGAAGGTTGTAATATGGAATATTTCATTCTGCATTTTTATTTTTATCTCGGTTTTTTGAATTTTTTAATGCGGACGGCGTCGAAAACAATGCAGACGGAAAAGCCCTTTTCGGTGCGCGTCAAATCGAGCGAAAACTTGCAGTCGCCGTCGAAGTACTCCGAGCACACGCTCTTCAAATCGCTTAAAAAAAGTTCCTTTTCGTCGTCGGTCATCTGTTCGCGGTCGAAATTTAAGTCTGCCATCATATATGCACCCTCAGCTTGCGTTTAAAATATCCTGTCACCCCGAGGTACGGCTTAACCGTGCCGTACACCTTTTCGCTTTTGCCGAGTAGCGCCGCCGCCGTCATATCGAACGCCCGCGCCGTCGACGGGCGGATTTTGCCGAGGGGCAACGTTAAGTCTTCGGGAATAACCCCCAAAAGCGGCAGCCGCGCCACCGAGGCGAACTCCTGCGGGGTGAGCACCGCGCCGTCGTACACGAGTCCGCCGTTCACTTTGTTTACGATAAGGCTCACGTTTTCCATGCCGCCGTCTTTAAGCCGCGCGCCGCGCAGCTTCGCCGCCGCGATAGAGGAAGAGTATGGCGCGCTTACAACAATCGCCCGCCTGCACGCGCCGCGCGCCGCTCCGTCGCACAAAATTACGTCGAATAGCTTCGAACACTCCGCCGCCGCGATTTCGGCAAATCCGCCGTTCGTAAGTCCGAGCGTTGGCAAGACGTACATATTCGGCGAGTTCGGGTGCTGTAAAACCGCCTGCTTAACGCGGCACGCGCCCTCTTCTGCGTCGGCGAGGGTGTACACGTTCAGCCCCTGCAACCCGCACGTTTCCAGTCCGCTCGCGCACTCGTAATCGCCGTCCAAAACGAGCGTGCGCTCGCCGAGCGAAGATAGCGCCAAAGCAAGCCGCACCGCGCACGTTGTCGCGCCCGCGCCGCCCCTCGCGCCGACTATGTAAATAAGCTCCGCCATATGACAAAACACCCCTTGTCGTTTTTTTGTCCATTATATAATTAAGTAAAAAGGGGATTTTAACAACAAAAGTCGCATTTTGTAATATTTTATCACTCAAAGTAATATGTTTTTATGACAAGTACACGCTATTTCTGTTGACAAACCCTTTACACTATATTATAATCGTAGTATCACAAGTATAGTCGGATATTGTTTTTTCGCATACTTGCGAGGAGAGAAAAATGGCGAAAATCAAATTCAGAAAAATAGCGGTTGCGGCGCTGTCCGCAGTAGGCTTATCGTCGGTTGCGTTCGGCGTTTCGGGCTGTCTGCCCAAGTCTACCGACTTAACCGAGCCCGACAATATAGAAATTACGAGGACCGCGCCCCCCGACGACGGCAGTCTGCCCACGGCGCACACCTGCGCGGAAAACCTTGCTTACATAATTCACGTATTCGACAACCAGCCGCAGTACCACACGTACTCGTACGGCGTAACCAGCGCGTCTATCGCAACCCAGACGACGCGCAATTTCCGCGACTATAAGGACGGCATTTTGCTGAATACCGACCTGACGTATTCCTCGATGGTAAAGGGCGGCACGCAGACCTGCTCAATGTACAACGCCGAGGGCGAGTACGAGGTGTATTTCCGCACGAGCGAGGCGCCCGAGGCGGACACCCTTCCCTCGCAGGCGGTGTGGAGCGAGGACGCGCCCACATTCTTCAACGAAAAAGCGTACCACTTCACTTACGGACTTCTGCCCAACGAGCTTTTCAACTACATAGTCAATGAGCAGAACATAATAGACAGCGAGCAGATTAAGGTCAATTCCGACGGCACTTACACGCAAAGTTTCACCCTCGACCCCGTAGCTTCCACGTACTACTACCAGTTCGGCATGAAGACGAGGGGCGGGCTTTCGGGCTATCCCGACTTTGAGAGCATAACCTTTTCGGTGACTTTCGATAAGCAGTGGCAGATTTTATCCGCCAAAATGCACGAGGTGGCAAAGGTAAACAAGGGCATAGTCGTGCCCTCGGTCTCCGACTTTAACACGCAGTACTGGTACGGCGACGACCACTTTGACGAAGAGCACTACTCTTACTACGAAAACTATTTCAAAAAATATCTCGGCAACGACGATTTGGAGCAGGGTGGCTCGAACGACGAGGGGTTGACAATCGACGTGACCAACGTACTCTCCAACGGCTTCTCTCAGATTATGAACGGCGGCGCGCAGTTCGGGCTTTCGGTCAACCTCGGCGCAAACCGCTACGTCGGCTACGCGTTCGTCTCGCTCGACTTGTCCGACCCGCTCGGGACGCTCGCCTTAAAGGTCAGCCTCGGCAAGAGCTTGAAGGAGCAGACCCTTTACATAGAGTACGGCAACGACGGTCTTGCGGCATATTACGGCAAGGACTTCGCGCTTTCGGCTAACCTTTCCGAGGTCAAGCTCGCAATAGGCGGGTTCAGCGAAATTATAGATAAAATCAAGGCGGCGTTCACCGTTCCCGAAGAGACCGCACCCGCAGATGGTGGGGAAAGCGCAGAGGGCGTGGAACCCGCGGCGCTTTCGGAAAGCGACCCCGTAACCGAGCTTATGAACGCGATGACGCTCACCGCGGGCGAAAAGCAGGCGGTGCTCACGCTCGATACCGACGACTTACTCGGGCTCGGCATAGTCATAAACGCCAAACTCGTGTTCGGCATAAACGACAATAAAATTACCTTCCGCAGCGGCGTAGTGGGCGGGCTGTCGATAGGCGGCGAAAAGGTGGACCTCGGCGTAAATATCGCGACCACTACCGCGCCCGAAATAAACAGGGTGCCTTCGGAGACGGGCGCAAATCTTGCCGAATACATAGCCGACGTACATTCCCTTCTCGGCGCAGAGCTGATTAAAGCTACCGTCACGCTTAACGGCGACGGCGAAAACGTGAGCATAGGCGCGCTGAAAGGGCTGTATGCAAACGTTACCGCGTATGCGGATATCGACGGCGTTACCGTAGGTGCGGACGCGGACGTTTCCTATACGTACAAGGGTCAGAAGGTGACCGCGAAGGCGGGCGTTTGGTACTGCTACGACGCGGCGCAGAAAAATTACGGCAAGGCGGTAGTAAGCTTAACCGAGCTCAACGGCGCGCGCGTAGATTTAAAGGTAAAGTGCGATATTAAAGAGGTTGCCGACGCGCTCTCAACTCTCGTGACTTTCGGCGGCGGCGACGGCGGCATTGCCACGGAAGAGCTCGTAAATATAGTAAACGGCGCACTTTCCTCCGATTTCTCGTCCCTTTTAACCGAACTGTACGCCGACAAGGCGCAGATAAAGGTCGGGGTGAGCGTAGACGCGCTTTTGGATATGCTCTCGGTTAAAACGGGCATAAAGTTCGGTTCGTGCACGCTCAGATATTCGCGCGGCGACGGGGAGGGCGTATACGGCGGCGAACTGTCAGCGGCTCTTCCCGCGCTCGGGCTCAATCTTGCAATCTGCGGCGAGGGCGGCAGGTTGGAAATGCCCGACGATAGCGACTGTCTCGACTTAAAATACGTTATCGACGATATAAAGGAAATTGCAAATGCCGAACTTATCAAGGCGCATATCGGGCTCGACGGCGCGGCGGAAGGCGTAACTATCAAAGAGTTAAACGGCGTTACCGCGGGCATAGACGTGTATTTCAACCCCGAAAGCGTCGCGGTGGCGGCGGACCTCGACATTGCCTATACGTACGGCGAAAGCAAGGTTTCCGCAAGCCTTTCCGTATGGTACGATAAGGGCGAAAGCGGGCTCGGCAAGATAGTTTTAAGTTTAAATTCAATCAACGGCAAGCCCCTTTCGGCAAAGGTTTACTGCGATATCACTGAGATTAAGGACGCGGTAACCGCGCTTTTAGACTTCGCGAATATCAAAATCGCGCCCTTCGAAAAGGGCGGGGAAGGCGATACGCCCGATATAATTTCGAAGATTCTCGGCGCGGACTTTAACAAGCTTCTTCCAGTGCTCGGCACTGACGCAAACGGGCTCACCGTTGCGCTCAACGTCGACGGCGTTCTCTCGCTGTTCGATATAGACGCGGGTATTTCGCTCGGCAATCTGTCGCTCGCGTACGACCGCACGGCGGAAAGCAAGCTTTCCGGTAAGGCTCCCGCGCTCGGCTTGACTGCCGAGGTGTGCGGCGCAAGCGGAACAATTAAAACAATGCCCGACCCCGCGGACTGTCTCGATTTGACTAAGCTTGTAAAGACCGTTCACGCGGCTTGGGAGCAGGTCGACGGCATTATCGAAAATCAAAGTATTTCGTTCTCAATAGTCAGAGGCGAAACTTATCTCTCGCTCGACGGCATAGTCGTCGAGATTTGGGGCGAGGGCGAGGTGTGCTGGAAGAAGGGCAGCGAATATGTTGCGCTCGATTTGGCGTTCTCGATTACGGGCACGGACGGCGACGGCAAAGCGTTGCAACCCGACGTAACGGAATTCAAATTCATTTACGACAAAAACGCCGAAACGACGCCTTTTATCAGACTTGCCATCAACAAAATCGGCATTGATATCTATAAGGACGATATCGAAAACGTCAAGCAGGACTTTAACGATATATATAATAAGGTAATGTCGATTTTCGGCAAAAAGACCGAAGAGGGGCAGCCCGACGGCGGCACGGTTGTCGCCGCGGTTGACGAAATAACCGAGGGCGAAATAGAGACTGCCCCCGCGCAAAGCGACAAGCTTTTGGGCGTAATTTTCGGCTTGCTCGCCTCGGACGGCTGGGTCGATTTCTTAAACGATTTAACCTTGACGAGCGACGGCAAGTCGGTAACGCTTTCGTACCTTACGAAAAATTCGGTTGATATAGGCGTGGACCAGGACGGCGGACTGTTCCTTTACTACGACGGCGCGTTCGGCGAGAGGTTCGCATTAAGCGGCGGCATAGAGGCGTCGGCAACGCTCGGCAACCTCTGCGACGGTATCGCCTTAAAGCTTAATGACTGCAAAATGTCGTCGTCAAAAACGCTCGGCGCAAGCTTTATTAAAAACGTTTACGATTTCCTTTTCAACTCGATATCGAGCATATCGGTCGAAAATATCCTCGGTTCCAAAACCTACACCGTGGCGTTCGAGCTCAACGGCAACAACACCAACATTGCGGAGCTTAAAGACATATTCGTCAACGCCGAACTGTACTTTACGGGTGCCGGCGCGGGCAAAGATTTGGACAGAGTAGCCGAGGGTAACCTCGATATAGACGCGGCGGGCGTGGTAATAAAACTGCATGTTATAACCGAAAGAACGGCAGCCGACACGCGCTTCTTCATAGACCTTAAACAGGTTATGGACATAAAGCTTCCCGACCTCAAATTTATGGCAACGCAAAGCAGTTTGTACGAAACGTTCGACGTGCTTTTATCTGCGGTAAACAACACCGACCTTTTAAGCGTTATAGGTAAGTTTACGGGAAGCAGCGAAAGCGGCGAAACAAAAGCCGACGAAGGCGTGCCCGCGGCGCAAAACGGCGGGGACGGCGAAAATATTATCCCCGAAAGCACGGCAGACAAGGTTGCCGACCTTCTCACAAAGCTTTTGAATTTCAGCTTTAAGGACGTCGTGTACGGCGTAGGCTACGTGGACGAAGACGGCGAGGTTAAAAATGATATTTTAACCAAAGACGATATCACCCATGCGTTTATCGACCTCGACGGCATAGTAGGTCAGCTCGGCATAACGTCGGGCAAGCTCGGCACGGTAGAGGTGGAAATAAACCGCAAGACGCATGCAATGACGACTTACGGCACCACCGATATCGCGGGCGCGGACGGCAAGATTGAACGCAGACGCTGGATATCCCTTTCCTCAAAGCTTGCGGAAGAACGCCGCAACTACGACGAACTCGGCTTCAAGCGCTCCGACTATATCTCGATAGAATTCCTGCCCGACCTTATAGGCGACTTGGTTAAAACGGCTACCGACGACAACGGCAACCTTTACGACAAGTTTACGTTCAGCGGCAGAATAAGCGCAACGCTTACCTTACTTAAAGAGTTTAACTTAAACATTAACGTAAAGGCGCTTACGGTGGGCATTCCCGAGGA
This sequence comes from Clostridiales bacterium, assembly GCA_023667345.1. Classification (GTDB taxonomy): domain Bacteria; phylum Bacillota; class Clostridia; order Christensenellales; family Borkfalkiaceae; genus Coproplasma. The sequence goes on from JAMPAF010000014.1 coordinate 6,453, forward strand.
CGGCGGACTGTACATTTCGGGTATACTCAACATTGAAAAGTGCGATATTAAATTGCTTGGAATAGGTATGACCATTCCGAACAGAACGGTAGGCATAACCTACAAAAACGGCGTATTGACGCTTGCAAAAAACATAGAGAGCAAGCCCGAGTACAGAGTAATGACCTTCGATTACTTTATGGACCATCTGCTGTCGTCCGACGACTCCTGCATCCAGTGGTTGCTCGACGTGGAAAACTGGAATATGCTTCCGACTATACTGAAATTGGCGGGCGTTTCCGACATTCCGTCGGGCTCGAACACGGGCGACAACGTATACCTCTATAAGCCTGCACGCTCGTACAATCCGCAGACCATATCCATGGGCGACTACGTAGACGCAATCAGCATAGTGCTCGGCGATAAAGTAACGCAGTACATAGGCTCTTCCAAAAACAACACGTATTCGCAGAGCAGCTTCGAAAGCACGCTCGGCATTGCGGGCAGCGACTACTACGGCTTTGCGCTCAACCCCGGCTTTACGGGCGGAATACTCACAAAGCTTTTCGCCGCAATCACAAGGGGCGAGGGCGGCATAACGGGTATTAAGGCGAACGGCGGCATCTCGTACAGCCCCATAACGGTATCTTTCAGCGCGAACCTGAATTATAACAAGGGCGTAACGGACGAATACGTTATAGGCGGGGCGCTTTCGGGCGAAACCTCGGCGGCTCCCGATATGTACGCGGCGGCAACCGCCATTGCGGAAGCTGAGCTCGGCAAGGGCGAGGTCGGCAAATACTTCGGCAAAGAAGCTGTCATTTATCCCTCGTACACCGAATACGCGGGTTGCATAAAGGTTGTGCCGAGCGGTGAAACGTACGCCGTTACTAAAGAAGACACGCACGCGCTCGCGTCGTATGAGTTAAATATTATGGTAAAGCAAGCCGACGCAAGCGGCGAATACACGGGCGAATACGTTCCCGGCGAAACGCGCACCGTAAAGGACACTTCGGTAATTTACCTCTACGACGACAATTCGCCGCTGTACGCCGACAGTACCGAAAAGGTGAGGGTGCTCTACTCGGCAACTCCCGACGAAATAGGCGGGCAGACGGTAAATATGAGCGGCGGCAACTTAACCGTTTATGCCGTATACAAAAAGGCGGTCGACGCGGTCATTCTCAACAGGGGCGACGGCAAGCAGGTTGCGAGGGTTTACCTCTACGAGGGTCAACCGTTGCCCGCGGAGGTCGACGCGGACGGACTTACGCAGTTCGGCAAGCTCACCTATGCAGACGGCAGCGAGGCAAGCGGAACCGTGGACGGCAGTGTAAGGCAGATAGAGCTTTACGGCACATTCGTCAAGACCGAAGAGGAGATAAAGGGCGTTATATACACGTTCGTTCCCGACGACAACGGCGGGCACTACATAGCTTCGGGCAAGGGCGCGGGCTTCGATTTATACACGGGCGACGACGCGCAGACGCTTGAAATAAGCGGCTATATCAACGGCTTGCCCGTAACCGAAATCGCCGACAGCGCGTTCGCCAACACCGACGGCAAGCCTATAAAGAGCGTTGTCGTCCCCGAAACGGTTACTAAAATAGGCGCGGCGGCTTTCCTCGACAACTACGGCTTACAGAGCGTTGTAATACTCGGAGGCAGCGTAACGGTAGGCGGCGCGTCGGATAAGAATAACAATAGCGACAAAGACCAGCCTTTCTACGGTTGCTCGGCGGTAAAGGACGGCACCTCGACAAACATTGTTATCTATTATAACGAAATAGTTTGCGGCGGCTCTTCGACCAATATGATTTGGACTAAGTTCAGGGTCAATACAAGCGGCTTGTCTACGTACCGCAACTATATAGGGCAAACCCCTTCCAACGAAAACAGTTATGCGAAGAACGGCGGCGGTACGCTCTACAAAAACGGTGAATGGCAATATGCCGAGTATTCTGTAAACGTAGACGAAAGCGCGGTCGCGGGCGGCAAGCTTAAAAAGGCGAGCGTAGAAAAGACCTTAGCGCCCTTCTTCCCCGTATGCGTCGCGGGTACGTTTGTAAACAGTTCCGTGGCAACTGCGGCGGAGCAGGCTCTTGTAAATTCGTTCGGCGACTACGAGTTCGAAGACGGCAACCTGATTTACACCTGCAAGTATTCGGTAGAATACAAGGTAATCGGCTGCAAAGTTACGGCTGTATACAACGTATCGTATGTAACTGCGGAGCGCGTGACGGTAACCAGCCCCATAGAGTGCAGGTACAACGGCGCACTTATAGCCGCTAACTCGTCAATCGTAGTATATAAAGCCGTCGGCGAACAACTGACCGACGCGATAAGCACGTCGCCTCTGTACTGGTTTATCGACTGGTCGTACGAAAACGGCGTCTACACCGCAAACTGGCACGAAAGGCAATCTTACACCGTCACGGTTAATGTCAATAAGGGCTGGTCAGACAGAAACAATTTGTATCTTAACGGTACAAAGGTCAGCAGTATTAGCTTTACAGTGTTAGAAGGTAATGTAACCGTTGGTGTGCAAAATAAAGTTTTGATAGTCAACGACGGTGTTACGGAATATCGCGTAGAGGTAAAGGAAATCAATTGGCTTAGTCAGGAAAGCGGTAGCCGCGACATAAAGTGCGACGCAACCACTATCGAACAATCGGGAACTTTAACTATATACTACTGATTTAAATAAAGCTTTTGGCGCGCGGCTTATTTAAGCCGCGCGCTTTAATATTTCACCGCGCAAAAGCATAAACTATCGTATGAAACTTTTGCAGCAGATTTTAAGGGAAGCGGGCGCGGATTTGGACAGGGCGATGACGATTGTGCCCGCGTTCGGCGGCTATTTCAAATCGGTTAAAAGGGTGGACGAGTATACGCCCGAAAAAATTATTTTAACCGTTGCCAAAAGGCGGCTTACGGTGACGGGCGAAAAGCTTGTAATCGACAAATATTTTCAGCAGGACTTGCTTATCCGCGGCGAGATTTCGGGGGTAAGCCTTGAATAATATCGTAGAATTTCAGGTAACGTCGACGCTCGAAAACGCCTTAAAAAAGCTTTCAAAGGCAAATATTGCGGTATATAAGCTGAAAAAACGCTCTTCGCGCGTGCAATTCGGCGTGCGACAAGAATATATAGAAAAAGTTTTTGCAATTTTTTCCCATTCGTGTTATAATACTGTCATAGTAAAAAAGAGTGGGGCGGAACGCCTTAAAATATTTTTAAAACGGCGGTTCGGTCTGCTTGTCGGCGGCGTGCTGTTTGTCGCGGCGGCGGCAGTTTCGGGCAACGCGGTTTTAAAGATAAAGGTGGTCGGAAGCGGCGGGTATTTAAGCCCGCAGATAATCTCGATTGCCAAAAGCTGCGGCGCGCGGGAATGGTCGTTTTGCCGCAATCTCGACGCCCCCTTAATGCAGGCTAAAATAATGGCTCTGCCCGACGTGAATTTCTGTTCAGTCCGTCGCGACGGCGCGTACCTTTTAATAGACGTGCGCTGCGAGGAAGAGCACACGTCGCGTGCAGACGACAAGCCGCTTCTATCCCCGATAGAGGGCGAGGTATACCGGATAGTTGCCGTCTGCGGCACGCCTTTGGCGGCGGAGGGGCAAAGGGTGGAAAAGGGCGGCGTTTTGATAGGCGCTTTCGAGCTTTCTGCCGAGGGAGAGCAGATTCCCTGCCTTGCGGTGGGCTTTGCCGAAATTAAGGCGAGCGCGCGGCTGTCGTTTGTTTATCCCGAAGAGAGCGAGGAGAACGCAAAGTCGGCATTGAGCGCGGCGGCGCTGTACTCCGAAGAGGTGTTAGAGCGTTGGTTTACGGTCAGCCCGTGCGAGGGCGGCGTAAAGTACGAGGTCAGTTTTACATACCTTAAAAGGGTAGCTGTAAATATGGAATAAAACCAAAGAGGTGTGCGTTTGGATATCGAAAGACGAGTATCCGCGGACAGTATCGAGGAGCTTTCCAAGCTCTTGGGTACGTTCGACGAAAATCTTAATTCAATCTCCCGCGAGTTGCAGGTGTTCTGCCGCGTAGACGGGCTCGACGTGATAATTTCGGGCTCGGACGAAAACGTGCACATCGCCGCAGAGGTGGTAAAAAACCTCTTGGTGCTGGTGCAAAGCGGCGAGCGGGTAGACAACGGCAGAGCGGTCTACTGCATAGAGCTTGCCAAAGAGGGAAGGGCGGCGGATATTACAAAGCTTTCCTCGGGCACGGTGGGCGTAACCTTCCGCGGCAAGCCGATAAAGTGCAAGACGGTAGGTCAGAAAGCGTACGTCGACGCGATAAAAAAGAACACGGTGGTGTTCGGCGTCGGACCCGCGGGTACGGGCAAAACCTATCTTGCGGTGTGCCTTGCGGTGCAGGCGATGAAGCAAAAGCAGGCGGAAAAGATTATCTTAACCCGCCCCGCGGTCGAAGCGGGCGAAAAGTTGGGCTTTCTCCCCGGCGATTTGCAGACTAAGGTCGACCCGTATCTCCGCCCCTTATACGACGCGTTGCAGGAAATGCTCGGTGTCGAGAGCTACACAAAGCTTATGGAAAGGGGCGCAATCGAGATAGCTCCGCTCGCCTATATGCGCGGGCGCACGCTGTCGAACGCGTTCATAATTCTGGACGAGGCGCAGAATACGACCAAAGAGCAGATGAAAATGTTCCTGACCCGCCTCGGCGACGGCAGTAAAATGGTAATCACGGGCGACACGTCGCAGATAGACTTGCCCGAAGGTAAGAAGAGCGGACTTATACATGCCACCCGCCTTTTAAAGGACGTGGAGGGCATATCTGTAATAAATCTCACGGATAAAGACGTTGTAAGAAATACTTTGGTTATGCGCATTGTACGCGCGTACGATAAGGAAAACGTCGGGAGTGTTCACGGTGAAGGGAAAATTGACTAAAAAAACGGTGCTCATCGACTTGACTCTGTTCGTTTTAAACGTGCTACTTTTGCTTGCAATCTCGTTTTTAATGATAGAGCTCAACCAAAAGCTGGGCATGCACGCCGTCGAGTTTATCAAAAATAACACCAACAAGGTGATTTTCGTCGTCGCAACGGTGCTGTTTTTATCGGTGCTTACTTTCGGCTACCTTTATTTCGAAAGTATACAAGTGCTTCAAAACATTTTAAAGCTTATCGAGATGTTCGTCCTTTTGGACTTATCGCTCTTTTTAAGCTTTATTTTCGGTGCATATTTAAACCCCGCCGCGCGCCCCTTCGGCTTTTTCGCCATAATGTGCGCAACCCTTCTCGGCAGAAGGCAGGCGATGTTCATAAACATTATCAACGCTCTGTTGATATTCGTTATGGACATAAATATCAACTTAACCGACCCCGCCTCGGGCGAAATGTGGCAGTACTGCGCGGGGCTTTTAATAACCTTCTGCGCGGGCACTACGGTCGTATTCGTTTCGCACAAAATCAAGACGAGGCTGCAAAGCATACTTATCGTATTTTTACTGCTCGTGCCCATCGAGCTTATTATCGGCATAATGCAGATACTGTTCAGCGACACGCATGAGTGGATTCTTTTGGGCTACGGCGCACTCGGCGCATTGTTCTCAACGCTACTATTTATGGTGCTTCTGCCCGTGTTCGAGCTGTCGTTTGCCGAGCTTACGGTGTTCCGTTTAAGGGAAATAACCTCGCCCAACGCGCCCTTAATCAAAAGGTTAAAGGAGCAGGCGCCCGGCACGTATAACCACTCGGTGGTCGTATCCCAGCTTGCGGAAGCGTGTGCAATCGCCGTGGGGGAAGATTCCGAACTTGCGCGTGCGGCGGCTTACTATCACGACGTAGGCAAGCTCGTAAAGCCGGAAATGTTCACCGAAAACCAGTCGGACTACAACGTGCACAACGAGCTCTCGCCCGAGCTCTCTGCCGACATAATCCGCTCGCATACCAAAGACGGCGCAAAGCTCATTAAAAAGGCGCACCTGCCCGAATTTTTGTCGGACATAGCCATTCAGCACCACGGCACGTTGCCCATCAAATATTTCTACGCCAAGGCGTTAAAGATGACCGACGGCGAGATATCAATGGCGAACTATTCTTACCCCGGACCCGTTCCCCAGACGAGGATAGCGGCGATTATTATGATTGTCGACGCGGCGGAGGCGGCGACGCGCTCGCTTGCAAACCGTACGCCCGCCAATATCGAGGCGCTCGTAAGCAGTCTTATCGAGGAGCGAATGAACCTCGACCAGTTCGTCGACTGCAACATAACTATGCGCGACTTGTCGATTATAAGCCACACCATAGCGCAGTCGCTTTCGGGCGTATACCATTCCAGAATTTCCTATCCGAAAATCAAAATCGGCAAAAAGAATTGACGGCAAAAATTATGATTGACCTCACAATATACTGCGACGAACACGATTTTTCGCCTCTTGCAAGGGCGTTCGGGGGCGAGGCGGAGGCGGATTGCCCGCTCGCTCTTGAAATTATATTCGCGGACAGGGAAGAGATTAAAAGGCTGAATTCTGAGTTCCGCAAAATCGACAGAGAGACGGACGTTCTGTCCTTTCCCACGCTCGAAAATATCTGCGGCAAGGCTTTAAAAGCCGGTGATTTTCCGTACGATACGGACGAGGACGGCAAACTGTTTTTGGGGTCGGTGGTAATCTGCACCGACGTTGCAAAGGAGCAGGCGCAAGAATACGGTCACCCGTACGAAAGGGAGCTTTACTATCTGGCTACGCACGGCGTCTGTCACCTCTTTGGCTACGACCACGAGGCGGAAGAGGACAAGCGGGAAATGCGCGAAAAAGAGGAGCGCGTTTTGAAAAAATTGAACTTGACGAGGGAAGAATGAAGAGCGGATACGTAGCGTTAATAGGCAGAGCGAACGCGGGCAAATCGACCCTTGTCAACGTGCTTGTGGGCGAAAAGGTCGCAATCGTTTCCCCCAAGCCGCAGACCACGCGCGACGCCATTATGGGGGTTATAACCGAGCCCGACTATCAGATAGTTTTTATTGATACGCCCGGCGTATACAAGGCGAAAAACGCGCTGTCGCAGGCAATGGAAAAGACGACGGAAACGACGGCTAAGGGCGTCGATTTGATAGTGTTCGTGCTCGACGCGCACGACGGTCTGAAAGAGGGCGATATCGAGCTTGCGCGCAGGTACCAAAACGGCAAAATACCCATGATAATAGCGTACACGAAGATAGACATTATGCCGCGCGAGAATATTCCCGCCGACGTAAAAAGGCTGTACGAAGAGGGGATAAACTGCGACGTGTACCCTGTATCTTCGCGCAAGGGCATAAATTTAAAAAAGCTCGTTGCGGCAATCGTGGACAAGCTTCCCGAGGGCGGCAAAGTTATAGAGGACGATATAGTTTCGGACAAGAGCGAAAGGTTTATGCTCGCCGAAATTATGCGCGAAAAGATACTCTTAAAATTCGATAAAGAAATTCCGCACGGCGTGGCGGTTGTCATAAACACGTTCGAAAGAAAGGAAAACGGCGTGTACGATATAAACCTCGATATCGTGTGCGAAAAGGCAAACCACAAGGCAATTTTAATAGGCAAGCAGGGCGCGGCGTTAAAGGAAGTGAGCTCGTTCGCCCGCAAGGATATGGAAAAGTTTTTGGGTGCAAAGGTGTTTTTGACAACCTACGTAAAGGTAAAAGAGGACTGGCGCGACCGTCCCAACCTGATGGGCACCTTCGGCTACGGAAAGAAGAGTTGAGAGAATTCACCTTAAACTTGGCTTCCACCTTTTGTATAAGGGGGAAGGTGGCACAACCGCAAGGTTGTGACGGATGAGGGATGTGTAATACGACCGCATTATGAATAAGGTCAGATTACCGAAACCTCTATCCCCTTGACCTTGACGGTCAAGGTACTTTCCCCTTAAACGCAAGGGGAAAGCAAGATTAAGGTCGAATTTAATTCTGCATTATTTCAGCTTTTTCGCGCACCCTATATATAGGGAGGGCAAAGCTTATGCGCGAAAGGGATAACGACGCCGCCGAACTCGCTTGGAAAATGTTCGAAAAGACGGGCTCGGTCAGCTACTATATGCTGTATAAGGAACTGAAAGGGAAAAAGTAAGGTAAATTCGGAATTAAGAATTCAGAATTCAGAATGAAATCCGACCTAGTTTGAGGCTTCCCCTTGGTGGGGAAGCTGTCCTAAGGCTTGCCGTAGGACTGATGAGGGGAATTCTTTCAATATATCCCCCTAATTCTGCATTCGTAATTCTACATTCATAATTAAAAAATATGGACAACATAAAGGTCAACGCGCTTATGCTACGCGCGGTCGACTACCTCGAAAACGACAAAATTTTAACTCTGCTTACCGCAGAGCGCGGCAAACTCACCGCGGGCATAAAGGGAGTAAAAAAGGCGGGCGCAAAGCTGAAATTTGCCGCCCAGCCCTTTTGCTTTGCCGAGTACATATTGGCGGAGCGTGGCGGCAGATACACCGTAACGCAGGCGAGCGAGTGCGAAAGCTTTTACGAGCTGCGCACCGACGTTTTAAAGTTCTACGCCGCGTGCGCCGTTTGCGAAGCGGCAATCGCGCTCACCTACGAGGGCGACAAAAACGCCGACATATTTTCCGACTGCGTGCGCACCCTTTCCACAATGTGCCAAAGCGACGAGGCGTTGACGCTCATCGGCTTTCTTTTGTCCGTTCTGCGCCGTTCGGGCTACGGAATTTCGCTCGATAACTGCCCCGTTTGCGGGGCGAATTTAACCGTCGCCGACAAAATGCGCTTCAACATGGATACGGGTTCGTTTAACTGCTGGGACTGCGGCGCGGGCGTAGGGGTGAGCGGGGTTACTTATTCCGTTCTGCGCGCGGCAGACGGGCACGCGGGCGGCGAAATTACAATCGACGGCAAAAAGCGCGCCTTAAAGCTTTTAAAGGAATATTTGGCTTACAAAACCGACGCCAAATTAAACAGCCTGCACGAATTTATAAATATGATTTAAAGCACGAAAATTTTGCGGCGCGGTTGAAAAAGTCAACCGCGCCGCTCATTTTTCGTGCTTTTTAACCTTTTATAAGTTCGTTTTCTCCCGAAAAATCTTCACTTAAAATTTTTTGTCTGAGCTTATAATTTATATATAAGTTCAACGCTACCAAACTTGCTCCCAAAACAAAGAATATTATTGGAACTGCAAGATATCCTGAAACTCCGTTGTATAGTCATTATTTTCTTGTATTTTTCGTGCTGTTTTGTTTCTTGCAGCCTTGCAAGAAGCGCGGTTTTATCCTCTTGTAACTTTTTCGCTTTGCCGCTCTTATTCGCAATTATCATAAATGCTACTAAGGCTACGACTAAAACGCCGATTATAACGTAGCTGACTATATTTGATATGCTCATCTGTATTTTTCCTTTTTATATAGAATATTCTATATTTTATCGTAGAATATTCTACAAGTCAAGCAATTTATAGAATTTTCTACAAATAATATAGGTATGGAAATTGAGTTCAGGGTAATTTTGAAGGAGTTTTTGACTGAAAACGGCTTGACTGTGAGCGCGTTTGCAAAGAGGATAGGGGCTAAACCCAGTCAGGTCAGCGAATGGCTACGCGGAAAGGCAAAGCCGGGGTACGATTATCTTCGCGCAATGGCGGCGGCGTTTCAGGTTTCCGCGGATTATTTTCTCGGTTTAACGAACGATTATTGACGCAGTGTAACGCATAATACCGCAGGGAACGGTAATTTTGTCAAAATTTTCCTGTTAAAGGCTTGAAAAACGGTGCGGTATAGTTTATAATGAAAAGGTCAGTAAATAATAAACGAATTCAGGAGGAAAATTATGGCAAAAAAGTATTGCTACCTTTTTACCGAAGGTAATGCAACTATGAGAAATCTGTTGGGCGGCAAGGGCGCAAACCTTGCGGAAATGACCAATATCGGTCTTCCCGTGCCTCAGGGTTTCACGATTTCAACCGAGGCTTGCACCCAGTACTACGAGGACGGCAGACAGATTAACCCCGATATCAAGGCGGAAATAATGACCTATATCGAGAAGATGGAAAAAATCTGCGGCAAAAAGTTCGGTGATAAGGAAAATCCTCTCTTGGTTTCCGTTCGTTCGGGCGCGCGCGCTTCCATGCCCGGCATGATGGACACTATTTTGAACCTCGGCTTAAACGAAGAGGTCGTAAACACCATAGCCGCAAAGTCGGGAAACCCCCGCTGGGCTTGGGACTGTTACAGAAGATTTATTCAGATGTTCTCCGACGTCGTAATGGAGGTCGGTAAGAAATATTTCGAAAAGCTTATCGACAAAATGAAGGCTGAAAAGGGCGTTGAATTCGATGTCGAACTCGACGCGGACGATTTGAAAAAGCTTGCCAACCAGTTCAAGGCGGAGTATAAAGCACAGCTCGGCAAAAACTTCCCCGACGACCCGAAAGAACAGCTCTTCGCGGCGGTTCAGGCGGTATTCAGAAGCTGGGACAACCCCCGCGCAAACGTTTACAGAATGGACCACGATATCCCTTATAGCTGGGGCACCGCGGTAAACGTTCAGATGATGGCGTTCGGCAATATGGGCGACGACTGCGGCACGGGCGTTGCGTTCACGCGTAACCCCGCCACGGGCGAAAAGGGTCTTATGGGCGAGTTCCTGATGAACGCGCAGGGCGAGGACGTCGTTGCGGGCGTTCGTACTCCCATGCCCATAGCTAAAATGGCGGAGGTGCTCCCCGACGTGTACAAGCAGTTCTTAAAGGTTTGCGACACGCTCGAAAACCACTACCGCGATATGCAGGATATGGAATTCACTATCGAGCAGGGCAAGCTGTATATGTTGCAGACGCGTAACGGCAAGCGTACCGCGGCAGCGGCTATCAAGATTGCGTGCGATTTAATCGACGAGGGCATGATTTCCGAAAAGGAAGCTTTGATGCAGATTGACGCGAAGTCGCTCGATATGCTTTTGCACCCCCAGTTCGACCCCAAGGCATTAAAGGAAGCCGACAAGAAAAACGTCGTCGGCAAGGGCATTGCGGCTTCCCCCGGCGCGGCGGCGGGCTCCATCGTATTCACGGCGGAGGACGCGGTTGTCGAGGGCAAGAAGGGCAAGAAGGTCGTTTTGGTACGTCTTGAAACCTCGCCCGAAGATATCGAAGGTATGAAGTACTCGCAGGGTATTCTGACCGTTCGCGGCGGACAGACCTCGCACGCGGCGGTTGTTGCGCGCGGCATGGGCACCTGCTGCGTATCCGGTTGCGGCGAGATTAAGATGGACGAAGAGAACAAGTGCTTCACGCTTGCGGGCAAGGTTTATCACGAGGGCGACGGCATTTCGCTCGACGGCTCGACGGGCAATATCTACGATTGCGTTATTCCCACCGTTCCCGCAGACCCCAACTCGGGCTATTTCGGCAGAATTATGGAGCTTGCCGACAAATATAAGGCACTCGGCGTCAGAACCAACGCGGATACCCCCGCGGACGCAAAGCAGGCGGCGGCGTTCGGCGCGCAGGGCATAGGCTTGTGCCGCACCGAGCACATGTTCTTCGACCCCGCGAGAATAGGCGCTTTCCGCGAAATGATTTGCTCGGACAGCGTTGAAGAGAGGGAGGCGGCGCTCGCCAAAATCGAGCCCATGCAGCAGGCGGACTTCGAAGGACTTATGGAAGCTTTGGAAGGTCAGCCCGTAACCATACGTTTCCTCGACCCTCCTCTTCACGAGTTCGTACCCACGGACGAAGAGGACATCGCCGCGCTTGCAAAGGCGCAGGGCAAGACGGTTGCGCAGATTAAGCAGATTATATCCGACTTGCACGAGTTCAACCCCATGATGGGACACCGCGGTTGCCGCTTGACGGTAACCTATCCCGAAATTGCCGTTATGCAGACCAACGCGGTTATAAAGGCGGCGATTGCAGTGCAGAAGAGGCACAAGAACTGGAAGGTCGTTCCCGAGATTATGATACCGCTTGTAGGCGAGGTAAAAGAGCTTGCTTTCGTCAAAAAGACGGTCGTCGAAACGGCGGACAAGGTTATCAAGGCGTCGGGCGTAGACCTCAAATACGAGGTCGGCACCATGATTGAAATTCCCCGTGCGGCTTTAACCGCCGACGAAATTGCGAAGGAAGCGGAATTCTTCTGCTTCGGCACCAACGACTTAACGCAGATGACTTTCGGCTTCTCGCGCGACGACGCGGGCAAATTCCTGCCTTCGTACTATTCGGGCAAGATTTACGAGAGTGACCCGTTCAGCCGTCTCGATACGGTCGGCGTCGGCAAGCTTATGGAAATGGCTGTTAAGCTCGGCAAGAGCGCAAGGGAAAACTTGCACGTAGGCATCTGCGGCGAACACGGCGGCGACCCTTCGTCGATAGAGTTCTGCCACCAGATTGGTTTGAACTACGTTTCCTGCTCGCCTTACCGTGTCCCCATCGCAAGACTTGCGGCGGCGCAGGCGAATATACGGTGTCCAAGGTCCAAGTAATAGTGGATATGTAAGCAATATTACACTATATATTGTAAATTTTAAGCAGATGACTAAATTGGTCATCTGCTTTTTTATTTTAGATAAAAAAATTACACTTTAGTAACTATCAAAACACAATCTGTTCCTGTGCTAAAGCAATATGAATAGCGAGTATTTTTACATAGTAAAACAGGCAGGCGATAATGCTTATTTAAAAATAGTAGTGAATTTTAATTCGGTAATTATTCATATTATAATATTGTATTATTCAATTATAATTCGGTTAAACTATATATTATAATATGAGGTCTAACGATGGAAGCAGTACTTGAAAAATTGAAGTATTATATAGAAGGAAAAGGGGCTCACTATATATAAGCTTGCTTGCTTGGATAAAACCCAAAGAAATTATATTCCACGCAAACAAATACAAGATAGACGGAACGGAAGCCGCGGTTTTGGCGGTATCGGATTATCCCTTGCGAGTTAAGAACGCTTGGGGAGCAGGACTTTTTAATATACCCAACACTAAGGTTGTAATGCACGTTAAACCCGTAGATAAGTTTAAGGCTATCCGCCGCATAGACAAGTGTATAGGTGAAATGGAAACTAAGCAAATCATATCGGAAAAAGCAAGCGAAGTAAACAGCGCGGAAACGCACAGGGCAACTATGGACGAACTTTTGAACGCGTTGCAGACGGAGAACGAAACGTTGTTCGATGTAACGCTAACCGTAACAGCATATAACTATAAGGACAACGAGAACTATAAAAAGAACGCTCGCCGTTCTATGCTTACGGGCAATTTCAGACCGTCAACGCTTTACGGTTTACAAATCGAAGGTTTCAAGTCGGCAAGCGTTTCTCCTATATCAACGCTCAAAAGTCAGGAGCGCGGTATAAACAGTTCAAGTCTTGCCGCGGCGTTTCCGTTTGTTCGCACTTTCGTTATGGACGATGGCGGTATTATGCTCGGTGAGAACAACAAAAACGGTTATCCGTTTATCTTTAATATTTGGAAACGCGGCAATCTGTATCAGAACTCAAACGCTTTCATAATTGGTAAGTCTGGTTCGGGAAAATCGTTTTTCCTTAAAAACCTTATTTTAAACGAATGGACGAATGGAACGAGGGTGATTATGCTAGACCCCGAAGCGGAATACCTTGCCTTAACACGCAACCTTTACGGCAATGTTATAAACGTGGGTAACGCGAGAGAGGGCAGAATTAACCCTTTCCATATATATAAAATACTAACCGAGGACGGAACGCCCGCCGAGCCGAGAATAACTTTTAATACGCACCTTAAAATGTTGGAGAGCTTTTTCAAAATCGTACTTGCGGACGCGCCGTTGGACGTAATAGAGCTTATCAATAATATGGTTGTGGAAACTTACGAAAGAATGGGTAGTTGGAAAAATCGTGCCAAATACAGAGTTGGATTTTAAGTGGTATCTCAATTTGTTTCCACATAAAAGAGAAGAGGAATTCAGTGAAGTGTTTAACTTTAAAATTGACTTTCAGATGGCGCGTGATTACAGAAAACTGAGGAATGAAATTTTGCGTCCAAATCAATGGCACGATTTGACTGTGCGAATATTGATATAGCAAAAAGACCGATTTTAATTCGGTCTTTTTCTTTTATATAAAAATACAGCCAAGAATGTACGAAAAATACAAAGTATTTAAATACTACAAATAAAATTATATGTTCAACTTATTGTATTTTTGTAGTTTTATGGTACAATATATATGAAAGATTAAGATAAAAAGCTTTATGAGGCATACTATGGAATATAATAGTTCAAGAAAGATGGCAATTGATTTGCGTGACAGGATTGATGATTTTATTTCAAAGAATATAAACCGTCAAGAGCTTGCTGATTTCATTCGTGAGATATTGACAATTGAATTAAATAAAAAGAAATTATTTAGGGTTAAAGGCTTGTCGGCTACCGTGGAGACGGTGCTCGGGAAGGCCAGATTAAGTTTATTTAGAGAAATTTTAAATGAATTAGGCTATGAGACCTAAAACGGTTTGACTATTATTGCAGATTAAATTATAATTTACCTATATCGTTCTACAAAAGGTTGTTAATTATGGCAAATGATAATGAGCTTGAAAATGTGCCGGATGGAGATCCTGTTGTAAATACTGAAATTAATTCGGATACCCAAAATAATGTTGGCGAGTCACCGACTAAAAGTATTCAATTAAATGAATTGGTAATATGGCTAATTGGTTTAATAGTTTTTATTGTTCCATATGTAGTCGTTATTAGTAAGGTGCATGATTGGAACAAGTCGTTCGGCGAAATGAGTTTATTTTTAACTTATATGGGGTTTTTAGTGTCACCTTTGTGTGCTACTGTAATGCATCTAAAAAAAAGGAAAAAAGGTTTTTCTTTGACAATTTTCTCCATGGGGGTAGCTTTTATAGCACTTTATTGCGTTTATGAAGGTGGTTATGTGCCGCTTGCAATAAAAATTATCAATAATGTAAGTTTAGTCGCAACGATTGCAATATCTTTGACTGTATATATTTTAATTGATAAACAGACAAGGAAAAAATTAAAAGTGACGAACTGATTGAGAGGAGTAAATTGATTATGAAATGGGAAATCATTGTTTTGATATTATTAGTAATTTCTCTTGGGATTACTATGGGTTTTATAATTGCCAACATAAAAAGAAATAATTTAAATAAAGAAAATAAATCAGCGAAAGCACACATAGCAACTGAAACTTTAAAATCGAAATTCAGCGTGAATAGCGAAATTGGCGAAATGATTGATACAATCCAGTTGTGGGAATTAACAAATAGCGGTGAAGTCCCTACCAAGGAACAAGAAGAAGCGGAAGCTGAAGCGTATTCTAATTATTTAAAAAGTGATATGTGTATAAAATTAAATAGATTTATGGAGGGGCATGATGGAAGCGGCTCTTAAAGAAGTTAAAGCACTTTATGGCTCCTATGATTCAATCATTAAAGAGATAGATAGTGAGACGATTGAAAATCGATTTAATAAAATACTATCCAGTATGGAAAAATTCATTGAGAGCAAGGATACTCAAGATGCATTATTCATTAATACTCGTATTTTATTAATTGCAATTCTTGATAGTTTTACAGATCTTAGTAGATTAAAGTCTTTTCATCAAATTAGTGAAGTAAATACCTTTAAGGAGAAGGCGTATGAAAGTGCGTGGATTTTAAGACGCAAACCTATACAATCAAAAAGTAAAACTGTTGATGCAGATTATATCAATGAAAAATTTGTTTATTCGTACTTAATGTATTTTTTAATGGATGGAAGAAATTCTGTAAGTGATGCGAATTTTTTGGCTGAAAATAATCAAAAAGAATATAATCTCGCTATAAAAGGCTTTTTAAACACATTACTATATTATTTAAAATTTAGGGATTGTAGTCCTCAAGTGCTAGAATTGATGTTAATGGCGTTTAAAGCAGGTGAAGTTATAAAACAAGTGGAAATTGAAAAAAAGATTCAGTAATAATGATTAGACATTAACTAAAATCTTATCGCCCCTGTTTGCAACACGTTTGCTCAGGCAAACATCAAAAACCCGAGGAAGTAAATATTATTACTGCGCCGCCTCGCTTATTTAAGCGGCAGCGCAGGCAAACATCAAAAACCCGAGGAAGTAAAATTAAGGTAAAACAAATTAACAAGGCTTGTTCCGTTAAGGGATAAGCCTTGTTTTGCGTAAAGCGGTACAGCCGTTATTGACAGTGGCGGGGGTAAAGTGTTACAATTACTCTCGGAAATGAACTATAAGGGCGGGAAAAATGAAATACGAAGTAATCGGCTGGACGTATTGCGGCGACCAAGAATACCCGCAACATGAATGCAACACGGCAAGCGTGGAGGCGGCGATAGCCGTGGAAATACGCGAACACGACTACTGCTTCGGCGGCGACAGGCACGAAGAGTATTGCCCCGTGCTCAACGACGGCACGTACGTTAGTTTTTCCTGGCGCGGCTGGGGCGGCGTGATGGCGCGTGCGCGCGGCGCTTCAAGCGAGGACAGAATGGCGTATGCGCTATACTATATGGACACGCTTATCGAACCGAAGGCGCGCAAATACCCCGAGTACCTCGGGGTCGAAGAATATCGCATTGTACCAAAGGATTTGCTCAGCGAAATTTTCAAAATGCACTTAACGGGCGATATGTTCCAAGCCGTCAACGCGGGTACAAAGACGGTGGAGGCGCGCCTTTTCGACGAAAAGAGAAAGCTGGTCGATATAGGCGACTATATCAAGTTCATAAACGCCGATGACGAGAGCCAAAGCGTTTTAAGGCGGGTCACGGGAATTGAGATAGACGAGTCTTTCGTGGATTTGTTCAGCCACTGGGACGTAGACGGGAATGGCAAATGGAAGGAGTGTGCGCGCTATTCCCCCGAGGCTTTGGGCTCGCCCGCGGGGTCGGGCGTAAAGGCGATGGCGAAGGCTATGCGCAAGTACTATACCGCGGCGCAGGAGAAGAAATACGGAGTGATAGCCTTCAATCTCGAACAACCCGCGCACCGTTTGAACGTTTGCCTCGAAGTGTGGACGGATACTGCCTGTTGCTACGAAATGCAGGCGGAACGGCTTAAAGACCCCGAGCTCACCGACGAGGCGAGAGAGGAGTTTTTATGTAAAAGCTGCGACGGCGACTATGCCGAAGATGCGCTCGGCGAAATTGCGGACGGGTTCGTGCGGCACGGCAGCCGTTTTTGGTACGGAAAAAACGACGTATACAATGCGGACGTGAACGTTATGATACGCGAAACGCTTAAAGGACTTGCAGGCAAGGAAGCGGCGTTGAAGGATATGAACCGAAATCTGTGCGCATATATATCGCTCGAAATTTACGCCGTTATAGTCAAAAGCCCGCGGGAAGAGCCCCCGCGCCTGTCGTTAGATGACGATATAGCGGAGTTTTTGCAAAAATCGGGGATAAAGCTGAATATAGAAAGCCGCGAAATTTAAACGTTTGCGGATTAAATTCAATAAATGACAAATTCAGAATAAAAGATAAAATTCAGACAGTCCGCGCGGCAAATTTTGCCGCGCGGACTTAATTTTTCACATATTTTTTATCGAAAAAATAAAATTAATTTTGTTTAATATGCAAAATCTGTCATAAAATGCGGGTATGTATATAGCAAACATATGTTTTATTAAACAAAGGAGAAAAAATATGGAAGCAACAATTTCGGAACAGACAATTACTGCGGACGATTACAAGCCCGCAATCAAAGAACTGGCGCTCACGCACAACGTGAGCGGCTATCTGTATCTTCGCAACGGCGATATGGCGGTTGCGTTCGATTCGTTAGACGGCACGGACTTCGTTTTGCCGTTGACCGTGGCGCACGTATACAGGCAAAGCTTTACCGAGACAGCCTATGGGCAAAACTGGCAGCTGAACATCAACCGAACACTGAAACTCAACGCCGACGACACCGAAAAGAATACAAGGTACGTATACACGGACGAGCTTGGCGATACACACCTTTTCACCGAGGAATACTTTTACGTTGAGGGGAGTACAAAAAAGCAAATCGACGACAAATCTCAGATAAAAATCGAAGCAAGCGGTGCGCTTACGTACAACGGCAGGCAAGTATATAAAAAGCAGTATTGCAAGGGCTACACGCTCATACCCGAGATAAACGACTTTAAAGGCTGTGAACTTATAGAACAGCGCATAGATGAGCGCATAGCAATAGAAGAGTATTTATTACAAACCGAACCCGAATTAAAGGGCTACGTAAGGGTGTATGCGTCGAGCGGCGAGCTAAGCGCAAACAACGTGGACTTTACGGTTGAGGGCAACTTCACCCAAGAGAGCTACGAAGCGTTTTTAAGCGGCATAACGCCTGCCTCGGACGAAATTATAATCAAGGCAACCGACCTTTTAATGTGGTCCGATAAAAGCAGACAAGTTTTAACCGCCGCCGCGCGGCAAAATCTCGAAAGCGTAAAATACGCGAGCGCAAAGTATTTCCAAAAGAAGGCGGAGCTTGAAACATTGCTTATGAACACGCCCGTAAACTACCTCAGAGACGGCGACGGAATAATCAACGGCTTCAACGCGAACGGCAACCTCGTGTGCGTAATCGACGGCTACGGAAACTACGTAACCGTAGAATACGGCGTAAACGGTCAGATTGCCGCAATATACGATAGCAACGGCAGTGCGGCGGAGTTCGCCTATGAAGACGGTTTACTTAAAACCATTACGGACAAGCTCGGAAGAAAAATTTGGTTCAGTTACAGCCAAGGACAGCTTAAAACGGTGAGTTTCGCGGACGATTCCACAATAAGTTTCTCGTACGGGTCTTACGGGATAACGGGGATAAGCACAAGCGAATGCCGCTACGCGAACATATCGTACAGCGGCGGCAAAGCGAGCACGGTGACGAGAGGTTCGTCGTCGCCGAGAAACGGTACGATAGATACGACGAATATCAGTTATACGACGAACGGAATGACGCTTTCGCAGACTTGCAGTTCGGAAAGTTACACATTCAGAACGGACGGCAGAGTAGCAACGCATGCAACCGAGGACGAAACAAAAAGACGTGTAATGACCTCGTATACGTACAGCGATTACTCGAACGGCTACTCGGTAAAAACGACTACAAGCGACAACGCGGGCGGCAAATACGCAGCGGTAACGAGAAGTTACGACAAGGCGGATAAAATAACGGGCGAGCAAACCGACAGGCACAAAATAAGCGATGATACGTATATGAGCAGTTCGGTAAGCTACAGTTACGACAATAACGACCGCCTCACCGTAAAGCGCACTATCGAAAGTTATGAAATCGACTCCGACCCTGACAACACTGAGACCGTAAAGCATGAATACGTAGAAAAATATAAGTACGACGCGAACGGGAATTTAACGCTCACCGAAAGCTATGTGGAGGGCGAAGAAAAAACTTCGGGGAAAAATTTTGAAGAAAGGGTTTACAACGCCGACGGAAATGTGGTAAAATGTATTCGCTGGAACAGTTTGGACAGTTCTTCGAAGTTCTACGAAGAGTACGAGTGCGAAAAAGACGGCAGGGTCAAGTACGAAAAGGACGAGACGGGCGCATACGCGGCAATGTACGAGTATGCGGACGGCAGAAGAACGGTAAACGGCATAACGTACGCGGACGGCGGCAAAATCGGCTATGGCAGGAACCCGTACAACGGCAAAGTGACCTCGGTAACGCAGAGCACGGCGGACGGCGAGGCGAACGTAAACGAGATAACGTATAACTACGGAATGCCCACTCAGGTTACGAGCGGGAATACGACCCTCGGCTATGCGTATGACCACAAGGGCAGAAAGAGCTCGGTAACAGTAAACGGCGCAACGCAGTGGACGTGCAGTTATAACGATACATACAGCTATGATTCCGATGACGACGAATATCATTATTCGGACAGCACGCAGAAGATATACACGGGCAGTGGCGACGTAAACATAGTAACGACAAAGTACGGAACAACCGGATATGACGGAATAGTGCAGGTATCGGATTCCGTAGCGATAAACGGCAAGTTTGTGTACGGAAGCGAATACAACAGCAAGGGGCTTGAAAAGCGCAAGATATACTATACCGAAGATAACGCCGCAAGATATGTGGCGTACACGTATAACGAATACGACCTATTAACGCGCGCGCAGACAACCAACCAGGCAAACGGCGGCACGGTAATAAGCACGGAAAGTTACGGCTACGACGATTACGGCAAGTTGAGTTCCAAAACGATAACGGGCGCGGTAACGCAGACGTATTATTATTCGTATAAAAATACCGCTTCGCACGAGCTATCTTACGTATCGTTCGGCGGGTACAATTTTATACCTTTAAGCGACGTAAACGGGAGAAACACGGGAAGAGAAGTACGGCTGTACGGCGACAGAATTGCGGGCGAGTACATAACATACCGCAAGGTTGGCGACCACGCAACGAATATGCCCGCAACGGTATGGTATGCAAGCGGCGACAAGATAGCGGACAGTATAAGATATAAATACGATTCGCGCGGGAATATAAGCGAGATAATAAAGAACGGCAAATCGTCAGTAAAGTACACGTACGACTTGTTAAACCGCCTTGTAAAAGAGGAAAATACAGAGCTCGGCAAAACGGTTGAGTTTGAATACGATACGAACGGCAATATACAGCGCAAGACGGAAAGCGGAAGTGCGAAAGAATACGAGTACGACGGGGACAAGCTTGTAAGCTATAACGGTAAGACTTGCGTATATAATAATATAGGCAATCCCACAACTTATAAGGGCACGGCGCTTACCTGGCAGAACGGCAACAGGCTTACAAAGTACGGCAGCACAACGCTTGCATATGATAGCCTTGGTAGAAGAACGAAGAGCGGCAGTATTACGTTCACGTACGATAACGACGGAAGGTTGCTGAAAGATAATTTGTATGAGTTTATCTACGACGCGAGCGGATTGGCGGGCTTTAAATACAGTAATGCGTTGTATTTTTACCGTAAGGACGTGCAAGGTAATGTAATTGCAATACTCGACGCAAGCGGCACGGTAAAAGCAACTTACGCCTACGACGCCTGGGGCAATTTCAAGGTATATGATGCAAACGGTAATGTAAATAATGAAACAGCGTTTATTGGCAATGTAAATCCGTTCAGATACCGCGGATATTACTACGACAGAAATATAAAGCTTTACTATTTGCAAACGCGCTACTATGACCCCGAAACAGGTCGTTTCATAAGTCAAGACAGCGTAGAATATGCAGACCCTGAGACAATTAACGGCTTAAATCTGTATGCATACTGCGGCAACAACCCCGTTATGAACATTGACCCGACGGGGAATGCATTTATTACATTTTTACTAATTCTTGCCGGAATTTTATTAGCCGGTGTAATAAACGGCGTTGGGGCTGTTATTAACGCTACCGAAGATGAGAATAAATGGGGTGCATTTTTAGGCGGTTTTGTGAATGGAGTAATTAGTGGTGTAGGTATTGCTGCAGGGATTGCGACAGGCGGTGTGTTAGGTGCGGTTATTGCGGTTAGTGCTGGTGTATTGGGAGGTTTTTTTGGTGATGTAATAAGCCAAAAAATCTCATACGGTACAGTGGAGTTTGCACAATCTACATATGTTGGTGTTGTAAACGGGCTATTTAATCTTGCAACATTTATAGGCTTCAAAAATTTAGGTGTTTTTAATGAAGCAACGTGGTTGAAAAGATTCACTTCGACATTATCCTCTTCAATGATTACATCTGCAATATCGATATATTTAATAACGCTTCCAATTCCTTATTTTAAAAGAAGAAGATTGCTTGAATAAAAGGAGGTAAAATTATGAGAAAATTTTTTGTTAATCTACCTTTGGCGATATTTACAATTCTATTCTTTACTTTATGTTTAGCGCTTACGTTTTATATTACAATTACAAACGTAACAGATACTCAGATACATTTGGTGACGGTAGTACTTACTGTAATGACTATTTTGACATTAGCTATAGATTTATTTATGGGTTTTGTTATGTGCGCTAGAATAAGCATAAATGAAAATGGCGTCGAAAAATATCTGTTTGGAAAAAAAATAAAAGAGTTTACTTGGGAAAGTATTTGTGATATTAAAGGGATAAACAATGGCGCGTATTGGATAGTGTTTTGCAATAGACCGGTTTCTGATGAAGAACTAGCGTTTTGCAACAGAAAAAAATTTACTATACCAATTTGTAAAAGTAAAGAGGTTATAGATTCAATATATAAGTATTGTCCTAAATTAAAAGTAGTGGCATAAAAAGATTAAAGAGCGGGTGTTTCTACCCGCTCTTTTCCATACTTGACAATTGTTGATATAAGTAGTAAAATATATTTGCAACTTATAGATATACACGGCTACGACGATTACGGCAAGTTAAGTTCCAAAACGATAACGGGCGCGGTAACGCAGACGTATTACTATTCGTATAAAAATACCGCCTCGCACGAGCTATCTTACGTATCGTTCGGCGGGTACAATTTTATACCTTTAAGCGACGTAAACGGGAGAAACACGGGAAGAGAAGTACGGCTGTACGGCGACAGAATTGCGGGCGAGTACATAACATACCGCAAGGTTGGCGACCACGCAACGAATATGCCCGCAACGGTATGGTATGCAAGCGGCGACAAGATAGCGGACAGTATAAGATATAAATACGATTCGCGCGGGAATATAAGCGAGATAATAAAGAACGGCAAATCGTCAGTAAAGTACACGTACGACTTGTTAAACCGCCTTGTAAAAGAGGAAAATACAGAGCTCGGCAAAACGGTTGAGTTTGAATACGATACGAACGGCAATATACAGCGCAAGACGGAAAGCGGAAGTGCGAAAGAATACGAGTACGACGGGGACAAGCTTGTAAGCTATAACGGTAAGACTTGCGTATATAATAATATAGGCAATCCCACAACATACAAGGGGACTGCGCTTACCTGGCAATACGGCAACAGGCTTACAAAGTACGGTAGCACAACGCTTGCATATGATAGTTTGGGTAGATTGACTAAACGCGGCAGTATATCCTTAACTTACGACAACGACGGAAAAGTTATTAAGCAGTCCGATGGTTTGGAATTTATCTACGACGCGAGCGGTATAGCGGGCATAAGATATAATAATAAGATATATTTTTACCGCAAAGACGCACAAGGCAATATAATTGCAATTCTCGACACAAGCGGCAAAGTGATAGCAAAATATGAATATGACGCATGGGGAAATGGCAAATCATATTGCTTAAATTTTGTAAATAGCGAGGAAGTATTTCAGACGGAAGATTCGTCGGTTTCGATGAATACAAACTACGCGGTAAACAAAACGCTAAGTTTAAACAATCCGTTCCGTTATCGTGGATATTACTTTGTAAAAGAGATTAGTCTTTACTATTTGCAAACAAGGTATTACGACCCCGAAGTCGGCAGATTTATCTCGCAAGACAGCGTAGAATATGCCGACCCTGAAACAATTAACGGACTGAACTTATACGCATACTGTGGCAATAATCCGACTAATTATTTAGACCCTTCTGGTAATGCGAAATGGTGGCAGTGGTTGCTATTTGGAATTGGTGCGGCTTTGGTAGTTGCTGCGGCAGTTGTTTTAACGGTTGCGTCTGGTGGTGCCGCGACAGGTTTGATTGGTGCAATAGCCATAGGTGCAGCAAAAGGTGCATTAATAGGTGCGGCAGTAGGCTCTGTTGTTGGTATAGCAGGTGGTGCTATTTATGCAGGCGTGACCGATGCCGATATGGGGCAAAGTATCCTTTCAGGGTTCTTAATGGGCTTTGGTATAGGCGCTGTTGTAGGTGCGGTTGTTGGCGGTGCTGCTGGATATATTTCATATACTCCTAATAAAATAACAGGTTTTACACAGCACGGTTTAAATCAGGTTATTCAAAGAAATGGGCATGGTGTAAGCAATAGAGCTATTTTAGATACTGTAAAAGCACCTCAAAAAATTGTTAAACAAGGTTTTTTTAAGTCTACATATAAGTTTGTAAGCGAAAAGGCTGTTGTGGTTTTAAATAAAACTGGGAAATTAGTTACTGCATGGGTAAAGAAAAGCTTATGGTGGAGGTTTTAGTTGAAAAGAGAAATACTTTTAAATCACAAACAGTTAAACTTATTACTTAAAATCATAGGCTCAAAGACTATACAATATGAGGTTTTAGAGACAAAAATAATAATAGATGAATCGAATATGGAAAAACTTACTGATTTAATTTCCAACTACTATACAAAGTTTGGTATAAATCATAAGTATGAACCGAATAAGTTAGGGGATGAAATTGAAATTTTATTGGATAAATTTATTTAATTAAATTAAGTAGATAATAAGGGCGGGTATTTTTACCCGCTCTTTCTCATGCTTGACAATATATAAAGTTGGTGATAAAATAAAATTGATAAAGATGCGCAGGGCAATATAATTGCGATACTTGACGCAAGCGGCAAAGTGATAGCAAAATATGAATATGACGCATGGGGAAATAGCAAATCATATTGCTTAAATTTTGTAAATAGCGAGGAAGTATTTCAGACGGAAGATTCGTCGGTTTCGATGAATACAAACTACGCGGTAAACAAAACGCTAAGTTTAAACAATCCGTTCCGTTACCGTGGATATTACTTTGTAAAAGAGATTAGTCTGTATTATTTACAGACACGCTTTTATGACCCTGAGGTTGGCAGATTTATCTCACAGGACAGTGTAGAATATGCCGACCAAATATAAACTTCAAGCCCGCGCGGCAAATTTTGCCGCGCGGGCTGTACACGTTAAAAATATATCGGATATAAATAAAACATATATCTTTCGGCAAAAAAATTTTGTCGGAAGTTTTTTTATTGTCGCAACCGTATGGCACCTTTTAATAATAAATTGAAATTGCTATCCGGAAAGCAATTTAAAAATCGGAGGAAAATTAAATGTTTAATCCCGCAGAAGAGATGTCGAGCATTGCATTCGACAAAATTTTGGGCGGAGCGCTCAACGCAGTTGTAAGCGCGCAGAACAATTCGTCGCTGACCACGGTAAATTTCATTAAAAAAGTGGGCTTCCAGAACGACGAAAACGGCAACACGGTAAGACCCGTGTATGTGGATTTTAAGTATCCCAAAGAGGTATCGGCTTACCAGCCCGCCCGCGAGGAATATTATACCGCGACGGTTGAGGACGGTGGCGCAGGGTTCGACGAGGCAACGCTCAACGGCGGCGGATATACCTTGAACGGCAACAAGGACGGTAGGTTTAAATTTACCGTGGATACCGACGGTGCTATAGTCGCGGTGGAAATTTTAGAAGCCGCGAAGCTGGAAAACGGCAACGAGATAACGGTAAAGACGGACGACGAAGAAACGGGCAAGGACGCAAAATTCAAAATCGTCAAGCACGATAAAGTGGACGCAAAGCCCGCGGAATATCAGGAGATGACCTTGCAGGTGCCTTTGCTCACCATCGTTCCCATACCCTTTATCCGCGTCGAGTCAACCGATATTGAGATGAACGTAAAGATAAACTCTATTTACAATTCGCAGGAGTCGAGCGATACGAACGTTGACAGCGGTATGAGCGCGAGCGCGTCGGCGAGAGGCTTTTTCGCGAGCGGCAGCGTAAATATCAACGCGTCGGTTTCCCACCAGAAGAAGTCGTCGTCGTCCGAGGAAGTGAAGAAGGAATATTCGCTGAATATCAAAATTCACGCCGTGCAGGACGAGGTTCCCGTCGGTATGGGCAGAATTCTCGATATTCTCGAAGAGAGCATTGTGCCCAAGTATGCGGCGAAAGATAAAGCGGCGAAAAAAGCGGAAAATGAGCAAGGCTGATAAAGGCGGTTGATTATGGTTGAACTATCCACATTCATAGGACAAATTATCTCGGATATAGCGACGGCGCGCACAAACGCCGACGCGTATGCCGCCAGCACCAGCGAGCTTTATCACGCCGACCCTTTCGTAAAAAATCTGCCCATTCCGCACTATATTATCGAGAGCGCCGAGGTGGACGTTCCCGTCATGGTAGTGGGGATAACCAAAAGCTCAGACGAGTTTGAGGGGCAGAAGGAGGAGCTTTTCGGCGCGATTAAGACCAAACTGCCCGTATTGCTTGTGCGGAATTATAAGTATTCCTTTATAAACAGCCGCGAGGCGGAAAAGCAGAAGCAGGCGGCAGAAAGCCGCTCGCATGAAAAGCTGCGCATAGAAACAAACGGCGGCGCGGAAAAGAAGAAGGACGTTCCCGCGGTCTACAACGCCTCGTTTACCGACGAGCAGTTGGAAGAGTTTGCGGCATCGGCTAAGCAAATCACCGAAAAAATGATAGCTAATATCAAAAATTATCTGGATACGTATAACTACGACCTTGTAAAAATTCTCGATTTATCCGACGAATTTATCCGCTGTCTCGAAAGGGAAATCAAACGCGACGTGGCAACCTATAAAAAGGGAATGAGCCCGTTTGCCGACGGGGACGCCGTGGCTTCCTCGGCGAAGTACGTGGGCAATCTGATGTTTTTCGAGTTCAAGAAAATTATGCGCTCGAACGCCGCCGTGCAGGTTGATACGAACACCGTGCAGATGAACGAGTACGCGACCAAGGATTGCCTTATGCACATAAAGCTTAAAGTAAAGGAGCAGGATTTGTCTTTGATTGTGGAGGAGGGAGAGAACGGGCGCGAAAAGCGTTACCTCTCGCTGTCGTAAATGCTTAACTATGCGGTATATCTGCAACTTAACGGACTTCTCGGCGAAATTTCGGCTCTTACGCCGAAGCTCAAAAACGCGGTGGGCGCATACGCGCAATCGGTCGAAGCATATTTGAACGAGTTACAGAGTCTTGTCGACGGGCAGAGACTTCCCGTCTCTTCCGACGTGGCGGTCGAACTGCAAAAGCTTATCTCGTTCGACGGGAAAGGTCAGGCGCGTCACAGCTCGCGAAAGGAGCGCGACATATTCGCGGTGGGCTGTGTGGAACGCGTTCAGCAGAAAATCAAGGACTATCTCGTAAAATACGATAAAACCTTCACCGAGTGCGCGGACGCCTGCCGTCAGCTCGCGGCGCAAATCGTAACGTTTAACGGCGATTTGCCGAAAGGCGCAAACGCCGTAGACACAATGATTTCAATAGCGCGCAGAACCGACGCTTTAAAACCGTATTATGCCCAGCTCGTCGGCATTGTGGGAATATTCAATTTAAGGGCAGTGTTCGATTCCGTCCTGCCCCAGGCGGGCATTACAAATTAAAAGGAGAACTTAAATGACGCAATTTGCAACATACGCTGACCAGACCGTCGGATTCGAGACGGAAATTCAGAACTTTCAGTTAGATACCAGGTTACAAAATAAGACTGAGATTGTAAGGATTTATTCAATCGATGACGGAAACAAAAAACCGTTTATGAAGCTCGTTTCGGAAGGGTCGGACACAATTAAAACTTCTTACGTTGAGATAGTTTCGGAACCTTATTCCGTAAAAGAAAACATCCTATTATATTTTAAAGCGATTAAAATTATCTGCAATAATTTAAATAAGCCGAATGTATTAGGGAAAGATAATTCTTTAAAAAATTTTTTCAATAAAATAAGGGGCTGTTTTAATAAACTCGGGCTAACGTTTGAGTTTGTATCAAAGGAGATTGAAAATTATAAACTTCAAATGTTAACTGGCAAGCAAAATAATGTAAGCAATATTCATATTAACGTTGCATTGCCGTTTAAAAAGCTTTTAGCATTCGCCACGTGCGGTTTGTTTCCGGAAGGCGATATAAGGACGGCTGTTTTCCCTTATGTATGCAAGCAGGTGGAAGAAAAATCCGAACTAAATAATCAAAATTTAAAGTCATTATTGGCGCTGCATCTATACCAGTATGCGGTTTATAGCAAGTTGAGTCTTGAACAGACAAAGATATCTCTTAAAGTAAACGAGCCGTATAAAAATATACAAGATAATAATTCAAATAAACTTTCTTTCAACGTGTTATTTAAAGTTTCCAAAGCCGATATTATACGGAACGTACTCAGTGAAGAGGAATGTAAAGAATTATCAAAAGATAAAGTCCGCGATAAAATTTACAGTCTTCTTATAAATAACGAAACTCTTTTCGGAGTTCCGCGTAAAAAAATATCTGACAAGAAAGAATATTATTGCGATGTTTTGTCCGGTAATGCCCGGCGCAGATTAGAAAATCGTGATGAATTCATCTACGACGAGCCGAGAATAAGCGGTTTATTGCCAACAGTGAAAATGGAAAATGGAGACGATTACTATATTGTGGCGGAAATAAGAAAAAAGGAAGGCTTATCCTTAAAAATAACAGATAATTTTAAGAATGCATTAAACGATAATATAGGAAAAGACGAAAGCACTTTTTCGGGAGCAATTGCAATAGTTGTAAAAAGTTTGAGCGATTTTATAAAAAAAGTCGGGTAATAGGTTAAATTGAATAAAAACTTAACAGAAAAAGAGTCCTTTTAGTAGCCCGTCAAATTTTAAACGGGTTGCGTGAACGTCACGTATTTGTTGCTGTAGGGAGCTACACATATGAGTAAAAAATACGACAGACAAATGGAGCTTTTAAATCTGCTTTTAAGGTGCGGAAGAATTACGATAGGAAATATTTCAAGCGAGCTCGGGGTGTGCATACATACGATAAAGAGGGATATTGCCGACCTGCAGTACCATTTTCCCATATTTACGTACGCAGGTAAGGGAGGCGGGGTAGAGCTTAACGCCTGTTTCAGCTTTAACAAACGCATACTTACGGCGGAAAACGTTTTGTTGATAAAATATTCTTTGGAATTTTTAGCGTGTTCCGGCGATTCGCAAGCTTCGGCGGCGGGCTCGCTTCTGTATAAAATTTTTCATAACACAAGCTGATATGCGGATAGCGCACCTTTTAAAGATGATAAACTTCACGCCCGCGCGGCAAATTTTGCCGCGCGGGCTTTCATTTTTTTTAAACTGTTACCGTACGCTTGATTTGAACGTAATCATTATGCTATAATATTATATACATACGCAAGGGCTTAAATTATGAAAAGGTATAAAAAGTTAATTTATGTAATAACTGCATTTATTGTTGCGGTCACAATCGGTTTGATTGTTGGCGTTTATACAATCATAACGAAGAATATAGTCGAAAAAGCTACGATAGATAATATAAGCGAAATCGCCACGCACGACAGAAATACCATAACTATGTTCGTCGAATTCAATATGAAGAATTTGCAACGAATAGGTCAGCGTTTAAAGCGCAACGCGGGCGATTTGAATACCAAGCGTAAAATTAACGAATATCTTGGTAACGAGGCGTACGAGTCGACTTTCGACAAGGTTTACCTTTTGATGGACGGGGAGGAAGGCTCGTATTACACCGATATAACCTACCGCAAGGACGCAACCACTTCGGATTTTTACGATTACGGCAAACTTTTGGACAAGAGCGGCACTTACAAAGCCGTAGGTTTCGACGAACTGCCTGTTATGAGTTCTGAAAAGGTGGTTATCTACGCATACGAACTCAGGGGTGCGCTCGATAATATCGAACTTAATGACGGCGAGGTAAGCGGCACGGTGCGCGCGGTAATCGGCGTGACGAAGCGTTCCTCGATTACCGACGGGCTGGTTATCGAAAGCTTTGTAGACGATTCGGGCAATGTGCGCGGTTTCAGCTCGGTCGTCGATGCGGACGGATATTATGTGGTTGACAGGGAAAATTTCGCCAACTACGATTCTGATAATTGGCTCGAAAATATTGAGAAGAGCAGCAGTTCGGGGCTCTCGCGCCCGCAAATCGTAGTGAAAATGCAAAAGGGCGAAACCTTCTGGTTCTACAACGAAGCGGGTGGCGTGCGCGAGCTCAACTATTGTATACCGCTTATCGAAAGCGGCGACTATCTCGGTTGGTACTTTTTAATGTCGGTCAACGACGTGGCTCTCGCCGAGCAGACGGGCTCGTTTGTATGGATGATTGTCGTTGCGCTCGCAATCACCGTTGCGGTGGCAATCGCCGCGCTCGTCGTGCTTTTGATAATGCAGGGCAAAAAGGAAAAGGCGTACGCGCAGGAGAGGGCGCAGAGCGTGTTCCTTTCGAATATGAGCCACGAAATCCGCACGCCGCTAAACGGACTTGTCGGCTTGAACTATCTGATGCTATCGGCTATCGACGACCCGACAAAGCACGGGCAGATTAAGGAGTGGCTGTCGAAATCGCACAGCACCTCGAAATACCTGCTCTCGCTCATAAACGACATTCTCGACATATCCAAACTGCGCGCGGGTAAGGTGGAGGTTATGCACGAGCCTCTTCTTATAGAAGCCGTCGCCGAATCCGTCTACTCTATGCAGTGCGACAATATACAGTCGCGCGGGATAGAATACGAAAGCGTGTTAAACATTACCGAACCCTGCATTTCGGGCGATGAGGTGCATATTAAACAGGTGCTTATGAATATCGTGGGCAACGCCGCGAAATTCACGCCCGCGGGCGGCAAAATTAAGCTGACGGTAAGCCAGCAAAAGACGGACGAGAGGCACGTTACCACGACGTTTGTCTGCGAGGACACGGGTTGCGGAATGAGCAAGGAGTTTTTAACCAAAATTTTCGACGCGTTCACGCAGGACAGAAACAGTACCACCGCATCCACAAAGGGCACGGGGCTTGGTATGGCGATAAGTAAGCTTTTGGTCAACGCTATGGGCGGCGATATCGCCGTCGAAAGCGAGCAGGGCAAGGGCAGTAAATTTACGGTAACTATTCCCGCCGAAATTTCGGAAATGCCAGACTATCTGAAACTCAGTGTCGGCAATAAGGAAACGGAACAGCTTGTAGAAGAGTGCGCTTCCGACTTTAAGTCGCTCAAAATTCTCGTGGCGGAGGACAACGAGCTCAACGCCGAAATTTTAATGCAGATATTATCTGCCGCGGGCTTCGATACGGTGCGCGCAGCCGACGGCTTGGAAGCTGTCGCCGAGTTCGAAAAATCGGATATAGGCGAATTCGGCGTCGTTTTAATGGATATGCGTATGCCCCTTTTGGACGGGTGCGAGGCGGCGGCTAAGATACGCGCTCTCGACAGGGCGGACGCAAAGTCGGTGCTCATCTTCGCGTGCACGGCAAACACGTTCAAAGAGGACAGGGATAAGGCTTTCGAAAGCGGTATGGACGACTTTTTGACAAAGCCCATTGACATTAACGTGCTGTTGCAGAAGATGGAGCACGTAAACCGCGGGAAAAACAACGGCGGTGTAAAGGAGTAACGGATATGAAAGCTAAAAAACTTTGCACAATTTTCGCGGCGCTTGCGTTTGCGGCGTCGGCGGCGTTAGCCGCGCCCGCATTTACCGCTTGCAACAAGGGCGG
This sequence comes from Clostridiales bacterium, assembly GCA_023667345.1. GTDB lineage: Bacteria > Bacillota > Clostridia > Christensenellales > Borkfalkiaceae > Coproplasma. The sequence goes on from JAMPAF010000014.1 coordinate 37,789, forward strand.
CGGCACAAAACAGATTATTATAAAAGTCCCCAGCACGGCTAAGCTCAATGTGCCGGATGAATTAAAACCGGAAGGTAAAAACGATATAACAAACGTAAGCAAGCTTTTACAGAAAGCGGCGGACGGCTATCTTGCGCAAACGGACGCGGACGTAAAGTTTAAAGTGGTGGAATTTGCAAGCGGCGAGGAATCCAAAGCGATAACCAACACATTCGGCACTTCGGACGCGGCGGATATACTCTACGACGGGTTCTTCAATATGAGCTCGTTTATCCACACGGGCAAAGCCGTGCCGCTCGACGACGTACTTTCCGCCGATACGCTTGCAGACTTAACGGTAAAGTACGTGGAAGACGGCAAGTACAACGGCAGACAGTATATGATACCCTATATGACGTCGCAAAACATACTTATCTACAATAAAAAGATGCTTCGCGAGTGCCTGACGGGTACCGAGCTTATGGCGCTTATACCCGCCGAGCAGCAGGGCGAACAGCAAATCTCGCACTGGACGATAGAGCAGTGGACGGCTATTTTAGACGCTATGGCGGATAAATATTCCGACGGCTGCGGCAAGGTGCCCATGATGATGTACGCAAAGGACAATCAGGGCGATACGCATATTATGACGATGCTCCGCGCGTTCGGAAGCGAACTTTTCGACGAAAACGACAACTTTGCGCTAACCGGCGAAAGTACGGTAAAAGCGTTAGAGTGGCTGCAAAGCGGCGTGGACAAGGGCTGGTATCTGCCCGTCGCCGATTATAAGAGTATGAACGACAACAGCAGTAAGTTTAAGATGGACGAGCTGGCGTTCTACAACTTCAATTTAGGCAGTTCGAACTACGGTAAGGCGCGCGACGACAAAAACGATGAATACGGCTTTGTAAATTATCCGGGCGATAAATGCACCTTCTTTTCCGAAGGGTTCGAGGTTTTCGATAACGGCGATAATGAAAAAATCGCAATCGCCAAAGATTTTATACGCTTTTTCTACGAAGACGGCGATTGGCTCGAATATTCGGCAAGCGCCATTCCCGTAAGCGGAAAGGTTATGGATAAATATAAGGACAGTATTTTCCTTTTGGACAAATTCAACGAAAACGCCGCATGCGCCGTAGATTTTACGCGCAATCTGCCCAACTGGCAGGGCAGTTCAGACTCCGTACGCGAGGTGTTCTATCCCGAAATCGCAAAGCTTTTAAGAAAGGAATGCACGCCCGAACAGTGCGCGCAGAGCTTGCAAGAAAAACTCAACGCCGCCATAGAAAGCGGCAGGGCAAACAGCAAATATCACGACTGATTTTCGGGTGAACAAATGAGCTATATCACACTTAAAAACGTAAGTAAACGCTACCGCACGGGCGAGATTGAAGTCGAAGCTTTGAGCGACGTGTCGTTCGGGCTCGAGGACGGCGAATTTACCGTCGTTCTGGGCTCGTCCGGCGCAGGCAAAACCACGCTTTTAAACCTTTTGGGCGGCATGGATACGGCGACTTCGGGCGAGATAGTTCTCGACGGCAAAAACGTGACCGCCCTGAATAAGCGCGGGCTTACCGAATACCGCCGCAGCGACGTCGGCTTTGTGTTTCAGTTCTACAATTTAATGCCCAACTTAACCGCGCTCGAAAACGTCGAGATTGCGGTCGAAATCTGCAAAAACGCCCTCGACCCCCAAACCGTTTTAGAAGAGGTGGGGCTGGGCGAGCGGCTGAACAACTTCCCCGCACAGCTTTCGGGCGGCGAGCAACAGCGCGTGTCGATAGCCCGCGCAATGGCTAAAAACCCAAAACTGCTTCTTTGCGACGAGCCCACGGGCGCGCTCGACTACGTGACGGGCAAGCACATTTTAAAGCTTTTGTACGACGTTTCCAAACAGCAGAAAAAACCCGTCGTAATCGTTACGCACAATGCCGCGCTCAAAGATATGGCGGACAAGGTAATCTACATAAAGAGCGGAAAAATCGAAAAAATCGAGCTCAACTCTTCGCCCAGACCCATCGAGGAGATTGAGTGGTGAAAACGTATCTCAAAACGCTTGTGCGGGTATTCAAAAAACAGTTTACCCGCCTTTTGTCTATAATTTTTATGGTGGTAATAAGCGTGGGGTTCGTCGCGGGCATAGGCGGCGTTTCCGAAAAGATAGACCGCTCTTTAACCGACTATTACCGTGCGCAGAACGTGAGCGACTTTATAGTTAAGAGCAAGACGGGCGCGGATTTGGGCGCAAAGGCGGGCGAGCTGAAAGCGCTTTACGGCGAAAACAACGTGAACGCGGGCTTTTCGCTCGACGTAGATTTGGACTTGTACGGCGACGGAAAAACCCAGCTTACGCGGCTGTACTTTTTGGAAGAGTTCGGCGAAAGCCAGACGGTAAATAAACAGACGGTGCGAAAGAGCGGCGACCCCGCCGAAACTTATGCGTACGCCGAAGAGGGCGACAACAAGATAAAGGGAGTGCCCGTCGGCATGCAAATCACGCTCGATTTTAAACAGATACTGTCGCTTCCCGAACAAATGCCCGAGATAAAGACGGCGGTCACGGTGACGAAAACCGTGCTCTCGCCCTTAACCTTCGGCGTGGACGGCGAGCCGAGCTATGAAAACGGCGAAATTGACGTTCCCGACAATATACAGGACGTAAACAAACTTATCACCGTTGACAACATACTTTATCTTCCTTACAGCGTTCTGCCCGCGCCTATTGCGGGTATGCTTCCCAAAAGCGATTTGTATATCGCGCTCGATAACCGAGGCGCGTTTGACGCGTTCGGCGATAGTTATAAGTCGTATATCAACGCCGAAAAGGTCAAAATCGAAGAAATTTTGGGCGGGGAAAGCGAGGCGCGGTTTATCTCGCTGTACGACAATTACAGTTTCAGCGCGCTGAAATCGTACGGCGACAAGGTGCGCGCCATTTGCTACGTGTTAATGGTGGCGTTCTTGCTCGTCACCGCGCTCGTGGTTCTGTCTACAATGACCCGTTTAATCGAGGAGGAGAGGGCGCAGGTGGCGTGCCTTTCTACGCTCGGTTACCCCGCCTGGCGCATAATTTTCAAGTACGTTCTGTTTGCGATGATAGGCTGCGGAATAGGCGGCGCGGGCGCGTATTTCGTGGAGCTCGGGGTCGTAAACCTGCTGTACTTCGTGTTCAACTACTCGTTCACGATGCCGCCCATGTCGCCGCGCATAACTCCCGTGTTTTATCTCGTCGTATTTTTCGGCATAGTCATAGTGACTTTGGTTGCCACCGTGCTCGCGGGCAGAAAGCTTACGGGCGACCGACCCGCAAATCTTTTGCGCCCCAAGGCGCCCAAGGCGGGCAAAAAGGTGTTTTTGGAGCGCATACCCCTTATCTGGAATCTGCTCTCGTTCAAATACAAGTCGACTACGCGCAACGTTTTAAGGTATTTAAGCCGCTTTTTAATGACGGTGGTGGCGGTAGCCTTTTCGACGGCTTTGGTTATGGCGGGTCTCGCGCTCCTCGATTTGTGCCTCTTCCACGGCATAAATTCGCCCTCCGTTATGGCTGTGGCGGTAGTGGTGGTAATTTTTGCGGGGCTTCTGACCGCGGTGGTTATTTACACTCTCACCAACATAAATATAAGCGAGCGCAACCGCGAGATTGCAACGCTCATGGTTTTGGGCTATCAGGACAGGGAGGTCACGGGCTACATTTACCGCGAGGTGTATATAGATACCGCGGTGGGAATTGTTTTCGGTTACCCCTTTTCCGCGCTTTTGATATGGGCGGTTTTCACCGCAATGGGAATGGGCACGCTTGGCGGCGTAAGCTGGTTCGTGTGGCTATTAGCTCCCTTTGTAGTGTTGGCGTTCACCGCGTTTGTCACCCTGCTTTTGCGGCGCAAAATTTTAAAAATCGATATGAACGAATCCCTCAAAGCCATAGAATAGCGGTAATTTATAGTTAATATTAACCAAAAAATCAAGAATTTTACATAAAACGCTTGACAAACGGGCGGAGTAAATATAATTTAAAGACAGCAAATAAACGGAGGTTTTATGAATAAATTAACTAAACGTATTGCGACAGCCGGATTTGCGGCAGTGTTTGCCGCCACGGCGGTATCGGGTTTGACCCTTTTCAAAAGGGGCGCGGGCAAAACTGTTTTTGCCGCCGCGGAAGAGGCTAAACCCTTAGCGTATTACTACGAAAATCTGAATTTTACCACTCCGAGCGGTAAACAGCAAGAGTTCACTCTTGCTAAAAAATTCTATCAGGCGCTCGACGAACTGAACACGAGCGGCGAGTTTAAGGACGGCGTAGTTTCGCTTTCGCTTACAGAAAACGACCTCGCCACGTCCGACCAGATAAAGGCTTGGATAGAAAACAACGATTTGACTATTCCCTCGGCGTTCAGCGCGGCGCGCGACTCGTACTATTACGACCACCCCGAGCTCTTCTACGTCGACCTCTATAAGCTCACGATAAGCGCGGGCAGAACGAACGGCGTTTACACCGCCTACATAGACTGCGGCACCGAAGAGAATTGCTACATAGACGGAAGCGACTTAAACAGCGAGAGTAAAGTCGACGTTGCGATAACGTCTTTTAACAATAAAATAAGCGACGTAATTATGTATGCGCGTACGGAAGCCGCCAAGGATACCTTCGGTTCCGAGGAAGATATGCTTCTTGCAAGGTATGCAAACGAGTATATCGCACAGAATGTTGCTTACGACTTCGAAGCGTACACTGCGGAAAATGCCTCGCAGGCTTACGCAAAGCCCTTTACGGGTACCGCATACGGCGCACTCGTCGACGGGCAATGCGTGTGCAGCGGCTATTCCTTCGCATATAAGGCGGTTTTGGACCAACTTGAAATTCCCTGCGTGGTGGTCAGCGGTTATTCCATTGCAAAAAGCAGTGACGGCAACGGCACGGAAAAGGGCGACGCGCACAGTTGGAACTATGTTTGGCTTAAAAATCCCACCGAAGGCACCGCTTCCTCGGCTTCCTATTCCGACGGCAAGGACGGCGGTTGGTACGCCTACGACGTAACCTGGAACAGCAGCTCTTCGGATAAGAATACGTATACGAATATGAGTTCGTACGTAACGGGCAGAAACCACGGCACCGACCCCGTAATTTCGTCGTCGGGCTACAATATGCCCTATCCTTCGCTGTCGTACGTAAACTACGGCAACACCGTTACGGACAGCGATTTTACGCACAGTTATATTTACGCTCCGATGGGCGAAACGGGCGGACTCGACGATTACGGCAATACGTTAATGGAAAAGAAAGAAACCGTCAGCTATAAGGGCAAAGGCACTCTCGAACTTGCCAAAGAGGGGCTGTATATCGCTGTGCGCTACGCTTACTATAACGGGAGTGACGAATTGATATGGAGCCCTTGGGCTGATATAGGGAGTACGCTTAAAGTAGTTGAAAGTGAAGACGAAAGCCCTAACGAGAGTGTAGTTCCGGTTTTCAACGATGCTTTATATACGCAGTATGCGGTTTTGGATAAGGCGCCCGAGCTTAATTATAATCCGGATAACCCCGAAACCCAAAGTCTGGCAAAGCCTACCGACCCTAATTTATACTACGACCCGAATTCCGCTACGGATTTCGGCGAGAGCGTAATATATATTTCCGAGACGTTCGTAAACCAATGCTTCGGTACGTATACGCCCGCGCCGTACATAACGTCGTCGTCGCCCGACCATTGCGGACAGGTATTTATCAGCGACGGAATGGCGGAATCGGAAGAATCCAACATAATGGCTGATAAGCATGCGTTCGAAATTAAGATTACGTACGACGAAAAACTGCACGTTATCGACAAAACCAAGCCGGTAGGCGTGTCGTTCATTTCGGAATTTGCCAATGCGGCGGAATACGCCTCGTTCGTGCCCCTAAACGATAAGGGCGATTTAGCCGAGATTATGAGCGACGGCAGAACGTTAAGGTTTAAATTTAAGCCCAGCTTGATGTGGGAGCATAACAGAAGCATGTATTCCTTCTACTTTTCGAACGTAGGCTCGGCTGAAAAGGTTTACGGATTGAACGGTCAAAGCAGAGTTTCTGATAAGCTTCCCAACCCCGCGCATTACATATTCGAAAGGCACTATATGGCTTGCCCCGCGCGTTTAGGCGGCGGCAGACTGTGGATAGAGTGCTGCGCCCAGCCCACGCTTGTAAGCAACACCGACTTGGCGGCAATGGAATTTACGGACGAAAACGGCAATTCCACCTTTACCGAGCAGTCGCGCAGCCAGATGATGCTCGTAGTTCAGGAGGCGAGCACGGAGGCAAAGACCGCTTTGCAGGAGCAGGCGGCGACAGATTACGGCGTTGCGGACATTGACAGCAAGAGCGCAACCTACGATATCGACTTGCAGATTTGCGGCAAGGTTGCAAAGATTAAGGACGGCAGCTTCGTCAAAATCGCGCTCGGCTTCCCCGAGGGGTACGGACCCGAGGACGAGGGCGTAACGTTTAAAATTTACCACCGCAAGCATATAAGCGGCGACACGTACGAAATAGAAGAGGTGCCCTGCGTTGTAACCAAGTTCGGCATTGTGGCAACGGTTGAAAGCTTTTCGCCCTACATGGTAGTGGCGGTGAATGCGGACAGCGTTACCGATACGGCAAAAACCGTCTACGCGACGATAGACGGCAAGGGCGGCACGCTCAGCAAAGCGGACGGCAAGGTGCTCTCGATTGCGGAAGGCGGCACTCATACGTACGATTTCACGCCCGACGCGGGTTACGAAATTTTAAAGGTGACGCTCAACGGCGAGGAAGTATCTTTGACCGCTGATAATAAACTCACCGTAAATTACGCCGATTTGACGACCGACAACGAGATTGTGGTTAAATATATATCCGCGGCGGCTAAAACGCGCTACGGCGCAGATTTCGAGCTTGTAGTGCCCAACACCGTGGTGCTTGCTTCTAACAGCAGTCTTTATACGGTTGCGGACGTAGGCGGCGGCGCAAAAAACAACACCGCGCTTATCGTCAGCCTGTGTTTGGTGCTTGCGGCGGTTGCAGCGGCGGCGGTGATTGCGGTTATCGTAATCAAAAAGAGCAGGGGTGAACAGGCAGTTGAAACGGTCGCGCCCGCGCCCGAGAAAAAACCCGCGGCGGCAAAGGAGCCTTCTTCCGAAAAGAAGTCCGCGCCCAAAACGACGGCGGCAAAGCCCGCGGTAAAGCAAACCACAGCGGCGACGGCGGCGGCAACCAAACCCGCGGCTAAGACGACGGCGCCCGCGGCAACAAAGCCCGTTGTAAAGCCCGTTGTGAAGCCCGTACAGCCCAAGAGCGGTACAACCAAAACAACCAAAAAGTAAAGTAAATAATATCCTCAAAGTAAATAATATCCTCAAAGCAAAGCTCCGCGCGGGGAATATTATTTTATACCCGTTTATCTATGTCATTTCGCCCCGCCGTATGGCGGTACTGCGTGCCGACAAGTCGGGGTGCTCGGTTACCGTCATTGCGAGGGCACTTGTGCCCGCGGCAATCCAGAATTACGGAGTTTGCAGGTGTTCGCTTTAAATAGCGTTGTAATGCGGCAAGGTTAGTTTTGCGCGAGAATACCTCTTCGAGGCGTGCAAAAAGATTATCACGTTGTAAACGGTAATTGCGTTTGCGTTTCAACACGGTCAACTGTACCGTTTACTCCTCATAATGACGGGTGGCGTGCCGCTTTCAGCCGCGCGGTGCTGTGTTTGATGTGGGGACGGGAGGGTTGTGTTATTATCACCTTATAACGCCGCGAGGTATATAAAACACAAAAGAGGTCAATTTTTAATATATGACTATCGGTAAAGCGTTCAAGCTGTTTTTTCTCAGAGCGTTCGATTTCGGCGGACGCTCTTCGCGCAGAGAGTTTTGGTTAGGCGTGCTCCCCAACGCAATGATTATGCTATTGCTCGCGGGGTTGCTCGTCGCTGGTTTGGTGGGGTTTGCTCACGCAATTAACCAATTCAGCATAGCAATGATAGCGGCTTTTGCGCTGTTCTGTCTTGTAGAGCTGTTGCCGTCCGTGTCGCTCATTTTCAGAAGAATGCACGATATAGGCAAGAGCGGCAAGTACATTTTAACGCTTTTTATTCCCGTCGTCGGTTTCGTCTGGTATATTTACCTCGTAACCCGCCCCGCAGACTTTTATGCAAACTGAAAAATAAAAGAGGAAGGCAGTCCGCCTTCCATTTTTCTGTATCAACGGTGTTTAAACAACCTCAATCGCGCCTATTTTGTTGGCTTTAAGGGCTTGGTTCCACAGTCCGCCGTTGGCAAGTTGCAGGCAGTATTTGGGGACGCCGCTGTCTTCCTCGCCGTAAAATCTTAAATACGCCTCGTATTTTCCGCTATCTAATTCTGTATGTACCGAAAAGCCGTAACTGTCCGCGCCCGTAAAATCGGCAACCGTGCGCACCGCTCTGACCGTGCCCTCGCCGTCGACCAAAATCAATTTGGCGTGTTTTGATTTGTTCAGATTGCCGAAGCCGACGTTCTCTAATTTAAGTTCGGCGGAAAGAGTAGAGGTTTCCTGCGAATAAACGAGGGTCGATTTTTTCAGCACAAATCTGTAACCCATGCGGTTTTCTATGTACGTAAATGCCGAACTGCCGTAATATGCCTTGTCCGAGCCGCAACTTTTCGTGTAATTCGTGTTTTTCCACTTGTCTATAACGTTATTGTTCCACTCTACGTTAAGGTAGCTTAAATTAATTTTGTACATTTCGGGCAGACAGGTATCAATATTGTGAAGATTGCTCGACGGAATAACGACTTCCCCGCCGTAGGGCAGATGCTCCGTCTGTCTGCTCAAAAATTCAATTTCCCGCGCCCTGTCGGTGTACGTTCCCAAATCGCTGTCCGAGCCGAGATAGCCGTCGTTAAACAGCCCCAGCCTGTACGCCTTGTCCGTCTCGGGTATAACGTAGCCGTCGATATCCTTTAAGGTTATGCCCAAAAAGTCGTAAATCATTTTCGGCGTTCTCACGAGTACGGGAATATTTTCCGTGCCGTCGAGGAAGGCTTGCGTTATGGGCACGATATTCGCGGAATTTGCAATCGCGCTCGAATGCATTTCGCCCCAGGGACCTATCATGCCGACCTCTATTGCGGTGACTAAGTTTTCATAGCCGCAAAACAGCGGGCAAACCTGCCCTATGTGCTTTAATATGACGGCTAAACTCGGCTCTTGGTCCTTTTTGCCGCCGTAATTCGGGTCGTACGCAAATCTTACTATCGCGTTCTTGTCCTTCTCTTTTAGGAATGATAATAGCTCTTTCAGCCCGTCCAAAGCGGCGGCGGTCAATTCTTTGTCCGCGTTGCCGTTTACCGCCTTCGAAAAAGCGCTTATATCTATGCGCAGGTGATAAAGCTGCGTCGCGTCCGTCACGATATATTTGTTGTACGAAACACCGCTGTCGGTAACGTTTACGTAAACGGGGCGGTAAAACCCTTGGTCGGGGTTATTTATTCTTTCGGTGCTCTCCGTGTAATTCAAAAACTGATAGCCGGGTTCCGTCTCCGTCCTTGTCGGCTTTATTTTGCACGCGGGGACGAAAGCGGCGGTAAGAACGGCAAGCAGCGCTGCAAGAATTATTTTACCCGTACTTTTAAAAACTGATTTCAATTTTTCAGGTTCCTAATCGGTGATTTCCGTGCCTTGTATTTCCTCTTCGGAAACGGCAACCTCGTCGTCGGTTGCCCCTTCGGGTTGGGTCGGTTCGGTCGGTTGAGCTTGCCCGCCCGCAACAACTTTCGCTTGCTTTTTTGCCGAAAAATGTTCGGCTATGTAATTTATGATGGGGAACAGCACCTTCGTGAACAGCTCGACCGCAAGAAGGTAGAGGTGTATCTTGGCGTGGTGTTCGCCCGGCTCTATGAGCATTGTAAGCGACAGCGCGATTACCGTAAGCGATTCGGCAAGGTTGACTATCGCAACGATTTTGCAGGGGATAAGCTTGTTTTCTTTCAGTTCCTCGGTCGCCTCGACAAGCTCCCGCGTCTCCCTTAAAATCGACCAGATTGCCCAGCTCACGCAAACGACGGCGTAAGTTACGTTGACCTCGCCCGTCTCGACGAAAACTATGAGGATAATGCCGATAATTATTTCGACTGCGTTCCAGTAGAGGGCGGAGAGCAAGTAATGCTTGCGGTTTTTGATTGCGGTGTAAACTATTTCTTCTACGCCGTAAAAAATCATTAAACCGCCGATAAAGTAGCGCAAAACTCCGATTTCCGCAATGGCGGAAACGAACGCGATAACAAGCGCGGTCAAAGCCCAGTAAATTGCCGTTCTTACAGCACCGTAAATTTTCATATGTTGCTCCCTGTAAATAAATTTTATCATAGCGACAAAATTTTTTCAAGCAATATGCAAAAAAGACCTTAAACGAAACGGTTTGTTTAAGGTCTTTTTGGGTGGAAAAAGCGTAACTTAAAGCGAATTTTTATTTATTTCTTCAACAAATTCGTAATAAACTTTGTCAAATGCGTCGTCGCTATTCATATAATTGCCCTCCTTTTGGCGCTGGATATATTTCCAATACGCCCAGTCGTATTTCAAATATTTATCGGCGAAATCTTCGCGCAAGCCGTCGATAGGTGTTTGCGGTTGATTGTCTCCGTTCAAGGTTGACAAAATGCAATCATACAGCTTATCAAGCGCAACCAAAAGCTCTTTATCAATTTTATAGAAAGGCTTTATATGTGTCTTGATTTTGCCGTAGCCTATAAATAAATTTTCGGAAAAAACCTTCATTGCCTCAGAGTTGTTTTGCGCATATTTAATCGTTTCGGCATTAGCCAAACCGATTAAACATGAAAAGCCTTCCCTTATCTCGTTCATATATTTAATTCGGTTTTCCAAAATAACTTTCTGAATTCGTTCTTTTCTGTTTTGAATAAAATTGTAAGTAAAGCTTGCCACAGAAGTGATAAACGCAATTCCCGCAGTTATTATCGCAATTATAGTTTCAACGCTCATAATTTTCTCCTGAATTATAAAATAAGCAACCTACCACAATCCACTTTAAGTGGTTCGTTTTAGGTTGCTATTGGTGGACTATGGGTGTTAGAGTTTGAACACCTTTTTGCCCTTTTGCCCGTTTCAACCTTTCAAGGACTGCGTTCGTTTCGTCAAGGCGTATTTTTTCAATGTTCTTGTCAACGCCTAAATCAAGGTAGCTGACGGTCTTTACGCCCTCAC
>JAMPAF010000015.1 GCA_023667345.1 Clostridiales bacterium
CCCTCATCCGCCCTTCGGGCACCTTCCCCACCGAGGGGAAGGCTTTAATGCGGTAAAAAACGGAGTGTGCCCGCGCATTGCTGCGCGGGCACGGTATTTATGAATAAAAGACAAATTGCCTTTTACTGCCTGAATATTAAATTGTTATAGCCTACCACCCCGCCGTCATTCTGACCCGTGCTTGCGCAGCACGAAGTAGCGGAATCGGTATCCACAACCGTCATTATGAGGAGTAAACGGTACAGCAGACTGTGTTGAAACGCGAAAGTAATTACCGTTTACGACGTGATAATCTTTTTGCGCGCTCTTTCCTCGCGCAAAATAATCTGAACCTTGATACAATGCTATTTAAGGCGAACACCCGCAAACTTCGTAATTCTGGATTGCCACGGCTTCGCCAGCGCAATGACGGTAACCGAGCGAAGCGCAGTCGAAACAACTTTTCTAATACTCTTCGTCCTCATTGTGACCTTCCCCTTAGGGGGAAGGTGGCATTTTCGAGGTACGAGAAAATGACGAATGAGGGGTTGGTCGGTGCAATGAGCGTCAGTACAACTACAAACCAACCCCTCATCCGCCCTTCGGGCACCTTCCCCACCGAGGGGAAGGCTTTATTGCGGTACAAAAATGGAGTGTGCCCGCGCATTGCTGCGCGGGCACGGTATTTATGAAAAAGCCAAAACTGTGTTTGGACTTTTTATCAAATTGTTACGCTGTTGCGGTTATTATTCCGACGTATAATTATTCGGTTACAAGATTTATTGCAAAATTTGCCTGCTTTGCTTCACTAAACAAAACGTACACTTCGCCAGCTTTTGCTTGTAGCGTATATACCACATCTGCCGTTGCGCTTGTTTCATTTACAACAACTTTTTCACCGTTTACCATAAAATAATTAGCAGCGGAACTACTCTTTGCAACTCTTGCTCCTTCAATTTTATAATTTCCGTCTTGGTCAGCAATAAACGCATAACCTGTTGATTTTTCTAATGATTTTGCTCCTGCGCCAATAGCTATCCCTATTGCAACTTTGATTTCATCGGAAGCAGTCTCTTCACCTGTATATTTTACAAATACAGTTATTGAACCGTTTTCGTCAGCTGTTATTACACTCTTTTCAAGCGGCGTACCAGTCGCGTCGGTAAGAACTACGTTTTCACCGATAACTTTAATTCCGTATTCGGTTTCGGCATCGCCGGAAAAATACAGCATTTGCAGTTCATCTTTCTTAATATTGCCGATTGAGGTTACAGCAGACAAAGATATTGTTTTTGCACTCGCGGGAAGTATTAAAAGATTTTTATCGCTATATGTCATATTTATCGTAATTTTGTCGCCCGCTTTTAAATCTGTTAAAGTTTGCGTTTGCAAATCAGCAAAAATTTCAGCATTTAACTTAAAGTAGTTTCCGCTTGTACCGTCACCGCGAGAAGTTGCCCAAGGCGTTATAGTAAATGAATAATCACCGTCGTCGGGCACGGTAAATGTATAGTCTTTGTTAGTTTCCAACACGTCGGACTTACCGAGGGAAAGCGCGTAAGGGTCCCTTTCTGCCTTAGTTACCGTTAAGGTACAAGCCTCGTTTAATCTTATATACACGGAAACGTTTGCCTTTATTGTGGCTTTTACAGACTTTCCGGTTACGGTCAGGCTCTTTTGAGTGCCTTGGTCGGGATATTCAACGGTGAAATAATTACCTGCGCTAAGCTCGGAAACGGTGAATTCATACTCGCCGTCTACTGCGGGAACAAACTCGAAGAATAGGTCGTCCGCCGTAGCCTGTGCGGGGGTACCTAACGTAACCGTTGTGGGGTCTGCAACCTTTACAACCTTAAATGTATACTCCGCTTCTACCGCGCCGTTGCCGTCTGCCGAGGTGAGTTGGCACATATAAGGACGGTATTTTACCGCATTGTCGTCTTCCTCGTCGGTATATTCGTATTTTGATTTATCGATATAAACGGTATAGTCAAAGCCGCTACCCTCGTCGCCGTACCTTTCGTATCTTGCGTTTATAAACGCCGCATTTTCGTCGGTGGAATAGAAACGGTACCAACCCGAAACCTCTGGCGTGAACGCATACCACAGTTCCTCGCCGTGGCGTGAAGGTCTGCCCGCAAGCGAAGTTGTTACAATCTTAACCGAAACAGTCATTTCGGTATTAAGCGGCAATTCGTACGGTTTACTGTAAGAGCCTTCGTCAATCTTCTCCTCGAAAACCACGCTGAAAGTTATATCGCGCTCGCTCGTAAAATAGAATGGCACGCCCGACTCTTCGTCGGGGGCGTCCTCTCTGTCTCCGCCGACGCCGCCGAGTTCGCTTGCGTCAAGCACTATGTTATCGCCGTTTGCGCCCGTATAAGTTTCTGTGCCGTCCGTGGTAGTTACTACCATAGAGGCGTCAACTTCATCAAAGCTCGCATATAATGCATAACCGCCCACAACGATGTAATAACGCTTTTCTCCCGCTTTAAGCGTGATATCTACCGTACCCGCGTCTTCGCTGTTTAAGCGGATAGGATTACTCTGTGTGCCTGGGACGGCGAACACGGCGGTATATTCAAGCGATACGCTACCTTGCGTATCGAATACAAAATAAACCGTTTCACCCTCGGTCATATATATGTTGTAACCGCCCGAACCGCCGTTTGTACGCATTTCGCCGCCTTGAATTACGGTTACGTAAGCCTCGCTGCTATCCGACTTTAAGTTATATATGCCCTCTACCGAAGCTGTATATTTATAATATGTAAGCGTGTTTACGTCATCGCCGTGAATGACCGCTACGGCGTTGTTGCCGCTTTGCAAGTCGGCAAATGTGACCTGCTTAATATCTTCCTTTTGGCAAGTGTGGCAAACATATTTAATCGACGTCTCACTTAATCCCGAGCCCGAAATCTGCCAGATATGGTCGCCCTGCTGACTCTTTTCCTCGCAACCGTCGTGAGCGCAGAGTTTATAGTGCTCGGTTGCAGTCTGAATAAACGAACCCGAAAAATCGTGCCCGAGGGCGTCCTCGTGCTCGGTTACAGAATATTCGCACCTTGTACATTCAGTCGTCTTGTCGCCGCCGTCCGTGCAGGTTGCCGTGGTACTGCTTTCCGTATTGTGCGGCTCCGCACCGCTAACCGACGTGCAACCGTCCAATTTGCAGGGGTGGGCGCACATTTCGTCGCTTACCATAACCCATTTGGTTGTATCGTAATCGTGGGTATGACCGCTGCCGCCGTTGTCGCACGCAGTCAGCGCCGCAACGCCGCTTACCGCGCATATCGTCGCCAGCGCGGCTATTATTACTTTCTTTTTCATAATTTGCATCCTTTTACTGTTAATTGTTTTTTTCGTTTCTGCTGTGTAATTGTTTTTATTTGCGTTACTGAAGTAACGCAAATAGGGCACGTGCCCTATGAATTTTTATTCACTTTCGTTTATATTATCACATATCCCCCCATTTTAGCAAACGTTTTTACCTAATTATTTTTTATATCTCCTATAAGTTTTTGTTATAGCATGCGCTCTATTACATTATAACGATAGGCAGTTTGCGGAAAAATATCACAATGCCGCAAAGGCGTTAGACAACGCCGCGAACTGCTCGGGTGAAAGCGTTTCGCCGCGCACGCCTTCGGCAAAGCCGCATTCCGCTATAACCGCCTTTGCCTGCACGCGGGAAATTCCGAACCCGTTTATAAGATTGTTTTCCAGCGTCTTGCGCCGCGACGAAAATGCCGCGCGCACGACCTTTTTATATACCGCCGCGTCGTTTACGGGCAAGCGACACGGGCACAGGTCTATGCGCACCACCGCACTGTCGACGTTGGGGCTGGGCGTAAACTTTTCCCTCCCCACCCTTTTAATAAACCTGCACTCGCCGCGAAGGGCAATGTTAGCCGTAATCGCGCCGTAGTCGGGCGTATCCGGCTTGGCGCACAGTCTGTCGGCGACCTCTTCCTGCACCATTACGGTGAACGACAGACACTTCTTCGAATTTTCGACAAGCTGCATTATGAGCGGCGTGGTAATGTAGTAGGGAAGATTTGCGACCACCTTGTAGGGCGGCAGAGTTTTTTCGAGCTCTTCAATGCGCACGCGCGTAAAATCTTTGAATATGATTTCCGCGTTCTCAACGCCCGCAAGCGTTTTGGCAAGCACGGGTTTAAGCGAGGAGTCTATCTCGTATCCGTACACGAACTTTGCCCTTTTAGCGAGCTCCTTTGTGAGCGTGCCCGCGCCGCAGCCTATTTCTATAACGGTGGTGTCCTTGTCCACCCCCGCGCCCTCGACAATGCTGCCGAGCAGTTCGGTATCCGACAAAAAGTTCTGCCCGAACTTCTTTTTGAACGTGAAGCCACTGCCGGCGATAACGCCGCCGAGCCCTCCCTTTTCCATAATTTACCTCCGCGCGCGCCGCATAACCGGCGGGCTTAATAAAGATAATATTTGCATACCCGCAAGATGCGGGCGATAAAAACCAAAGATTAAAAAAGCCGAGGCGCATGCTGCCTCGGCTTTCGGGTTTTAACCGAGTTTTTTAAAGAGCGCGCGGGCGTTTTCTTCCACCGTTTTTTGCGCCTCTTCCGCCGTTACCCCCTTAATATCCGCGATTGAACGCAAAATTTCGGGGATTGCAAGCGGCGTGTTGGGGAACGTGCCGTACGCGCTTGCAGGCGGCATATAGGGGCTGTCCGTTTCGGTTAAAATGCGGGATAACGGCAACGCCGCAATCGTTCTTTTAGCCTTTTTACTCCCTTTCCATGTGCTCGCGCCGCCGAACGAGAAGCACAAGCCGAGCTTTAAAAACTCTTCTGCCATTTCTCCCGAGTGCGAATAGCAGTGCAACAGCGCACCGCTCTTTAAAAGTTCCGCGTTCTGCTTTAAGATTGAAAGCATATCCTCGGCGCAGTCGCGCGAGTGTATCTGCACGGGCATCTTTAAACTGTCGGCAAGGTGTAACTGCTCGATGAATACCCGCCGTTGCAAGTCTTTATCCGTGTCGGGGTAGTGATAATCGAGCCCGATTTCGCCGAGCGCAACGCACTTTTTATGCGCGCACAGTTCGGCAATTTTGTCCAAATCGCCCTCTTTATAACCTTTAAGCTCGGTGGGGTGAAAGCCCGCGGTGAAGTATACCCCGCCGTACTTTTCGGCAAACTCCGCCGCAAGATATGACGACGGCAAGTCGAAACCGACGGTTATAATGCGCTCCACGCCGCAGTCTTCACACCTTTTTACAAGCTCCCCCACGTCGCCGTAGGCAGTATTGTCGAGGTGGCAGTGTACGTCGATATACATTATGACAGCACGCTTCCGTCGGGCAAATCCTTTTCGGGCGAAACTATCGACAGGGTGCCGTCGGGTCCCTCCGCGCACACAATCATGCCCTCGCTTAAAATGCCCTTCATCTCTCTCGGGGGCAGGTTGGTGACCACTATTACCTTCTTTCCTATCATCTCTTCGGGCGTGTAGTGCTTTGCGATGCCGCTTAAAATCGACAGCGTTTTATCGCCCACCTTCACCGTTTCGTGCAAAAGTTTGCTCTTTTTAACCGCTTCGCACGCAGTGACAAGCCCCACCTGCATGCGCACCTTTGCAAAGTCGTCGATAGTAATTTCAGCCACTTCTTCCTCCTTGCTCGGGGCGTTTTCGGCTATCTGCGCGGCATTTATCGCCTCGATTTTGCCCTTTATATCCTCGAAATTCACCCTTTCGAAAAGCGTTTTCGGCTCGTTCGTTACGGCATATTCGGGGGTCAACCCGAATTTTACAAGATTTTCATAACTCTTTTCCGCCGTGTTCAGCTCTGATAAAATCTCCGCATAGGTTGCGGGCATAAAGGGCTTGATTAGAGTTGCGGCAATGCAAATCGTCTCTAAAAGATTGTACAAAACCTGCTCTAAGCGGGGCTTGTTCGCCTCGTCCTTTGCAAGCACCCACGGCGCCGTTTCGTCGATATATTTGTTGGCGCGGCGAAGCACCGTCCAAATCTCGTCGAGCGCGTCGGCTATCTTGTAACCGTCCATCGCGGCGGCGACTTTATCCCTCGCCCCCTCGGCAACGGCAATAAGGTCGCAATCGAAATCGCCGCTCACGCCGACGTTTTTAACCTTGCCGCCGAAGTACTTGTTCGTCATCGAAACCGTGCGCTTTACGAGGTTGCCCAAGACGTTCGCAAGGTCGGAATTCACCCTCTCGCACACGAGCTCCCAGGTAATAATGCCGTCGGAATTGTAGGGCATTTCGTGCAGGACGAAGTAGCGCACCGCGTCCACGCCGAACACGGACGCAAGGTCGTCGGCGTAAATTACGTTGCCCTTGGACTTTGACATCTTGTCGCCGCCCTGCAAGAGCCAGGTGTGCCCGAACACCGTTTTGGGCAGAGGTTCGCCCAGCGACATTAAAAATATCGGCCAGTAAATGGTGTGGAAACGGATAATATCCTTGCCCACGACATGCACGTCGGCGGGCCAGAATTCCTTGTAGCTCTGCGAGGGACTGTCAACGTCGTAGCCCAGCCCCGTGATATAGTTGGTAAGCGCGTCCAACCAAACGTAAATTACGTGGCGGCTGTCGAAGTCGACGGGTATGCCCCATTTGAACGTCGTGCGCGAAACGCAGAGGTCCTGTAACTTGGTTTTCAGCGTGCCGCCCTCTATCGCGGCTAAAATTTCCCCGTCGCTTCTGCCTATAAACTCGTCGGCTAAAAGGAAATTGTTCATCATCTCGTTCTTTCTCGCCGCGGGCTGAATGAACTCGGGGTGGGTTAAAATGTGCTTTACAAGCCTTTCCGCGTACTTGCCCATCTTAAAGAAGTACGCCTCTTCCTTGGCGGGCTTGACCTCTCTTCCGCAGTCGGGGCATTTGCCGCCGACAAGCTGACTTTCCGTCCAGAAGCTCTCACACGGGGTGCAGTACATCCCCTCGTAGGACGACTTGTAAATATCCCCCTGCTCGTAAAATTTTGTAAAGATTTTTGCCGCCGCGCGCTCGTGGTCGGCGTCGGTGGTGCGGATAAACTTGTCGTAAGATACGCCCATTAAATCCCAAATGGATTTGATTGTGCCCGCAACGCCGTCGACGAACTGTTTGGGCGTGACCCCCTTTTCGGCGGCTTTCAATTCCACCTTCTGCCCGTGCTCGTCGGTACCCGTCTGGTAGCGCACGTTGTAGCCCTGCATTTTTTTGAAGCGGGCGATAGCGTCGCACAGAATAATCTCGTAAGTGTTGCCGATATGCGGCTTGCCCGAGGTGTAGGTTATAGCCGACGTAATGTAATAGTTTTTCACTTAATCGAACCTCGCAGTAGTATTCGTACAAAAATATACCATATCGACGGAAAAAAGTAAATTGATTTAAAGAATAATCGCGCACCTGACTTTATTTTATTCTTGTCGCCTTTCTAAATCTTGACAAAGCAAATTTAATATGATAAAATAAAAACACAACAAGGGCGAAACCCTAAACGGTTAGCCCCGTGTCAGCTAAAAAATAGCCGCCATCGTCGCTAAACTAATGGGCGGTTATTTTTTTATTGTCAGAAAAATTTTATCTTTCGTGACGCGGACGGAAGCTATGTAACCTTTTTCGAGCAAGCTCAGCAAAAAGAGAATAAGCTCATTATCCATTCTTTCTTCACCCCCTCTACGGGGCTAGATTAACCGCCTATGGGAAGCCCTTGTTGCTTACAACTATAATATCAAATATTTGTTCGTCTGTCAAATTATTTAATATTAAAATTTGTCTTTATTCCGCGTATATTCGCGCGCGCCCGACAATATTATTAATTTATGAACGTAATTTTTACGACAATATTCGCGCTGTCGGCAATCATAATGCTGTTTACCGCGCCCGCCGACTTTCTGCCCGCAACGCTCGACGGCGGACTCAACGCCGCCAAATGCTGTTTGACGCTCTTTTGCATTTACGCGGTGTGGCTGGGGCTCTCCGCCGTCGCCGAGGACGCGCACCTCACGCAAAAATTCGCAAGACTTTTGTCCAAGCCGTGCAAAAAGCTTTTTAAAACCGAAAACGCCGAAGCGTGCGAGAGCATCGCAATGAACCTTTCGTGCAATCTTTTGGGGATAGGCGGCGCCGCCACCCCCTACGGCGTAAAGGCGGTAAACGCGCTCGAAAAGGAGGGCAACGAGTTTGCGCAAAACCTACTCTTTATAATAAACGCGACGTCAATTCAGCTTATCCCCACGACGGTGATTGCCCTCCGCGCCTCGGCGGGAAGCGTTGCCGCGCACGATATCACCCTCCCCTCGCTTATCGCAACGGCTGTTTCGACCCTCGTCGGCGCGGCGGCGTACGTACTTTTCAGCAAATTAAAGTTCAAAGGGGCGGCAAGGCGCAAAAAATGCAGTACGTAATCCCCCTGATTTTTATTTGCGTGATACTCTGCGCGGCGGCAAAGCGCGTGAACGTGTTTTCCGCCTTTTCGCGCGGGGCGGGCGAGGCGGTAAAATTCGTTTTCAGCCTGCTGCCCCTTCTTGCGTGCACGTTTATAATGTGCGAGCTGTTCGAGCGGTCGCACCTATCCGACGCGTTTTGCAGGCTGCTTTCGCCCGCGTTTGCCTTTTTCGGCGTGCCGTCGGAACTTTCGAAGCTGATACTTATAAAGCCCTTTTCGGGAAGCGGGTCGCTCGCATATTTAACGCAGATTATAGGCGAGTACGGCGCGGACAGCTACATAGCAAGGTGCGCGTGCGTTCTGTACGGTTCGAGTGAAACGGTGTTTTACATATCGGTTGTATATTTTGCAAAATGCAGGAATAAACGAAGGCTTCTGCCCATCGTGATAATTTTGTTCGCCACTTTCATTTCAACAATTATCGCCTGCCTTTTGTGTAAAATAATGTAAACTTATATCAAATATAAGCTGAATTTATGTATTAAAGTGAAAATTTGATAAAAAGTAACAAAAAATGTTTTTACGTATTAAATTTATTTTTCACAAAAAATTTTTTATTAATTGTTTTACTTTATACACTTATGCAAGTATAATTGTAAATGTAAACGGTAGCTCCGTTACAAAAACAGTTCATTCATTTTCCCCCTTATCATACGGAAGCGTTGTTGGCTCGAAAGTCGGCGGCGCTTCTGTTATTTTCTGCCGTTTGCGCACGGACGTTAAAAGCCGCGCGGCGAATACTTTCGCCGCGCGGCTTTTACAATTTTTATCTTACTTTGTTTTGCGAATTTTGTCCACGACTTCCTTCAACGCCGAAACGGTAAAGTCAACCTCGGCGGGCGTGTTGTACTTGCCGAAGGTGAAGCGCACCGCGCTTTTAACCCAACCTTCGTTAAGCCCCATCGCCGTCAACACGTGCGAAGCCGTCACCGCGCCCGACGAACACGCCGAGCCCGTAGATACCGCAATGCCCCTTAAATCGAGAGCGAAGGCAATCTGCTCGCCGTCGCACCCGTCGAAGGATATGTTGGCGTTAGAGGGCAACCTTTTAACCCCGTCGCCGTTTAAATGCGTGCCGTCGATTTCCGCAAGCACCCTTTCGACAAACCCGTCGCGAAGAGCGGCAACCTTTTTGTTGTTCTCTTCGGCGCAGGCGCAAGCCCTCTCCAACGCGTACGCGCAACCAACCGCGCCCGCAACGAAAGTCGTGCCGCCGCGCAGACCTTTTTCCTGCGAGCCGCCCGATAAAAGCCGCTCGAATTTGCAGTTACCCCGCACATATAGCCCGCCGAAGCCCTTCGGACCGTAAAATTTGTGCGCCGCAAAACCTATTCCGTCGGCGGGAAAACCGGAAAAATCGAGCACGCCCGCCGTCTGTACGCAGTCGCAATAGAAGAACACCCCGCGCTCACGGCACGCGGCGTAAATTTCCTTAATCGGCTGAATTACCCCCGTCTCGTTATTTGCCGCCATCACGCCCGCGAAAACCGTGTCGGGGCGGATAGCCGCCGCAACGCTCCCCGCGCTCACAACGCCGTTTATATCCGGCTTTACGAGCGTCACCTCGAACCCGTACTTTTGCATATCCGCGGCGGACGACAGCAGAGCGGGGTGCTCGATTGCCGACAGCACGATATGCCGCCCCCTTTCGCGGTTCGCCGCGCACACGCCCTTTAAAGCCGTGTTGCCAGCCTCGGTGCCGCCCGAGGTGAAGTACAGCGCGGCGGGCGCAACGCCCATAATTTCCGCAATCTTGTCGCGGGCGGACTGCACGGCGTTAGCCGCCCTTTGCCCGAACGCGTGCTGACTTGACGGGTTGCCGTAAATTTCGGTTAAATACGGCGTCATTTTTTCGAGTACCGCCCCGTCGAGAGGGGTGGTCGCCGCGTGGTCTAAATATATCATTTTTCGCCTTTGAGTGCCGAATATACCGCAACGAACGCTTTTAGCTTAGCTTGTTCCGCAAGCAAATCGCGCCCGAGCTGCGTCGTCGTGTTCTTCTTATTTAGCCTTACTCTGCGGCAGGTAATATTCAGCCGCCGCGCCGCAAACGCAGTGGCAAACAGCTCCAAAAGCGCCGCCCCCGCCATTACGCAGGTTACGATTAAATACTTGCCCGTGGGCACGGTGTAAATGAGAGTGCCGTAGTAGCCCGCTAAGGCAACGAACACGATAAGCACTGCGGCAAGCGCGCAGAATATGCCGGTTGCAATATTTCTGTCCCGCACAAAGCGCACGGCGCGTTCCGCCTTTTTCTCTTCGTTTTCCCTATTCATTGCCGAAACGGTCGCCCTGAGCTTTGCAATTTCGCTATCGAGCGAGGGTTGCGCTTCCTTAAAAAGCTCCGCCTTCCTTTCGCTTGACGTGTACTCAGAAAGCTTTTCCGCGTTCGCCGCCGCGGGCACTATCTGGGAATAGTCGGTAAAATTGCGGGTGTACGCGATAATCTTTAACGCCTGCGCCTCACCGTTTTCGGCGTCGAGCTCTTCAATCTTTTCCGCGTATTCGAGCGCGGTCGCGTACCTGTACAGCAGACTTTCGGCGTTAGCCTTTTCCAAAAGCTCCGCAACCTTAATCTTCCTTTCCTCGCGCTCCTGCTCCTCGCGCCTGCGCCTCTCTTCGAGCTGTTCTGGCGTAAGCCCGTCTCCGTCCTCACCCGCGTCAACCCCGAAATTATCCTCGGGCGCGGCGAACATAACCTCTTCGAAAGCCTGTCCGTCCTCTTCGGACGTCACCCCGCCGTCGTCGATGATAAGCTCTTCCTCGCCGTTTTCGTTGACCTTAATGCGATATTTTTTGTCCTTGTCGGTATCAATAAGTCGTTCCTCAGCCATCCTTTTCCTCCTTTGCCGCGAGCACGGTCTTTGTCGGTATAAATCTGTATTTGCCGCGGTATCTGCTCTGCGCGTACCGCAAAAACTGGTCGTTTTCGAATACGGCGTACACGCCGCTTCCCGAGCCCGTCATGTTCACCCCGAGCGGCGCGAAGCTTTCAAGCTCATCTATGCACTCGCCGACGTCGGCGTTAAGCTTAACAGCCGCCGCTTTAAGCCCGTTGGAAAGGCTTTTGCACAGCCCCGCCGCGTCGCCTTCGAGTACCGCTCTTTCGGCGTTATCGCCCGCATACCCGCCCTTCGGCAAGCGGTCGCTTACGCGGTAGCACTCCGCGGTGGAAACGCCGCTTTTCGGCACGAGCAACCCTATATCGAGTTTTAAGTTGCTATCGAGCGGCTTGACCTTTTCGCCCCGCCCCGAAACGCGCGCCCAGCCGCCCCGCAGCATATAGCCGCAGTCGCTGCCGAGGCTGTCGGCAATTTGCTTTACCGCCGCGAAATCGCTCACCCCGTACATCTTAGCCATCGCGTTTAAGACCCCCGCTACGTCTGCGGAAGAGCCGCCCATCCCCGCGCCCACGGGGATATTTTTCCACACGGTTATATCCGCGCCGCACGTTGAAAACCTCTTTGCAAATTCCTCGGCGGCGCGCGCCGCGTTGTTATTTTCGTACGGAATAGCCTCGCTTCCCTCGCCGTGCATGGCAATCGAAATCAGCCCGTCCTTCCGCTTTTTTGCGGAAATGACGTCGCACAAATCAATGCTTGCCACAACACTGTCAATCATGTGATAGCCGTCCGCCACGCCGAGAATATCGAGCGTGAGATTGATTTTTGCATACGATTTTACGCGCACGGAGTTCATAGCACGATTATAGCATATCCGAACGGGCTTTTCAATAAAAAAGGTCACAAAAAAACGGTTGCAGCGTGGTTTTTTGCCCTTGCCGCAACCGTAATTTTTTCAAAGCTATTTAGCCGCCTTTGCTCTGTACACGATAATTCTTTCCTTGCCCGTCAAAGGGAACGCGAGCTCGCTGTTGCAGGCGGATACCTCGGAAGGCGATTTTTTGAGCTTTTTGGATATATCCCAGAGCCCGTCGCCCGCCGTCGGCAAAAATACCGACACCGCGCAGTCGTTCGCCTCGACCGCGTCGCCCTCTTCAATCTGCGTAAGATATTTCACCTTGCTCTCTTCGCAGACGCACGCGCTTATTTTCAGCGTGGCTTCCGCCTCCGCCTCGCCCTCCGCTTTAAGGCGCACGCTCACGCCGCTTACGGCGACATCCTTGAACACCGTCTGCCCGCCCTCGGCAACGCCGTTTAAGGTCACCGCAAAGGGCAGATTTACCTCGGTGGACTTAATCTCGCCGCCCTGTTCGTACACGAGCACGGTGTTCACCGCGCCTTCCACGCAACCCGTTTCGTAGTTGTACGCGCACTCCGCCGAAGGCAATGCCGCGGCAAGGAATTTGCAGTCGTACCCGAGCTTGCTCTTTGTTGCCGCAAGCCCCGAAACCCGCTCGGTGTACACCTTTACGTCCACACAGCGGGGCATACTCTCCTCGGCGTAGCTTAAAGTCACCTCGTTCGTGTCAGAGAAGGCGTCAACCGCCGCTTCCTCGCCATGCTCGTCGGCAAACCAGCCGCTCAAAGAGAGGTTGCACACAAAGTTAATGCGGCACCTGCCCCTGTCCTCGTTCACGTTGGCGGTAACGTTCAAATCGGTAATTTCGGCAAGCGTAGCCGCCCTTTTGCCCGCCGACGCGTCGTCGCACGGAACGGTGCATTTAAAGGGGATAATTCTCTCTAAGCAGACGGGGCTGTCTTCGCGCATCGCAAAGAGCGAAAGGTAAATTTCGCCGCTCGTTTCAACCTCGCCCGTGCCGCAGACGGACGAGAGAACGACCGCCTTTGCGCAGGGGATAAGCACGTCTACAACGCTGTCCGCGTCGAAATCGTCCTCCACCTCGCTCTCGCCCGTAAAGGTGACCGCGGAGGAAAAATTCACGTTCTCCGTCTTGACAAAAGCGCCCTCCGCGCCGTTTATAAAGGTGCGCTCGGTGCGGGCATAGACGCGCACGTCCGCCGAAATTATAGCGGAAATGACGAAGGACGACCCCTCGCGCTTGACGTTCGTCTTGTCGCACACCAGCGTGCATACGCCGTTTTGCGCGGGCGCAAGGCAATCGTCGTCGGCAAAGTGCGAAAATTCCGCGCCCTTCTGCATGCGGCAGAGCTTGCCGCCCTCGTCGCAGTAAACAATGGTTAAAATCAGTTTGCCGCTGTAATTGACGCGCCCCGACGACACCTCGCACGAGACCGCGGAAACCTGCGGATATACCGCAATTACCTCGGTTATTTCGCTCGACTGCGGGAACCGGCACTCGACCACGCTCTGACTTTCGATGCGCTTTAAAAGTTTATTACAGCCCTCTTGATTTATAATCGGTTTCAACATATTACAGCTCCTTTTCGGTTAGACGAAACTGTAAAGTCGATTTCGTCTACACGCTATAATATGCTTGCAGAAAATGATTTATGCCCGGTTTTCCGCCAAAGAGATGAATACTTTGCCGCACAGAATTTCGGAATAGGAATAGGCGGTTTTGCCGAGGAAATTTTTGTCGAACGGCTCCACCGTGAATATCGAGGAATATATGCCCGAAAGGGTCGCGGGGAATGTGACGAACTTGTTGCGCCCCAAATTGAGCTTTACCGTAACCGCCTTTTTATAGCAGTCCTGAATGTTGCGTTTTATGGTACTGATAGTAATTTCCGGTTTAATCATATTACCATTTTTCCCATTTAAAGGTAAATTTATACCCGCGGCGGCGCAACGCGCGGATAAAGAAAAAAGCCAAGAACTTTTCGACCCCCCCGGGCTCCAATTGCCCGACAACCTCGAAAGTCTTAGCTTTAATACAATTATACGCAAAACCCACGCCCTTGTCAATAACTGAGGGTAGGAAAATCCCGAAAATATCAAGCGACTACCGTTCTGCCCCGCTGCACCCGACCGTCATTATGAGGTTTTTGCGGCATTGCGGACTTGTTTGAAACGTAAAAGCATTTAGCCGTAAAAACCGTAATAATCTTTTTGCGCGCCTCGGATAGGTATTCTCGCGCAAAACTAACCTTGCCGCAATAAACGCTATTTAAGGCGATACTCCCGCAAACTCCGTAATTCTGGATTGCCGCGTCGCTACGCTCCTCGCAATGACGGCGCGGGAACGGGCGCAATGACACTTAGACAAGCCCGCTAAATAATATTGAAACACATCAAAAAAGGAGGCTTGCGCCTCCTTTCGAACATTACAAATTATCAAAACAAATCGTCGTCATCGTCGTCATCATCATCGTCATCGTCGCCGTCATCGTCGAGCTCGTCGATATCGTCCAACTCCTCGTCGAAGAAATCGTCCTCTTCCTCGGCGTACTCCTCGTCTTCCTCCTCGACCTCGGCAAGTTCCTCGGCAAGCTCTTCCTCGTCGAGCGACAAATCTTCGTTATCGTCGCCGATATAGCTCTTCCATTCCTCGTCCTGTTCGTCGTCCGCCTGCTCGTCGTCCTCGTACTCGGACTGCTTTTTGCACGCCTCGCACATCTTTTCGCCGTAGCGCATATTGTTCACGCCGCAGACGGGGCACAGCTCCGCCGCCTCGCTTTCGAGCTCCGCATCGAGCTCGTCATCCTCCAAATCGGCAAACTGCAATCTGCTGCCCTTCATTTCGGCAATGCAGACGTCGCAGTACTCCTGCTTGCCTTCTATAATAAAATTGAGGTCGCATCTCGGACATTTTATATATTTTGTCATATAAATCCCCCACGTTTATTCATTTTGTTCGCTGTAACATTATATTAGCATTTAAAAAGTTTGTAAACTGTTTTAATAAATTATTTTAGCGTTTTTTATAAAAATATTAAAGAAATTTAAGCAAAAAACGGACAAGCCGAATTTTTCAGCCCGTCCGCTTGAATTAAAACTTAACGTTTGTCCGCTTACTCGCCGTCGGAGCCGCTTTCGCCGCCCTCTTCGCCGTAAACGTCCACGTTTCTATCGTCGGTCAAATCGACGCTTATAGACCTGTCCGCAGCCCCTGCGCCCGTCTTTTTGCGGGTTATAAGGTACGCCGTGAGAATTATGCCGCCGCCTATCACAAGCATACAGCCTTCGAGTATGCCGATAACCGTTCCCGCCTTGCCGCCCGCGGAGAGCTTATCCCACCAGGTGCTGTTGTCCACGCGGGGATAACTTTCCATATACGAACTTTTAAAATTAGCCTTAATTGCCGCCCTGTCGCCGTCGGTCATTCTGCCGACCACCGAGTAGTAGTACTCGCGGAAGTTGGCGTATACCCCGTCGTTGCCGTTTATTGTCTTTTTGTCCGTCTTGTAGTCCGCCCAGTCCTCTTCAGCCGCCGCAAACTCCTTGTATATCTGCACGGAAGCTTCGGAATAGACGTACTCCTTGTCCCTTCCCTCGATATTCACGTAGGCGTTTACAAGCTCGTCGATATACTCCGCGTCGCCCGTATTGAAAAGATATTTGAGCGCGGACGATAAGTGATTGTACGCGGGCGTGCCGTCGGCGTTCTCTTTTTCGTCGTATTCCTCTATCTTTTCGGTAACGCCCTCGAACTTTTTGTTGAGCTCGTCAATCTCTTTATTCGACATTATGCCGCTCTTGCCGTCCTCACGGGTTGCAAGGTCGCACACCATAATGTAGTTGTAACCGCTCATCCCCCCCATTTCGCTGGCAAAAAACAGCTTTTCGCCGACAAATTCGGGCTTGTACCAGTCACTGCACGCATCCAAATCGAGCACCTTAATGTTATCGTAGGTCAAATCGTACACGAGTTCGCCGTCCTCGTCCACGCCCGAGGGAACGGGCATTTTAACGTAGTCGTCCTCGGCGCCGTCGACTGCCACTCTGTTTACGGTGTAGCCGTTGCCGCCCGTTGCGGAATAGTATAAATAGGTGTGATTGTCGGCTTCCTTCCTTACAAACAACATAGCGCTTGCGGAATCTTTGGTTAAATTAATCGCTTCGCCGATTTTGCCGTCCTTAACTTCGCTTCTCGTAACGCCGCTCGACGTCGCGTTGATAGCGTACAGACTGTCGGAAACGGTTACGAACTCGTACTCGGTCGTAACGTTGGCGTTTACAAGCGCTTCCCTCTCCGTTTCGTTAATCGCGTGCCAGCCGTCGTCCACCTTGCCGTCTTTGTCGCCGTCGATATCCTCTATGCCGAGGGTGTAGAAATAAACGTTGTTGTCGTCCGCCTGTGCGGTGTAGTACAACGTTCCGTCCTTATACCACCTGATTGTAAACGTGTAGTCGGCGTGGGTTACGGCAACGCTGTCGTCGTATTCGGTAAGATAGTTAAACTGGTTTACCCTCTCCGAGTTGTAATTTACGCTGCCTATGCCGTCCAACACGTGCGTGCCGTAGTTGATATACATGGGGTTGCTCGACGAATTGTAGCCGTCTACGCCCGTAAAATCGTACTGGCGGGGAGAAGCGCTTGCGTCCGCCCTGACCATATACAACTGGTTGTAGCCGTACGGCGACGAGAGTTCGACGTACTGGGGCACGTTCATAGTGTAGTAAACATAAGCGTTGGTTGCGTCGACCGTATCGAAAGCGTAGCTCGCAACGTTATATGCAAGAATAGTGTTTTTGCCCGTAGAGCAGTTCACCGAGTGGATATTCGTAGCCGACGTGCCGTAAAGGTTTTCGCTGAGCGCGTACAGAATATACACGGTGCCGTCCACCTCTACAAAGCGGTAATCGACGCCGAGGTTATCGGTGCTCCACAGCTTGCCGCTCGTGCCCGTGCCGTCGAGTTTGGTGCGCTTGAATTCCAAAGTGCCGTTTAAAACCTCGCCGTCGGCGTTTACGTCGGACGAGGGCGTCGTGTAATAGATATAGCCGCCGTAGATATACAGCCCCGCATTGAGGTTACTGCTGTTGGCGTAGACGACGGAGGGCACGACCGTATCGGTCGTAGCATAGTTGCCCGCGTTTAAATCGGTCTTTTTAATTCTCTGAACCGAGCCCTTCAACACCGAACCGAAGGTATTTGATGCGGTGTTGGTGGTTTTGCCGTTGATAAAATAGACGTAATCTTCCGTCTCCGTAACGAAACCGCCGTTGGAGCCGTAGTATGCGGAAGTATCCTTTTCACCGCTCACTCCGCCCCAATTAGTTTTGCAGGCGGGCAGAAAAGCCAGAGAAGCCGCGGAAATTGCCGCAACCGCCGTGCATATAATTTTAGTAAACCGTTTACTCATAAAATCTCCGTCAATGCCGCGCAAAAAACGGCATGCCAAAAGGATAGTTTTACACCTATACCCAGTAATTATACAACAACGGGAAACTTAACGCAATAAAAAACGGCTGAATTTATCCAAAAAAATACAGTAAAGGAGAATTTATTTTACGGAAAATTTTGCTTTTTTCAATCTTTTAAAACTGCTCGGCGGCATTTCGGCAAATAAGAACGGCGAAAATACCGCAGACAACCGCCAACCTGACGCGCAGAGCATAAAAACCGACGCGCCGAAGCCTTGCGACCAACCCGCACCCGAGCCTCCCCGCCACAACGTTATGGCGGATATTATCGCGCGCCACGAACAGATTTCGTACCGTGTGAAAAAGTAAACCCCGCGCGGTAAAATGCGCGGAGCACTACCGCTTCTAATAATTGCGAGCACATAGGAGTGTGTCATTTCGCCCCGCCGTTAGGCGGCACGAAGTAGGGATATGAGACCTGCGATAGCGGGCGATTGACCGAGAGAATCCCCTCGTGGTAATACGGCGGCAAGTAGGAAGCGACGTTCCGCAGACTACGTAATTCTGGATTGCCACGGGCTTTGCAAGCCCTCGCAATGACGGTGAACGGGTAAGGTAAAAAACCCGCGCGGCAGAATGCCGCGCGGGTATCAGGTTTTGTTGATGTTTATCCGTCAATCGCGCAAACAATTAAAGGACTTGGCTGCGGCTTTCGCGCCGCTTACTTTACCAATCTCAGATGTCTGGGCAAGCCGTCAACCCACAGCGGGGTGATTTCCGACTGAATAAGCGGGCGGATATAGTGAATAAGCTCCGCCGTAACGTACGTGCCGTCGGCGGTAATCCACTCCGCGGGCACCTTCTTTTCTACGTTTGCAATGTCGGAGACGTTCGCAAGCTCGGTTATGCACATATACGGGTCCTCGGAAACGCGCTTTAAGCACGCAACCATGCCCGTCTTGCCCTCGAACGCCGCCTTGACCGCCGCGCCCGCCGAGTTGAAAGCCTCGGTTACGTCGATACGCGAGGTGATATGCGCCGCACAGCGTTGCAGAGACGACAGCTCGATAGCCCTCGTTTTAACGCCGTACTTTTCGGCAACCTTGCCCGCAAGATAGCGCGCGGTGCCCGCAAGCTGCTTGTGCCCGAACGCGTCAACGTAGTCAACGTGGTCGGCAAGCTCGCAGACGTACCTGCCGTCCGCAACCTTAACGCCCTCGGAAACCGCAATCACAATCGAGCGGTTCTGCTGCAACATTTCGCCCGTCTTCTTTATAAACGCGTCCACGTCGAACACGCGCTCGGGCAGATAAATCATATCCACGCCCTCGCAGTCCTCGCCCTTGGCAAGCGCCGCCGCCGCGGTCAGCCAACCCGCGTTTCTGCCCATAACCTCGATAACCGAAACCACGGGATAGTCGTAAACAAGCCCGTCGCGGATAATTTCCTTGGTCGTCGCCGCTATGTACTTAGCCGCCGAGCCGTACCCCGGCGTGTGGTCGGTAATCGCAAGGTCGTTGTCGATTGTTTTCGGGCAACCCATAAAGCGTATGGAGCTGCCTATCTTTTTGCCGTACTTCGAAAGCTTGTCTATGGTGTCCATAGAGTCGTTGCCGCCGATATAGAAGAACGCGTAAATGTCCAATTCTTTCAGCGTTGCGAAAATCTGGTCGTAAGTCTTTTCGTTACCCTCTATAGCGGGCAGTTTGTAGCGGCACGAGCCCAAAAACGACGACGGCGTTCTTTTTAAAAGGTCCATATCCAAGTCGTTTTTAATCTGCGTGGAAAGGTCTACGACGTCCTTATCCAAAAGTCCCTTAATGCCGTGCACCATTCCGTAAACTATGTCCGCGCCCCTGTCCTTCGCCGTTTTGAAAACACCCAAAAGACTTGCGTTGATTACGGAAGTGGGTCCTCCCGACTGCCCTACGATAACGTTCTTCATAAATTATTCCCCTATTTATTTTACTTTGGCTGCTTAACAGCAATACCTGTTACAATTATAATATATCCCCGCACAAAAAGCAATATCTATTTTAAATTTTGTTGGGAATTATTGGGTGATAAGTGTCGCCGCCAAGTCCTTTAATTGCTTACGCGATAAACTTAACTTACCACCGCCATGTCATTCTGAGCGGAAAGCGATACGCCGCCCTGATGTCATTATGAGCGGAAAGCGGTATTGAAAGGTATGTTGAAACGAATACGCTTTCCCGCTTGCAGTCGAATAATCTTTTTGCGCGCTTTTCTTCGCGCAAAATAAACCGCACCGCAACAATCGCTTTTTAAGGCAATACTCCCGTGCGGCTATCGCCTGGATTCTTCACTACGTTCAGAATGACAAGGTAAAAGAGCATTCGGAAAAGATTTCTCCGCTCCGTTCGTACCTCACTACGGTCGAAATGACGCGCGTAGCACAAACTCCGTAATTCCGGATTGCCGCGTCGCTACGCTCCTACTGCGCTTCGCTCCGTGCGACCGCTACGCGGGCGGGCGCAATGACGGTAAGTCAAGGTGAAAAAGGGCGCGGCATTTGCCGCGCCGTAAGGCATACCCCATTATAAGGGGGAGGCTCCGCGAAGCGGTGGCGGGGGTTTTTAAGTTAAATACATATACCCCCCTCACCCTCATACTGCGGGAGCTCCCCCCTCTGAAAGAAGGGGGAGCCTTTTTCTCTTCCGCAAAAAGGGCGCGGCTTGCGCCGCGCCCTCTATTTACAGTTTTGTTAATCAATCGTAACAGTCATTGTTGTAGGATAGCTATTGTTCGTTATAGTAACCACCACATATGTGTCGGTATCTGAAGTTTCTATATCGTGAGTGAACGTAGGTACATAACTGTTCCCTGCCTGAGCCGTAAAGCTTATATCTACCTGTTCCTTAGTAGTTCCTGCGGCAACTTTAAACTTAATTTTAACATATGCTTCCGTAGCCGCATTAACGTTTATCTGCACGTCGTTATTGCCGGGCGTTCTCGGGTCGAACTTACAACCTGAGGGCACTTCGACGATTACGCCCCTATACGAGCCGTTTGCTCCCTGCAAGTTATCACAAGTTTCAAATTCGTATAAATTTACAGTGGTTTCACCGGACGAGAAACTATAATCAGGCAACGCCGACTTTATTTCCCACTGCGCTATGAGAGTGAACTCTTCGGTTACGTTTTCCGTAAATGCGTAGTCGGTGCCGTTAAACTGCCAACCCGTAAACGTATAACCCGCGCGGGTAGGGTCTTGGGGTTTTCCCAAAGGCACACCAACCGCTACTTCCCATACGCTGTTTGCCGTTGCGTCTTCATCGTTGTAGTCAAATGTTACGTTTACCGTCTGCGTGTCGGCGGGAGTTTTGGAAGTATCGATTATAATTTCACCGATATAATCGCCGTACTGACCGGAAATCTTATTGAATTTAATAGTTGCTTTACCGTCGGTATACTTTATTAAATAGTCGGAGGGAACCATACCCTGATAGCCGACTCCGAGCGAAACTTCGCCCACAACATTAAATGTTATAACCGTATCGAGCCCGACTTTAACGCCGTTTTCGGGTTTACCTGCTTCGAGGTTAGCCGTACCTGTCCATGTGAGCAAATCGCTGTACTTCTCGCTGATTAAATCGGCGCAATTGCCTGCAAGGTCAACGTCCTTCAAGTTAATTTCCTTAGTAGGGTCTTCGGGTAGCTCGCCGCCTTCGATAATAGTTTTCAGATTATCAAGCTCGGTATCGCAATTCCAAGCCGCCGTATAGCCGACGTTACCGTTAGACGCGCCGAAAATATTTGCCTTGGTGTAGTTTGCCGCCGCCGCGCTGTCCAGAATGCTACCGCCCGCAACAGCCGTTACCGCAACGCCGTCCCTCGTGCAGTTGTATAATTTGAAATCTGCCTGCGAAGGGTCGCCATTCATATTAGCAAATTTCATAGCGTAAACATTAGTGAACGAGCAGTTGAGGTATGCAACGGTAGCCTTAGTGCCCCAGGTTCTGCCGAGGTCGAAATCGTTTTCCGCAAGATTCCCGTCGTCGGTAAACGCGCAGTTATCAAAGATATATCCGTAATCGGGCTTAATATCCTTATCACCGTGTTTAGCCGCGGTTACGTGACCCTTTACATTTATAGCCTTTATTTCACACTCTTCGAAGTAAGCAATACCGGTATTTTCGCCGAAGATAAAGTCGATATTGCCGTCTATCTGAGTCTTATAGAAATAAGACCTGCCACTCCTCATATACAGCGTATCCTGATTGCCGAACAAGTGGCAGTTGTATAAAACAGCCTTATCGCTTTCAAGACGAAGCGCAAGCCCCTGAACGCTTTGATTTCCCTGTTGAAGCTCGGGGTCTTTGCTATGATTTACATAGTCGAATGTGTTGTTTATGGATAAGTTGTACGCTTTAAATCCCGTGCCCGTAACGGTAAGCACTGCAGCTTCAAGGCTCCAGAACCCGCCCGTTACAGGGTTAACCATAGCTTCTACAACATTGTATTCAATCTTTACGTCGTCGCACGTTGTGCCCGCGCCTATAAGCGTTAAGTTTGCCAAATCGGTGGTAATCTTTTCGGTATAAGTGCCCGGTTTGATATTAACGACCTTTTTAACCGAAGCGTCCAGCTTGCTCGCTTCGAGGTAATCAATTGCGGCGCCTAAGCTCTTAAATGTAACTACGCCGCCGACTTCCGCGCCGTCGGTAGTTGCCGTACAGTCAACGCCTATGTTAACGGTGCCGTTTACCGCTTGGATAGCGCTGTCTAAAACGGTAATCTTAACTTTTTCCTCATTAAAATCGCCGTACTTAACTTTAAGAGTGTATTCGCCCGCAGTGCTAAGGTCGTAAGAATCTGCGTCTACCGTGAAATTCGTAACCTTTTCGGTGTTCGTTTCATCGCCGTCGAGCACCGCATATACACAGAGGTTCGCCGTATCGAGAGCCGTTGCACCCTTGATATAAACCTTAGTCATAAATTCCGCATTAGTCTTTACGCCCGTAACTTCTACAA
Source organism: Clostridiales bacterium (assembly GCA_023667345.1). Lineage (GTDB taxonomy): Bacteria > Bacillota > Clostridia > Christensenellales > Borkfalkiaceae > Coproplasma. The sequence continues at coordinate 22,538 of JAMPAF010000015.1, forward strand.
CGTTAACGTTGTAGCTCGTCGTTAAAGGCGTGCTTGAACCTGCGGGGGTGTACGATATATTTACCGTCTTCTGCCCTGCCGTAGCAGTGCTGATTTCGCTTGCATTTGTAGTGTAATCGGTCGCGCCGAGCGGAACTTCTACGCCGTTTTGTTTAACAGCCGTAACAACAAGCCCCTTCGTGGTGAAAGTTGCGCCCTGCACAAACTGCGCTTGCGCGCCCGAGCACTTAATTTCGACTATGGGAGAAATTTCTACGTATTCTTTAACGACAAGATTGCCTATACGAACGGACGCAGTACAACCGATATAATAATCGCCCGCTTCAATGGTGTCGCCGGTGTTGTTGGTAAAATCGTAACCGAACGAGTAGTCAGTCTCCGTTTTTGTAAGCGCAAATTCTTTAACGACTGTACCATTAGCCTTGCAAAGCTTTATGATATCACCGGATTCGTTTGCGCCCTTCGCCCGAAAGCTTATGAAGTTTTTGCCTTCTATGCCGGTGAACTCAAATTTAACCGCTGCCGCCTTCTGTTGAGTGTTAACGTTGCCCTTTGCAAGTTTTAAACCTGCGCCCGAGCCTTCAACGTAAACGCCCGTTCCTATTGTGAATTTGCCGATGGAAATATCATTGGGCGTTTTAGCTTTACTGCTGTTATACGCCGCTACCGAGCTGTTGGTAAAGTCGCAAGTGTAGTCGGCAACTTCGTACTGCGTCTGTTCGCCGCCGCCGTCGGAAGGTTTTTCGGCGTGGCAATGTATGCACTCGTCGCCGCCGTCGTAATCGTGGGGTTGCTCGTCGTCGCCAACATAATCGCAACCCGCAACCGAGCAAGTCACTTTATGCGTTGCGTCGTCGTGATTGTCCTCGTAATCGAGCTGGTGACTGTCGGTATGGTGCACGTCCCCGTCGCCGCTACTGCCGCTGCCGCCTTTTTTGGTACAGCCGACGCCGCCGACAACGCCCGCGCCTATTGCGCCCGCAATTACGAACACGGACAAAAGTTTGGTTAATTTATTCATTTTTCCTCCAAATCCGAAGTTGCCGAACCCTTTTCCCTGATTAAAAATGTTTGCGCGGCGTTTACAAAACGCCGCGCCCTCTTTTAACCGTAGGATAAAAGCAAGGCACTTCAATATTTTTATTTACGTTACCTTTATTTTATCACTTTACTTTTTTCAAGTCAATGCTTTCCCGTTAATTTTTAACGGTTTTTGTGAGATTGTAACAATGCCGCCTCCCGCTTGCCTTCCCCTTTGAAGGGGAAGGTGTCTGCAAAGCAGACGAAAGAGGTTGAAATATTTAAATCAACCTCTATCCCCTCTTCGAGGTACTTTCCCCTTCAAAGGGGAAAGCGAGTTGCGCGGTTGTATTACACATCCCTCATCCGTCTGCGTTCGCAGCCACCTTCCCCCTTTATTAAGGGGGAAGGCAAGGGTGTGGTGCGGGAAAGCGCACAAAAAAGCCGCGCGGCGAATTTTTCGCCGCGCGGCAAGCTTTTACCACTATACGGGCAAATAGCCCCGAAAATTAATTCCCGCTTTTGGTAAGCGTTATAAAACTTCCGTCGCCGAAAATTACCTTTAAGTCGTTCGCTCTGTTCCAGATGCGTATTTCGCCGCCGCTCATATATTTATCTATCGCCGTCCACCCGTCAGCCGTACCCGCATAGTTTACCGTGAGAACGCCGCCCAGCGCATTCGAACCTATTTCGGTTACCGACGCGGGAAGGTCAATCTCTTCGAGCGCAGCGCAACTGTAAAAGGCGTTGTTGCCTATCGTTTTAACCGCACCCATAGCAACTTCTCTTAACGCGGTGCAATGGTAAAAGGCGTTGTTGCCTATCTCTTCCGCGCCCTTCAAATCGACTGAAAGCAACCCGCATTCCGAAAAAGCACGGTCGCCTATCTTCTTAACGCCGTCGGGCAGAGTGACGTTGCGCAGGTTTTGGCAACTTGCGAAAGCGCTGTCGCCTATTTCGGTTATATCGGTTGCCGCTAAATTTACGCCCGTAAGGTTTGTGCAGCCGTTGAAAGCGTTGTTCGCAATTTTTTCAACGCCGCTCTGCACGGTTATCGCATTAAGCTTTTCACAGCCGTAGAACGCTTCGTCCCAAACCTGCACGCTTGCGGGCACCTCTATGCCAGTAATACCCGTGCCTCTGAATGCGTTTTTGCCTATAAACTTTATATTTGAAGTATCTTGCGAACTTATAAGCGCAACCGTCGTAAGTGTAGAGGTGTCGTTTTCCGTCGTCTTTCTGAACGCATTCTGATATATACCCGTAACGCCGCTTAAATCGAGATTCGTCGCGCCGCCGCCCTTCGAATAGTCCGTGGATATTATCCAGTTATCAATATAATTCACGCCGTCCTTGGTTTTTGTGTATTCGAGCGCGGATATGTCGCCGAGAGGGTTGGAAGAACCCATCGTTTCCACGCCGCCCAAACGAAGCTTTTCCAGCCCAGCGAACGCGTAACTGCCGATATGCTTTACGCCCTCGCCTACCGTGACCGACTTTAACGCCATGCAATAGCGGTAAGCATAGTCGGGGATATCGTCCGTGCCCGAAACCGTCAGCTTTTCGAGCGTGGTGTTTTGTTTTGTAGCGGTGGCTACCTTTACGCAAGCGGGCGCTTCGAGCTCCTTTACCTTTGCCCCGTTTAAGATATTTTCGCCCACCGTTTCAACGCTGCCGTTTATTATAATTTTATTTGCGGTTATGTCCGCAAAGCACTCGGTGCCCACCGACTTTACGGTTGAGGGCAATTCGATATTCATATTTACCGCACCCGTTATCGAAAACGCCCTTACGCCTAAACTTTCGAGCCCCTCGTTAAGTGTGATTTCGGTCAGCAGGTTACAGCCGTAAAAAGCTTCTCTGCCCACCTCTTTTACCGACGACGGAAGATTGAGCGAGGCTATCGCGGTGCGGTAAAACGCGCTTTCGCCTATGCTTTCCAAGCCGTTTTCGATTGTCAGCGTTGCAAGATTATCATTTGATAAATAATCGTACGCGAACGCGTATTCACCCACCGTTTTTACCGAGGCGGGGATATTTACGGAAGTTAAACCCGCGTTAAAAAACGCGCTGTCGCCTATATCCGTCAAGGCTGCGGGCAGAATAACGCTTTTGAGCGCGGTGCAGTTTTTGAACGCGCTGTTGCCTATTTTTGTTACGCCCGCGCCGAGTTCCAACGTTTCGAGCCCCGTAAAGCCCGCGCAAAGCGACGCGGGAACGGGCGAGTTTATGCTCAGCTTTTCGACACCGTCCGCTCCGCGGAAAGCCCCTGCGCCCACGTTTTCCAAATTATCGCCGACGGAAATTTCCCGCAGAAGCCCGCAGTTATAAAACGCGCTGTCGCCTATGCTCACAACCTCGGGCAGACTGATTGCGGAAATACCGCACTCCCAAAAGGCGCGGTCGCCCACCGTCTGCACGCCGTCCGACTTTTCCACATTTATTAGCCCGCTACTCTCGAAACACATGTCTTTAAGCGTGACGCAGGTGTCGGGCAGAGTTATCGTAGTCAACTGCGTGCAACCCTCGAACGCCCTCGCGCCTATTTCGGTCAACCCCTCGCCAAGCGTAATCCCCCCTAACCGCGGGCAAAGATAAAACGCGCCGTCGCCTACGGCGGTTACGGGCGAACAGGTTATACTCTCCAAAAGGTCGCACCGCGAAAAGGTGCTCGCGGATATTTCGGTAATTGTTTGCGGCAACGTCACCGTGCGCACCGCCGTTCCGCCGAACGCGCCTTCCGAAAGCGAGGTTACCACCTTGCCGCTGACTTTGTTCGGCACTTCGACCTCTTCGCCGCTTCCCGTATATGCGCCGTTTTCGCCGTCCAAATATACGCTGTATCTCGACAGCTCGTACGTGCCGTCGGATTTAAGGTCGAAGCGCATACCGTTCTGTTCCACCACGTCGTTATTGCCGCCGCCGAACAGGTTGCACCCCGCAAAAGCCGCCGCCGACAGCGCCGCCGCGGAAATCAAAACGCAGACTAAAAATTTCTTTTTCATTTTCAATTCTCCGTTATAAGTTTTTGCAATTATATTTTATTATAACCGCAGCGCAAAGGGCAAGCAACGCGGCTTTACAATCCGTCAACTTAACCTTGCAAATTACAATTACGCGTGAAAATGCAAAGAAACCGACAACCGCAAATATGCCACGCCGCAAATATAGTCACCCCTTCGTCATTGCGAGGCATTTTTTGCCGAAGCAATCCAGACAACCAAGCGTATTCTTCTGGATTGCTTCGTCGCTTCGCTCCTCGCAATGACGACAATAGGGCAACGCTTTCGCCCTTTTTTGCCCCAGCTTAGCGTGTGGTTTACTCTATACAATTAAAAAACCGCCCGTAAAATTTAAGCGGGCGGCTTACTTTTTTCGCTTTTTGCGTATCACTACTATGCTGACTATGAAGGCTATCAAAAAGATTACCGCCCACCCCGGCACTACTATTAAAAGCATATAAAAGGTTTCGGGGTCGGCAAGGTTTGCGGACTTCATCACGGCAAGCATGAATATGAACGCCGACAGCGCGCACACGCCTATAAAGGCGAGGGTAACTATGCCCGCTATCATTATCGCCTTGACCCAACCCGCTCTCTTCTTTGTCGGCGGCTCGGCTTGCGGTTGCTGTTCGGTTTGCGGTTGCTGTACGGTTTGCGGCACGGCGAGGGTTGCGGGTGCGGCTTCGGTCGATTGCGCCGCGGGCAAGGCGGGTTCGATACCGTTTATCAGCCAGTCCAAACTAACGCCGAAAAACGCGCCTATCGCCGCCGCCTTTTCGGAGTCGGGCACGCTCTGACCCGTTTCCCATTTGGAAACGGCTTGCCGCGAAACGCCCAACTTATCGGCGAATTCCTCCTGCGATAACCCGCTCTTTTTTCTTAAATTGTAAATTCTTTCGCCGAATTCAACCATACCCGCATTATATAACGTTTAAGCAAAAAATGCAAGAAAAAATTAGAGTTGGCATTCGGAACGAAAAGTCAGTCGCGCTGGTGCAATTAAATTTGACCTTAATCTTGCTTTCCCCCCTTACTATGGGGGAAGGCAAGGGTGTGGTACCCCCCGCCGTCATTATGAGGTTTTTGTGGTTAATTTGGAATTGCCGCGGCTTCGCCAACACAATAACGCGCTCGCCCCGCCGTCATTATGAGGAGTAAACGGCATTGCGGACTATGTTGAAACGCGAAAGCAATTAGCCGTTTATGACGTGATAATCTTTTTGCGCGCCTCGAAGAGGTATTCCCGCGCAAAACTAACCCCACCTTAGCAAAACGCAATTTAAGGCGAACACCCGCAAACTCCGTAATTCTGGATTGCTTCACTACGTTCGCAATGACGATTGAGAATTCATTCGCCTTAATTTACTCGCTTATTATTTACTGTTCATCGGTTAATCTCTTTTCAACCACACGACTATCGCGTGGTTTTCTTTATACAAAAAATAAAGGCACCGCTTTCGGTGCCTTTGAATTTTTGAAATTATCTCTTCGAGAACTGAGGTGCGCGGCGTGCTTTCTTTAAGCCGTACTTCTTTCTTTCCTTTGCTCTCGGGTCGCGGGTTAAGAAGCCTTCCTTCTTTAACGCCGCTCTGCTGTCGGGTTCAGCCTGCAACAGTGCACGGGCAATACCTAAACGGATTGCGCCCGCCTGACCGGTGTAACCGCCGCCGTACACGTTTACCATAACGTCGTACTTGCCTTCGACGCCCAAGAGCGCGAGGGGCTGTTTAACCTGATACTGTACCAAGCCCTGAGGGAAGTATTCTTCAAAAGCTCTGTCGTTTATAACGATAGTTCCGGTTCCTGCGGGAATAAGGCGAACGCGCGCGATTGCCTTTTTTCTTCTTCCCGTTCCCCAAAACTGCAACTTTTTCTTCAAATTAGCCTTAGCCATAATCTTCTCCTCTTACCTTTAAAATAATTTAAGCTCTTCGGGCTTCTGCGCGGTGTGGTTGTGTTCGCCGCCCTTGTATACTCTCAGCTTCTTTATCATATCCCTGCCCAAAGAGTTCTTGGGAAGCATACCCCTTACCGCTTCGTAAACGGCGAGGTCGCTCTTTTCCGCAAGCATTTTTTTGTAAGCAATTTCCTTTAAGCCGCCGATATAGCCCGTGTGATATCTGTAATACTTGTCCTCGAGCTTTTTACCGGTTAAAACAACCTTATCGGAATTTAAAATAATAACGAAGTCGCCGCAGTCGACGTTGGGCGTAAAGGTGGGCTTGTTTTTACCGCGAAGTATAGCCGCGACCTTCGACGCAAGTCTTCCCAAAGGGATTCCCGCCGCGTCGACAACGTACCATTTTCTTTCAACTGTCTGGGCGTTTGCCATGTAGGTTTTCATTGTTTTCTCCTTATCGGCTCCCCCTCGGAAACCGACGCAATTTCACGCATTTTTTCTTTATTTCCGTCAATGTAAAACTATTTTATTATTAAATGACACTTATGTCAAGCCGTTTTGAGCGCGGAAACAAAGTTTTTTATTTTTTTGAAAAATTTTTAAAAAGAGCGCTTTGCGAGCATTTTCACCGCTATTTTTGCAAGGTTTACGGTACAAAATTCGGAATTATATTCCCCCCTCAGTCACTTTCGTGACAGCTCCCCCCCTCGCAAGCGAAGGGTGAGCCTTGTCCGCTGTAACACGAGGCTTACCCCTTTTTAAAGGGGGAAGCTCCCGCTTTGCGGGTGATGGGGGTTTAATTCTTAATTCTTAATTCTTAATTCCGCATTCTTAATTCTTAATTACTTAATCAGCACCGCTTTTATTCTCTTCACGCCCGCCGAAACGTTCTCCTGCTTGGCAATTTTAAACGTGCCCAAAAGTCCCGTGCGCTCGGCGTGCGGTCCACCGCAAATCTCCTTGGAAAACTCGCCTATCGAATAGGTTTTAACCACCTCGCCGTACTTGCTTTCGAACAAGCCCGTAAAGCCCTCTTCCCTCGCCTGTTCGAGAGGCATTTCGCGCATGACGACGGGCAAATCTTCCTTGATTACGCCGTTCACCATATCCTCGACCGCCTTAACCTCTTCGGGCGTTAATTTGCGCGAGAAGTTAAAGTCGAAGCGCAGTCTTTCCTCGGTTATGTTAGAGCCCTTCTGCGCAATCTCTTCCGAGCACACTTTTTTGAGTGCGGCATGCAAAAGGTGGGTTGCGGTGTGAAGATTTGTCGTCTCTTCCTTGTGGTCGGCAAGTCCGCACGCAAACTTCTGCTCGCTGCCCGCGCGCGACTTTTCCTGATGTTCGGCAAACGCCTTGTTATAGCCGTCCACGTCCACCTTCAAGCCCTTTTCATCCGCCATTTCGACGGTGATTTCCACGGGGAAGCCGTAGGTATCGTACAAGTGGAACGCCGTCACGCCGTCTATCGCGCCGCCCGCGGGGAGCGCCGCGGCAACCTTTTCGAACTCCTTTATGCCTTGCGCAAGCGTTTTGGAAAACTTGGTCTCTTCTTTGTTGAGCTCTTCCTCTATCTTCGCCGCGTTGGCTACGAGCTCGGGGTAAATTTCGGCGTACTTTTCAACGATAGTCTTTGAAATCTCGTTCAGCGCGCCCTGCGGCAAGCCTATGTTTCTGCCGAAGCGCACCGCGCGGCGGATAATTCTGCGCAAGATATAGCCTTGGTCGGTATTTGAAGGAACTATGCCCTTTGTGTCGCCGAGCATAAAGGTCGCCGTGCGCACGTGGTCCAAAACGACGCGGAATGCCTTAGTCGTTCCCTCGTTCTCGCCGTAGGTGTGTCCCGTCAGCTCCTCGATTTTGGCGATAGCCTTTTCGAAGATGTCTGTTTCGTACACGCTGTCCTTGCCGTTTAAAATGCACAGCGTGCGCTCCAAACCCATGCCCGTGTCGACGTTGCGTTGCTTTAAAGGCTCGTACTTGCCCTCTTCGTTCTTGTTGTACTGCATGAACACGTCGTTCCAAATTTCGAGGAAGGTGCCCTTGGGCGCGTCGTCGAACTGGTCGGACGAGAGCTTGTCCGCCTCCGCGTGGTTGCGGATAATGTGCATTTCGGTGTCCGGTCCGCAAGGTCCGGTAGTGCCGGCGGGTCCCCACCAGTTGCCGCTCTTCGGCAAAAAGTATATATTATCAGGTAATATGCCGCACTCTATCCACTTTTCCGCGCTCTCGGTGTCGCGGGGGCAGTCGCTATCGCCCGCAAAGCAGGTGATTGCAATGTCCTCGACGGGAATTCCGAGGTAGTCGGGCGAGGTTAAAAACTCGAACGACCAGGGTATCATTTCGTCCTTGAAATAGTCGCCGAGCGACCAGTTGCCGAGCATTTCGAAGAATGTGCAGTGAGAACTGTCGCCCACCTCGTCGATATCGCCCGTGCGTACGCATTTCTGCACGTCGGTCAACCTCATGCCCGCGGGGTGCTTTTCGCCCAAAAGATAGGGAACGAGCGGGTGCATACCCGCGGTTGTGAACAGCACCGTAGGGTCGTTTTCGGGTATGAGCGAGGCGGACGCAATCACCGCGTGCCCCTTACTCTTAAAGAAATCGAGGTACATTTTTCTTAAACTTTCTGATGTCAAAGTTTTCATATTCTTTTCCTTGATAATTTATCGATATAATTTATAGTTGTCACTTAATTCCTCGGGATTGCCACGGCGGTAAACCGCCTCGCAATGACGCAGTAGACAAGGATTGCCATGTTGCGCCTTGCACTCCTATTACGTTCTCTCCATGCGCCCCGACTTGTCGGCACGCAGTACCGCTACGCGGGCACAACCCAACGGGTATGCGTGTCATTGCGAGGGTGCTTGCACCCGTGGCAATCCCGATGTACTAAGTGCAAACTTCGTAATTCCGGATTCCCACATCGGGCTTCGCCATCCTACTTCGTGCCGCCTTACGGCGGGGCGGAATGACACCAAAACTAAAACGGCAGTATTTCCGTCCAGTCCTTATTTACCTTTTCAATTAGCTTTTCTTTACTTGCTCTCGACCACGATTTTATTTGTTTTTCGCGTCTGATTGCCGTTTCGATATCGTCGTACTTTTCTACATAAACGAGCATATCAACATTATACCTTTTCGTAAAACCTTCCACCGTTCCGCTTTTATGTTCTGCGATACGACGAACGAGGTCGTTTGTCACGCCCACGTACAGAACCGTTTTTCTTTTATTTGTCGTAATGTAAGTATAGTATGGCATATATCACTTATTACTTCGGGATTGCCACGTCGCTATCGCTCCTCGCAATGACGCAGTAGACAAGGATTGCCACGGCTTTGCCAACGCAATGACGCGGTAAACGGACAAGTTAATGCGGTGGTGTTATTAAACAATTCTTAATTCTGCATTCTTACTTCTTAATTATCTGATAGCCGTCTTTGCCGTCCTTTATTGTGTAGCCGAGGGTGTCTAACTGTGCGCGCAAACTGTCCGCTTCCGACCAGTTTTTCGAAAGCTTTGCCTGCCAACGCTTCTCGGCAAGCTCTTTAACTTCGGCGGGGATATCGCCGCCCTCGCCGCTCTTTTTTTCAACCTCGGCAAGATAATCCGCCGCGTCCTTTTTGAATATACCCAAAAGCGAATATGTCTTTTTAATTTGCGCGATATCGTCGGCGCACGAGCTGTCGTCCGCCGCAAGCTTTGCCGCAACCGCCTTAAAGAGCCCGAACAAATCGGACAGCGCGAGCGCGGTGTTGAAGTCGTCGTCCATGCACTCGTCGAAGCGTTTATCTATCGCCCCGTTGCCATTGCCGCCCTTGCCGAACTTGCTTTCGACGGCATATATGGTGCGGTAAAAGCCCGTCAAATGCTTTTCTGCGTCGGGGAAAAGGCTGTCGGTTATGTTGATATCGTTGCGGTAATTTGTCTGCAAAAGCGCAAACTTTATCGCCTCGTTCGTGTACTTTTTGAGTAAATCTTCAAGCAAAAGCGAGTTGCCGAGGCTCTTCGACATTTTCTGCCCGTTGACCTTGATAAGACCGTTGTGCGTCCAGTACTTTACGAACCTCTTGCCCGTCAGACTTTCGGTTTGCGCAATCTCGTTTTCGTGGTGCGGGAATATTAAATCGCGCCCGCCGCCGTGAATATCTATCTGTTCGCCGAACGCCGCGCGGTTCATTGCCGAGCACTCGATATGCCACCCGGGTCTGCCCTCGCCCCAAGGCGATTTCCAGCTAATCTCACCCTCTTTCGCCGCCTTCCACAGCGCAAAGTCAGCGGGGTTGCGCTTCTCTTCGCCGTTCTCTACGCGCACGCCGTCGAGCATGTCCTCGACCGAGCGGTTGGAAAGGCACCCGTACCCCTTAAAACTCGTCACGTCAAAGTACACGTCGCCGTTATCTGCGGCATATGCGTGTCCCTTTTCAATCAAAGCCGAAATAAAATCAATGATATTGCCGATATTTTCGGTGGCTTTCAGCCAGAGCGTGGGGTCGTCAATATCCATCTCGCGCATGACATTGTCAATCTTTTCGATTGTCATTGCCGCATACTTGTCCGCGGGTATGCCCGCCTCTTTCGAGCGCGCTATAATCTTGTCGTCGACGTCGGTATAGTTGCGGGCGTAGGTTACCGCATACCCCTTCTTTTCGAGATATTTGCGTATTATGTCGTATATGAGCGCCTGAAAGCCGTGACCTATGTGCGCCTCGCCCGAGACGGTTATGCCGCACGCATACATTTTGACCTTGCCCGCCGCAAGCGGCGCAAATTCTTCTTTAACTCTTGTCAGTGTGTTGTATATCCGCATCGTCCTTTACCTCGTAACTTATGCCAAGCTTCTCCTCTAAGGCGAACACCCTCTCGCGCAGAGCGCACAGTTCCCTTAACATGGGGTCGTCCTTTTCCTGAATCAAGTCTACCCCATCCTTGCTGCCTTCTATCCGCACTATCCTTGCGGGAACACCGACAACCGTTGCGTGGGCGGGAACGTCGCGAAGAACCACCGCGCCCGCGCCTACCTTTGCAAAGTCGCCTATTTTAATGTTTCCGAGCACCTTTGCGCCCGCGGAAATTACGCAGTTTTCGCCGACCGTCGGGTGACGCTTGCCCGTCTCTTTGCCCGTGCCACCGAGCGTACAGCCCTGATATAAAACCGTACCCGTGCCGACCTCCGCCGTTTCGCCTATGACCACGCCCTGACCGTGGTCGATAAATACCCCGGGGGCAATCTTTGCGGCGGGGTGAATTTCTATACCCGTAATGCGCTTTGTGCGCTGGCTTATCAAGCGTGCCAAAAGCTTGAAATGTATTTTATAAAAGAAATGCGCCCGTCTGTGCCGCGATAAAGCCCTCACCCCCGAATAGGTGAGCCATACCTCGAATTTATTGCGCGCGGCGGGGTCGTTGCGCATTGCCGCGTCTACGTCCATTCTGAGTTTTTTAAAAAACACCGTATAAACTCCAAGCAGCATACCGCCGCTTATTATTATATGAGAAAACTTTCCGAAATGTAGAATGTGGAATTGTATAAAAACACCACCGTATTAACTTGCCGTTCCCGCACCGTCATTGCGAGGAGCGTAGCGACGTGGCAATCCAGAATTACGTAGTCCTCTTTCGTTCGCTTCCTACTTGCCGCCGTATTACCACGAGGGGATTCTCTCGGCTCAATCGAACCCCCTACGGGGATTCTCAATCGTTCGAAATGACATACTCCTATGCGCTCACAAATTATTTAAAATAATGACCACAATTCCAAATTACGCATTCCGAATTCCGAATTGATTTAAGTTTTCGACGACATTTTGAATACGTCGCGCGACTTGCCTATTACAAAAATATGGTCGCCCTCTTCAAACACGAAATCGGGCATGGGCGACGGGTCGAGGTGCTCGCCGCGCTTTATGGCGATAATGTTAATCTTGAACTTTTTGCGCACGTCGAGTTCGATAATCGACTTGCCCTCCCAGCTCTTTACTATGGGCACTTCGAAAATCGCGTAACCGTCGGTGAGAGCAACATAGTCGAAAATGTTGTTGGCGTTGTGGCGGATAGCAAGCTTGTCCGCCGTTTCGCCGTCGGCGTAAATAATCTCGTCCGCACCAATTTTCTTTAAAAGCTCGCACTGGATATCGTCGCGCGCGCGGGCGGCTACGTACTTTGCGCCGAGCTTTTTAAGCGTAATCGTAGTGAGCATCGAAGCTTCTAAATTGTCGCCCACCGTGATAAAGCACAAATCGAACGACGGTATATCGAGCGCGCTCAACACGTCCTCGTGCGTGTATTCCGCGATACGCGCGTCGGCGAATTTGGAAGCAATGCGCGCAATGCGCTCTTCCTTGCTGTCGAGCACCATTACGTCGTGCCCCAAATCCTGCATTTTTTCGGCGAGGTGGCTGCCCAACCTGCCCATACCGATTATTAAAATTGATTTTCTCATATTTTGAACTCCATCTCATACTTGGCTTCCCCCTTTCAAGGGGGAAGCTGTCACCGAAGGTGACTGATGAGGGATATATTTTTGACATTATTACACAACCCTCATCCGTCTGCTACGCAGCCACCTTCCCCCTTTATTAAGGTGGAAGGCAAGGGGTGGTTAATCCCGCATTATCCCACTATAATCTTATCCGCCACTCTCGAAATCGCGACGGGCTTCTTTTCGCCCGAGAATATGAGCACGAGCGTAAGTCCGCCGACCCTTCCGAAATACATTAGCAAAATTAATATAACCTTGGATACGGCGTGCAGTCCCGCAGTCAAGCCCTGCGACAGCCCCACCGTGCCGACCGCCGAAACCACCTCGAACGCAACCGCGCCGAGCGACGCAGAGTCCGCTCCCTCTATCGCGCAAATTATCATCGTGCTTGCCGCGGCAATAAGTATATACAGGCAGACTATCGCGCCCGCCTGATGGCTTGCGTCCCCCTCGAACCTGCGCTTGTACAAATGCACTTCGTCATATCTTCGCGAGGTCGCCCACATGGAGAGCACGAACACGGCAAGCGTCGTCGTCTTTAACCCGCCCGCGGTAGAGCCGGGGGAACCGCCTATCATCATCAACGCGGTAGTGAGCGCATTGCCCGCGCCCGTCATGTTTGCATAGTCGACCGAGGCAAACCCCGCGGTGCGCGGCGTTATTGCCATAAACAGCGACGACATAACCTTTGTACCCGCGCCGTAGTTGCCTATCGTTTCGGGATTATTCCACTCGAACGCCATAAACAGCGCCCAGCCGAGCACAATTAAAACGCCCGTAGTGGACAACACCACCTTTGAATGGAAAGAATATTTTTTTATGTGTATGCCGTGGTGCACCACGTCGCCCCACACGAAAAAGCCTATGCCGCCTATTATTATGAGGAGCGACACGGTTAAAATTACGTGCGGGTAATTCATAAACTGTAACAGTGAGGAATAGCCCGCCTTTTTGTCGGTTACGGTAAAGCCCGCGTTGCAGAACGCCGATACGGACGTGAACACCGCCTGCCATATCCCCTCGCCCCAGCCGTATACGGGCACGAACGCAAAGCACAGAATAAACGCGCCCGCAAACTCGAATATGAGCGTGCCGAGCAGAATAATTTTTACAAGCCCCTTAATGCTCGCCAAATCGACGCTGCCCGCCGACTGCATAACGAGCTTCCTCTGCGAAAGGCTGGTGTGCTTTTTTACGTACAGCATAAACAGCGACATTATGGTTATAAAACCAAGTCCGCCTATCTGAATGAGTATTAAAATTACCGCCTGACCGTAGTACGACCAGTAACTGCCCGTACCCGAAACCGCAAGACCGGTTACGCACGCCGCACTCGTCGCCGTAAACAGCGACGTTAAAAAGTCGACGTGCCCGCTCTTCGTGGCAAACGGCAGTGAAAGCAGCGCCGCGCCCACCCAGATGAGCACGAAAAAGCTTATCGCAACTATTGCCGCCGCAGGCAATTTAAACTTGTGTGCTTTTTGCATAATCACAGATATTATATAACTTTCACGCGCAAAAATCAACTCATAATATATTGTGTGCGCTTATTTGACAAACAAAGAATTTTTTGAAAATTTTTAACATAAATATAATTCCGATGTTATTTTACCCCAAAATTCCCTTGACTATTTTCACAATTGCGGATATAATATCATTAAAATAAGTTAAAAGTGTTAGAATTTAACAAAGAGGTTGTTATATGAAACGCGAAAGAATCGAAGAGATTGCCGAAATTTTAGACAAGCGCGGCAAAATGACGCTCGAACAGTTGGAAAAGGAATTCCCCGCCGTATCGCAGATGACTTTAAGGCGCGATTTGTATCAGCTCGAAGAGGACGGACGCATTATCCGCATACGCGGCGGCGCAATGTCGGTTAAAGAGGTGCAGAAAGTTTCGGGCGAGGCGTACATTAAAAAGACGACCATTAACACCGACGCAAAACTCGTCATTGCGCAAAAGGCGGCAACGCTCGTCGACGAGGGCATTTCTATGTTCTTAGACGGCGGCACGACGGCAATGTACCTTTCCAAGGAAATTCCCGATATCAACTGCAACGTGTTCACCAACGGCATTGCGGTTGCCATGGAACTTGCGCAGAAAAAGAACATAAACATAACCGTCGTGGGCGGACAGCTTATGAAGGATAATCTTTCGACCTCCTCCCCCGTCGCCAAGTCGTATTTCGAGTCGACCAATTTCGAGCTCGCGATAGTTTCCGCAACGGCGTTTACGCCCGAAAACGGCTTTTCGTGCAACAGTCAGATTGAAAGCGACCTTTTAAAGCAGGTTTTCCAGAAGGCAAGGCACGTGTATATGATGCTCGACAGCTCGAAAATAGGCAAGATAAACCCCTACACCTTTGCGCATATCGAGGATATCGACGTACTTATCACCGACGACAATTTCCCCAAGGAATACAAGGTGCTCTTCGAGCAGAACAATATAGTAGTAATGTGAGGCGGCGTGTCGCCGCACCCAAGTCCTTTAATTGCTTACATTGAAGGCAGACTAACATCAACAAAGCAGGGTGTCCCTGCACCCAAGTCCTTTGAGGCGTGTCGCCGCACCCAAGTCCTTTAATTGCTTAAATTAAAGACGGACTACTCACAACAAAACGTAAAGCCGCCGCGCAATATTGCGCGGCGGCATATTTTTATCCGCATATCAGGGCTTCCCCATTATACCTAAGGGGGAAGCTGTCATTTTGCCCGCAAAATGACTGATGGGGGTGCATAAAGTCAAAATTATTTTACCTTAATTCTGCATTCTTAATTCTTAATTCTGAATTTGACCGCAACCTCAATCGCTCCACTTGTGCTTATTCAGCGTCCTGTCCTTAATATCGTCGTAAAATTCGAAATATTTGCGGCGGATATCCTCGACCGTGTCGTCGGAGTTTATGTTGCCCAAAAGCTCGTCAAGCTCTTCGGCGGTAAAGTCCGAAAGGCAGAACTCGCCGTCAAAAGCCGCCGCCAAGCGCATTAAATCCCAGTTTGTAGCCTTCATAACCACCTCTTTATACATTTTAACACATAATTCGACGGCTGTCAAACAGCGGTCACCGCTTGCAATTCGCGGCAAACGATAGTATAATTGTGCTATGGGTGTCAGAGCAGATAAAGCGAGAGATATGTTTTTGCAGGGGTACAACTGTTGTCAGGCGGTCGTGGGGGCTTTTGCCGATTTGTATGGGTTCGACCCCGAGACGGCTATGAAGTTTGCCGAAGGCTTCGGCGGCGGGTTGGGGCGTATGCGCTTGACCTGCGGCGCAGTGAACGCTATGGCGATTGTCGCCGGAATGAAAATGAGCCACGGGCAACCGGGCGATTTAAAACGCCGCGGCGAAATTTACGCGGTCGTTCGGCAGATGGTCGAGGAGTTCAAGGCGAACAACGGCACGGTTATCTGCGCCGAGCTTTTGGGGCTTTCTATGCCGAAAGACACCTCGCCCACACCCGAGGAGCGCACGCCCGACTACTACAAACGCCGCCCCTGTCCCGACAAAATCCACGAGTGCGCCCTTTTAATCGAAAAATATTTAGAAATTGAGGAATAAATTGATAGCCTACCGCCGTCATTGCGAACGAGCAAAGCGAGTGCGGCAATCCAGAAGTCTACGCAAAAATGCACGTTTTTACCGGATTTCCACAGATGCCGTCAGCAACCTTGCAATTACATTTAACCACAGAACCGAAAATATTGTGCTTTCAGCAAAAATCCCGTAGCCGCGTTAATCGCGGCTACGGGATTAAAAATTAATAAAAACTGATATTGCTTAAATGATAGTTGCGCGCGTTTAAGCCGCGCATAACAGTATATTTTACGTCGCTTTCGAAACCGCTGCGATCCGCCCAAGACACTTCGTCGTGATTATATGAAACGGTTGCTCTTATAGATGAGCCGCCGTCCTTATACAGGCTGACGTAGCAACTCACCCCGTTTACCGTAATACTCTCGCTACCGATTAATTGGCTGCTTGTCCTGCGCGTCGCCCTGTTGTTCTCTTCGCGCTTTTTATAAAACATAAACTTCCCTCCTCTATTCCATGTTGTTCCCGAGAATTTTAAAGCCTATTCCTACGGCAACGACCGAAAGCCCCGCAATAACGGTGGATACTATAAGCAGAACCGACATACTGAGCAGAGCCGAGAGAATGCCCGTAACAATCAAATAGATGAACGAGGCTGCGTAGCTGACAATAAAGCCGAGGACGCCCTCAAAGCCGTTGCCGTACCAACCCGTAGTCAAATTAACGAAAACCCAGCCGATGGCGATTGCCTTGATAAAGTTCATCTTCTCCGCGCCGAGCGAGAAATAAGGTACCGTTAAAATGAGGACGCCGATTATCTGCAATGCCATTCCGAAATAGTAGGCTACGGTGCGAAAGGTCGTCGCACGCGTATTTTCACCGAGCAATTGCGACGCGATACCCTCTATTACAGTACCGATTATCGACAATGCCAAAAAAGGCGCGTTTACCCCGCAGAAGCAACTTATAAGTGTAATAACAATTCCCCTGAACACTATAAATATCACAAAACTGAAAAACACGGCTTTTCACCCTCCATTTAGCGCAAATTTATTATACGGAACATTTTGTTCCAAGTCAAGTATATGAGGGAACATTTTGTTCTAAAATGTTCCCATGAGTAAGTTTGGCGAAAGGCTTAAAGCATTGCGCACGGAAGAAAACGTTTCAAGACAGCAGTTAGCAGCAAAACTGTCGGTTTCGTTGCGTTCGATAAGCTATTGGGAAAACGGTCAGCGCGAATGCGACTTCGACACGCTTATAGCCATAGCTGATTATTTTTCGGTCAGCTTAGACTTTTTACTCGGAAGAACAGATTATTGAAACCGTATAGATAGCATAGAGCGATACAGTTACCCCGCCGCCGTCATTATGAGGAATAAACGATACAGCGGGCTGTGTTGAAACGCTAAGGCATTATCGTTTATGACGTGATAATCTTTTTGCGCGCCTCGAAGAGGTATTCCCGCACAAAACAAACAATTCCGCATTACAACGCTATTTAGCGAACTCACGCAAACCTTGTAATTCCGGATTGCCACAGTTGCCGTCGGCAACTTCGCAATGACGTATAGACAGCGCACAAAGCTACCAACAAAAAAGGCGTAAACGCCTTTAAGTACTATACTTCGCTATGCTCGTGCCGCCTTACGGCGTGGCAGCGAACTATATATACCGCAATATGACCTTCCCCTTAGGGGGAAGGTGGCATTTTCGAAGAATGAGAAAATGACGAATGAGGGGTTGGTTGGTTTAAACGCGCTAACCCCTCATCCGCCACAACCTTACGGTCGCGGCACCTTCCCCCTAAGGGGAAGGTTAAACTAAGGTACTTTCAGCAAAACACCCGCGCGGCGTTTTAAACGCCGCGCGGGTATTAACATAATTACAAATTTCACTTTTTAATATTCACAACGCAATTTTCTCTATTTAAGCAGGGCAGTAATATATCATATTCTCTCCGTCTTTTATGTTTAAATTTTGCAGTTATAATTTACGGTGAATTTACCCGCTTTTTTGTTCCAGTCTGCGCCCTTTTTAACGTTTTTCCACTCCTCGGGCGTGCCCTCGTAATTTATCGTTTGAAGATTTTCGCATAAGTGAAAAGCATACTTACCGATACTTTTTAGCGATTTCGATATCGAAACGCTCGAAAGATTGCGGCAAGCTGAAAAGGACCAGTCCCCGATACTCGCAATATATTTGCCGAGCGTTACGCTCGTAAGTCCGGAGCAACCGCTGAATAAGAAATTTTCAATCTTGGTTGCATAAGTCGGTATTACGATATTTCTAAAACGTTCGCAGCCGGAAAATACACCGTCCGAAAGTGAAATTACGCGAGGCGGCAGGTTTATGCTTGAAAGGCTTTTGCATTCTGAAAAGGCATCTCTTCCTATACTCGTTATACTGTCGGGCATGGTTATGCCCGTTAATCTGTAACAAAAACCAAACGCGTCGTAACCGATACTCTGTACGCCGTCTTGAATAACGACTTTTTCCAAACCCGTACAAAAATAAAAGGTTTTGTCTTCAATTGCTTTTACGCTGCCAGGGATTA
The DNA here is from genome assembly GCA_023667345.1 of Clostridiales bacterium. Lineage (GTDB taxonomy): Bacteria > Bacillota > Clostridia > Christensenellales > Borkfalkiaceae > Coproplasma. The sequence goes on from JAMPAF010000015.1 coordinate 41,029, forward strand.
CCACGCTTTTTATTTTATTGCACCCGCAAAACGCCGCTCTCTCGATTTTCGTAACGCAGTGCGGAATAACTATTTCGGCAAGCTTTTTATTTTTCAGCTTTTTTAAAACGTAAGTGCCGTCGCCGTTATTTTTTACGGCAAAAGGTTTAAGGGCTTCTTTCAGCCTCTTTTTCGCCTCCTTTTCAGTTTCGACCTCCCGCTGCGCCGAAGCTATCTTATTCGCCAAGTTTTCGCCGTCAACCTCCCCTCTTTCAGCAGGTACCACGACATTTAACGGGTCAACTTCGTTTTCAACGATTTTTACTCCGCAATCGGGACAAAACTTGCCGCTTGGAAATTCTTTTCCGCATAAAGGACAGTATCTTATCATTTCAATTTTCTCCGTATCCATTTTAATAGCGTAATTTTTTATTTAATTGTAACATTTTACCGCAATGTTTGTCAACATACCGAGTTTTGCTCAACGCCTTTAAGTACTATACTTCGCTTACGCTCGTGCCGTTGCGTTGCAACGGGGCGGCGAGATTATCGCTTTCAAGCACTTAGACATTACACTTTGAAAAAATTGCAGAGAACAACGAAAAAAGGTACACCAAAAGGTGTACCTTTTTTGTTGAAATCCGGCAACTTCCTACTCTCCCAAGCCGTAATGGCTAAGTACCATCGGCGATAATGAGCTTAACTTCTGTGTTCGGAATGGGAACAGGTGGGTCCTCATTGCTATCGTCACCGGAATGGCTATATATAGGGCGAAATGCCCGTTATATACATTAGTTTTTAATGTTTCCCCACTAAAAACTTTTTTAATCAAGCCCTCGCAAAAAGCGAAAACTGACAACTACATAGAAAATGAATAAAGCAAGCAGTTAAGGCAAAGCCTCGTTAAAATCATAGCTGTAATCTCTCAATTACTTATTTTGTGGATTCGTAAAATTCGTTTTAAAAAGCTCTCTCAACTTTTTTGTTGAGTTCAAGCCCTCGACCTATTAGTATCGGTCAGCTACATACATTACTGCACTTACACCTCCGACCTATCAACCTTGTAGTCTGCAAGGGGTCTTACTCTTTCGATGGGATATCTTATCTTGAGGTGAGTTTCACACTTAGATGCTTTCAGCGTTTATCTCATCCGCACTTCGCTACCCTGCTATGCCGCTGGCGCGACAACAGGTGCACAATAGGTGCGTTCATCCCGGTCCTCTCGTACTAAGGACAACGCCTCTCAAATATCCTACGCCCACGATGGATAGGGACCGAACTGTCTCACGACGTTCTGAACCCAGCTCGCGTGCCACTTTAATCGGCGAACAGCCGAACCCTTGGGACCTGCTTCAGCCCCAGGATGTGACGAGCCGACATCGAGGTGCCAAACCTCCCCGTCGATGTGAACTCTTGGGGGAGAT
>JAMPAF010000016.1 GCA_023667345.1 Clostridiales bacterium
GCAAACGTTTTTACTTAATTATTTTTTATATTATCTATAAGTTTTTGTTATAGCCCCTTATACTTGGTGTCTTCTTTTAACGCGCAAGCGTTCAAAGAGGACGAGCAACACACTTCTCAAAACAACCATTGCTCTGGTTGTTTTGGCGTTGCGAGATGAGCAAACGCATACGTCCCGCGTTTGCGGTGACCGTAGCAACGGTTGCCCTTACCGTTGCGGAGACCTCCCGCGTAGCGGGTAAAGGTAATAGATAAATTCAGAATTAAGAATGCAGAATTAAGAATTATGCTAAGGAATAATTAATAGAACCAACCTCTATCCCCTCTTCGAGGTACTTTCCCCTTCAAAGTGGAAGGCACGAATGCGGTAAAAGGGCATTTAAGAAAAGATTTCTCGACAAGCTCGAAATGACGCACCCCACACCGCCGTCATTATGAGGTTTTTGCGGCATTGCGGACTTGTTTGAAACGTTATAGCTCTTAGCCGTAAAAACCGTGATAATCTTTTTGCGCGCCTCGAAGAGGTACTCTCGCGCAAAATAATCTTCACCTTGATACAACGTTATTTAAGGCGAACGAACAGCATTCCCCTCATCCGCCCTTCGGGCACCTTCCCCGCCGAGGGGAAGGCACGAATGCGGTAAAAGAGTATTTAAGAAAAGATTTCTCGACGCACTGCGTTTGCTACTGCGTGCCGCCTAACGGCGGGGCGAAATGACGCACCCTGCAAACTCCGTAATTCTGGATTGCCACGTCGCTACGCTCCTACTGCGCTTCGCTCCGTGCGACCGCCTTTGGCGGGCGGGCGCAATGACGGTAGCCGTGCAACGGATACGCGGGCGGGGCGAAATGACGCTTCTTAGCCCGCCGCCGTCATTATAATGTTTAAGCCCCGCGCGTTTGAAAAACGCGCGGGGCTTTGATTTTGTACTTTTTTATTACTTTTTAGCGTCTGCCTGAGCAACAACTTCTACTTTATCGTAGTAGCCGCAGTTGCCGCACACGCGGTGCGCCTGCATAAGCTCGTGACAATGAGGGCACTCTACAAGCGTAGGAGCCGTAGCCTTATAGTTGGCAAATCTCTTATTCGTCCTGCTCTTTGACTGTTTTCCCTTGGGTACTGCCATTATCTTTCACCTCTCAATATTTTCTTCAATTAATTTTCGCCTTTCAGGCAATCTTTGCAAAGCAAGACTTCGGGTTGACTGAAAAGCATTGCATCCGTTACGGCTTGCGACAAATCGAGTCTGTTTCCGTCATAAACGTAACTGTCGCCGTCCCCGCTTTCGGTTACGAACAACAGCGGCTCGGTGGTATATTCTATCTGCTCCTCCGCGTCCGCAAGGCAATAACTGCACTGCCCGACAAGGCGATATGCAAGGCTGAGCGTTACTTCGACCTCGTCATTTTCGAAAATCTCGTACCTGCCTTCTACCTTTACGCCGCCCGCAATTTGGCAGAGCGGAAGCATGTTCAAGTCCTGCGGGGGCCGATAATCGAACGAAAATTCGCCCGTGTACAGTCCCTTTGCCATTAGCTTTTTAATCTCTAAAATCATACCCTAAGCCGACTATACGATTATATATTACGTTCGCGCGCTTTGTCAAGCCATTTTATTGCCTGTTAAGAATTTCTTTTTGTCGGTCGCTAATAACTTTTTATAAGGTAAAAAGTAATTATAACCACCCCGAGCAGACCACGAGGGGATTCTCTCGGTCAATCGAATCCCTTACGGGAATTCTCATATCCCTCGAAATGACACACCTCTATTGTGCCCCGTAGTTATTTTAAAATAATATTACGAATTAAATTACAAAAGTTCGGCGGTTTCGCGGGCGATAACAAGTTCCTCGTTGGTAGGAATTACGAGCACTTTGACCTTGCTGCCCTTTGCCGAAACCTCGTGAACGCCGTCAACTCTCTTTGCGTTTTCCGCTTTGTCGAGCTGAACGCCCAAGAATTCCAGACCCTCGCAGACGCCTTCGCGCACGCCGGGGGAATTTTCGCCTATACCCGCGGTGAACACTATGCAGTCAAGTCCGCCCATAGCCGCCGCATATGCGCCGACGAACTTTTTCGTCTGATAATTGAACATATCGAGAGCGAGCGCGCACCTCGCGTTGCCCTCCTTCGCGCCGTTATCCAAATCGCGGAAATCGGACGAAACGCCGGAAATGCCCGCAACGCCGCACTGTTTATTTAAATATGTGACCATATCGGCGGCGTTCAAGCCCTTCTTTCTTGCGAGGAATTCGACCGCCGACGCGTCAATACAGCCCGAGCGCGTGCCCATCAGAACGCCGTCGAGGGGTGTGAAGCCCATGGACGTATCCACGCACTTGCCGCCGTCTACCGCCGAGATAGACGAGCCGTTGCCGAGGTGGCAGGTTACGATTTTGAGCTCTTCGGGCTTTTTGCCGAGGTAATTTGCCGCCTCTTTGGAGACGAACTTGTGGCTCGTGCCGTGCGCGCCGTACTTTCTTACGCCGTATTCTTTATAATCTTCGTACCTGATGCCGAACATATACGCCTTTTCAGGCATGGTCTGGTGGAACGAGGTGTCGAAAACGAGCGCCATGGGCGTTTTGGGCATAACCTCTATGCACGCCTTTAAGCCGGTTGCCGCCGCGGGATTGTGCAGGGGCGCAAGCTCGAAAGTCTTTTCCAAAGTTTTGAGTACCTCTTCGTTTACGAGCGTGGGCTTTTTGAAATATTCGCCGCTTGCAACAACTCTGTGACCGACCGCGCCTATCTCGTCCATCGACTTGATAACGCCTATTTCCTTATCCTGCAAGGCTTCCAAAACGAGCTCGATGGCTATTTTGTGGTTGGGGATATCCTGCGTATACGTCTTTTCGCCGCCGTTGCCCTTTGCCTTTAACAGCGAGCCGGGGATACCTATTCTTTCCACGCCGCCCTTTGCGAGCACGCCCTCGGTTTCCATGTCGATAAGCTGATATTTAAGGGAAGAACTTCCCGCGTTGACTACTAATATTTTCATTTTAAAATCCTCACATAAATTTTGTTTTATTGCTATTTACCCGCAATGTGACCTTCCCTTTGGAGGGAAGGTGGTATTTTCGTAGCTCCGCAAGAAAATGACGAATGAGAGGTTGCTAAAAACTATGTGCGACAGTTTTAAATTGCCAACCCCTCATCCGTCACCGCTTACAGCGGTGACACCTTCCCCCTAAGGGGAAGGTTAAAATGCGGTCTTAATTCTTAATTTACTCAGCTTGCAGCGCCGTGACGGCAACCGTTGCCACGATATCCTCTACGTTGCAGCCGCGGGATAAATCGTTCAAAGGTCTTGCAAAGCCCTGACATACGGGTCCTATCGCCATATAGCCGCCGAAACGCTGTGCAATTTTGTAGCCTATGTTGCCCGCGTTTATATTGGGGAACACGAACACGTTTGCGTGCCCCGCCACCTTCGAGCCGGGGGCTTTGAGCTGACCCACCTCGGGAGCGACCGCCGCGTCGAACTGGAACTCGCCGTCTAAGGCAAGGTCGGGCGCCATTTCCTTTGCAAGCGCGGTTGCCTCCTGCACCTTGGGTACGGATTTGAAATATTTGTCGTCGTTGCCGCTGCCCTTCGTCGAGAACGAGAGCATTGCAACCCTCGGTTCAACGCCCGCGATTGCCTTTGCCGTCTTTGCGGAAGATACCGCGATATCCGCAAGCTGCTGTGCGTCGGGCTCGATATTTATCGCGCAGTCGGCAAACACGGCGACGCCGTCGGGATTGTACTTGTTTTCACCCTCGGGGGCTATCATTATGAAACAGCTCGATACGGTCTTAATGCCGGGCGCGGTTTTAACTACCTGCAAGCCGGGGCGGAGAGTGTTAGCCGTCGAGTGGCACGCGCCAGAAACGTAGCCGTCCACGTCGCCCGCTTTGAGCATGAGCGCGCCGAACATCGTTCTGTCCTTCGCCTGTTCTTTTGCCTGTTCCTCGGTCATACCCTTGGCTTTTCTCGCCTCGTAGAGAATGTTCGCATACGCCGCGGTCTTTTCGGAAGTGAGCGGGTCGATGAGCGTTACGCCCGTCAAATCGACTTCGGAAGCGACCTTTTTACACTCCTCCGCGTTACCTATAAGCACGATTTTCGCAATGCCCTCGGCGGTAATTTTAGCCGCCGCTTCGATAACGCGCTTGTCCTCGCCCTCGCATAAAACTATCGTCTTTTTGCGGGCTGCCGCCTTTGCCTTAATCTCTTCAAGTAATCCCATATCAAAACTCCTTAAATTGCTTTATTTATCCGCGGCTTTGGTTTATAATGTAACCATAGTACCGCAGTTTATCAACGCTTTAATTATATAATAATTTTTTTCGGTTGTAAAGATTAAAATGGAAATTTGTGCTATTATTTGTGAATTTAATCCCTTCCACAACGGTCATAAGTACCTTATCGACAGAGCGAAAAAGCTTACGGGGTGCGACGCCGTCGTCTGCGTTATGAGCGGAAGCTTTACACAAAGGGGCGAAATTTGCCGCACCGACAAGTTTTTGCGCGCAAAACAAGCGGTTTTGTGCGGCGCGGATATCGTTCTGGAACTGCCCGCCCCCTTCGCGGTTGCCCCCGCCGAAATTTTTGCGCGGGGCGCCTTGAAAGTTATTGCGGGCGTTGCCGAGATAAAATATCTTGCTTTCGGCACGGAGAGCGGCTGCGAGGGGTGCAACCCCGACGAAAGCGATTTTTTAATTGCGGCGGAGATACTTTTAAACGAGAGCGCGGAGTTCAAAAGCGCGCTTGCCGAGGGGTTGGAAAGAGGCGAAAGCTATATAAAAAGCTATGCGGCGGCGTTTAGAGCTTGCGGCGGGAAAGCGGGACTGCTCTCCTCCCCCAACAACATTTTGGGCGTCGAGTACGCGAAGGCGGTTAAAAAGAGCGGGGCGCATATCAACCTTATCCCCGTAAAGCGCGTAGGCGCGGGCTACGGCGATTTGACGCTTACCGAAAACTTTTCGTCGGCGGGCGGGATACGCGCAAACGCGGGCGACCCCGCGATAAAGGGCTGTATGCCCGAGTGCTCGTATACAGATTTTATAAATTCGACGGACAATACGGTGCGGTTTAAAAGACTGGCTGTCGATTGGCTGTTTATGTGCGACAAGCAAAATTTAAAGCGGGTTTACGGGTGCACCGAGGGGCTGGAAAACAGACTGAAAAACCTTGCTTTCGGGAACGGTTACGACGAAATTTTGGAACTTGCCGCGTCGAAGAGATACTCGAAATCGAGAATATCCCGCATACTGTGCAGCAACCTTTCGGGGCTGTACGCGGACGACGCGGAAGAGTTTTTAAAGAGCGATTTATCCGCAAATATTCTTGCGGTAAAAAAGGACAGAGCCGACGGGCTTCTCCCCTTGTTTACGGTTGACGGCGGCGACGCGCGGTGCCGCGAAATCACCTCGCGCACATACGCGCTGTGGCGGTACCTCTCCTCGCCGCTCCTTTTAGACAACCCCAACGAAAAAATGATTTTGGTATAGAAAAAAGGCGTTGCGCTGAAATTTCAGCGCAACGCCTTTTTTAATTTTTTATTAAACCGCAGTCAATACCGCCGCTATTGCCGCTCCGTAAATAATGCCGATAATTAAGCCCATTACCATAGAGACCGCACTTATAATTATGCCCGCCAGAGCCAGTCCTTTGTAGGGCGCGCCCTCGTTTACGGCTTTTTTATAGCCCATTATCGAGCAAATCAAGCCGACAAGCGCAAAAAGGAACGAAAAAACAAAGCCGACTATCGCTATCGTATTTTCGCCCTGCGTACCGCTTTGCGAACTGCCTCCCATCGGTTTTACCTGCACTCCGCAGTGAGGGCACACAACGGCATTATCGCTTATCTCTCTTCCGCAATTTTTGCAATACATTTTTTTATCCTCCATATTTTATTAAACAGTTTGATTAATATATTTAATCACTATCGACATTATACGACTAAATAACTTAATCCGTCAAGCCCTTTGACTAATTTTTTTGATTATAATTAATCTCAGAAAGGTTCGGAACGGCGCTAAAATGATTAGATTACTTGAACTTAGAACGGAAAAAGAGCTTTCGCAAAGAAAGATGGCTCAAATACTTAATATCAGTCAGGGCACGTACAATAACTGGGAAAACGCCAACACTCAGCCGTCGATTGAACAACTTATACAGCTTGCAAAGTTTTTTGAGGTATCAGTGGATTATCTTGTAGGAAACACTGACGCGACGGGAACCTTGATATCGGAAAAGCGACTTTCTGACGACGAGCAAAATGTACTCCGTCTTTACAACGCACTTGCAAAAAACGAAAAAGAAGCGGTTAAAACCTTAATGGCAAGCGCATTAAAAAAGTAAAATTGCGCGGGGCGAAAAATTTTCGCCCCGCGCCTTTAAAAAATTATTCTTCTACGCGGTTTATTATTATAGTCGGCGTCCGTTCCTGTTCGCCCTCTATACGCCAGTCGTCTATTCCCTCTTCGAGATAGAAAACCGTGTCCAGCATATCAAGCTGTCTTTCTATATCCCGCATAAGCTCCGAATCGCGAAAATCGGGTTTACCGCGGAAGTTTACAATCTCGCCTAAGGTTCGCGGATAGCCTGCGGGGTGTAGCTCTTTAAAGCTCTTTACCGCGCTTAGCTTTTCGAAAACGTTGTCGGAAAAGACGGGTTTAGCAAGCGAAAGATATTCGCCGTAAGTCAAATCATTCCACCTTGGAACGCCGCGAATAACCCTCTGCCATTCATTTTCGACCTGCTCGTTCAAATCGTACAGCTTGCTACGGTTCGCCGCCATTTTGTTACGGGGGAGTTTCGGCAGATTTTTATACCGTTCGAGCATTTGATTATAAAGCTTGGTTTTAATTATTTCCTTACGGCAAAAATCTGACACTTTATTGCAAAAATCTTCGTCTATGTCGTTATACCCCTCGTGCGAACACGTGGAATACATTACCTTATCCCCCGAAAGCAGGGTGAGATTTTCAAGCCAAACGCCTTCTGTTATCTGCGGCATCTGCCCTAATCCGCCGTCCGCGATAAGTTTTTTAAATTCGTCGGTGAGCACAAACCTGTATATTCTGCCCCACATACCCCAGCTTTGCCCTTTTTGGGAGCCGAGTATTGCGGGAATTAAAAATTCATACTCCGTGCCGAGCGCGGTTAATTCAAGCCCGTCCACTTCGTCGTTATTTACCGCGTAGAGCATTTCAGCGCAATCGCACAGCGAAAAAAGATATGCGTAAGCGCGTTCTTCTATTTCGGCATTGTCAATGTAACGAAAAAAGTTCATAACATTCTCCTTAAAATTTTTTTACGCCGAAGCACCGCGCTTCGGCGTAAAAAAAGCAAATCCGAGATTAATCTGTAAGCCGAGTTCTGTCGTGTACGGTTATCTATCCAGACCCGCAGTCGCCTACGGGTTCAAGCGATGTCAACGAATACAAGCGGACGGGCAGCCCCCGCATTTAAACGAGCCTGTATTCCAATCTTGCATCGGGTGGGGTTTAACTGGCTGTCCGCGTTGCCGCGGACACGGTGAGCCCTTACCTCGCCATTGCACCCTTACGGAAAATTTTCCGCGGTATATTTCTGTTCACTTTCCTTAAAGTCGCCTTCACCTGCCGTTAGCAGGCACCCTTGCCCTGTGATGCTCGGACTTTCCTCACGCAAATTCCTTTGCCCGCAACCGTATAATTAACTCGGATTTGCAAGCATTTTAACATATTTATGAATTTTCGCGCAACTATTTCGGCGATAGATATTGCTTTTTACCGCAATTTATTTTAAAATTGTAATGTAAATTCAATTCGGAATTAGGAATTAGGAATTCGTAATTATGCTAAGGTGAAGAGCCTCAACCTCTTCCGTCTTGCTATGCAAGACACCTTCCCCTTCAAAGGGGAAGGCAAGATTGACCGCATTATACAATTCCGAATTACGCATTACGAATTACGCATTAAATTTTCATTTAAGGAATATTAATTATGAAAAAAACTAAAATTATCTGTACCTTAGGTCCCGCCAGCGAGAACGAAGAAGTTTTATCGAAAATGATTGACGCGGGCATGAACGTAGCCCGTCTCAACTTTTCGCACGGGACGCACGAAGAACACGCGCAGAAAATCGAGACAATAAAGCGCGTGCGCGAAAAGAAAAAGGTGCCCTTGCCCATTCTTCTGGACACGAAAGGTCCCGAATTCCGCATTAAGACCTTTGCAAAGGGCAAGGTGAATTTAAAAGAGGGCGACGCCTTCACCTTCACCACCGAAGATATCGAGGGCGACAAGACGCGCGTTTCCGTTTCGTTCGCGGGCATTTGCGAGCAGATGTTCCCCGGCGACAAAATTCTTTTAAACAACGGCTTGATAATTTTCGAGGTGGTAAAGGTCGAAGCGCCCGACGTCGTGTGCAAGGTGCTTGTCGGCGGCGAGCTTTCTAACCGCAAGTCGATGTTCTTCCCCGACAAGGAACTGGAAATGGAGTACCTCTCCGAGCAGGACAAAGCCGACCTTAAATTCGGCGTCGAACAGGGCGTTGACTTTGTTGCGTGCTCGTTCGTATCAAAGGCGCAGAACGTTATCGACGTGAGAAACTGGCTGAGAGAGTGCGGCGACAAGGACGACCAGATTGAAATTATAGCAAAGATAGAGAACCGCGCGGGCGTGAACAACCTTGACGGCATAATAGGCGTTTGCGGCGGCGTTATGGTTGCGCGCGGCGACCTCGGCGTCGAGGTGCCCTTCGAGGAATTGCCCGCCATACAAAAAACTATTATTAACAAGTGCCGTATACGCGGCAAGCGTTCGATTACCGCCACAGAAATGCTGGAATCTATGATTAAACAGCCCCGCCCCACGAGAGCGGAAATATCCGACGTTGCGAACGCCGTTTACGATGGCTCCTCCGCCATTATGCTTTCGGGCGAGACGGCGGCGGGCGCGTATCCCGTAGAAGCGGTTCGCGCAATGGCGAAAATCGCCGAGCAGGCGGAGCTCAACACCAACTATATCGCGTACATAAAGGACAGCGACTATCACGTTAAAAACCTTGCGGAAGCGCTTTCGCACTCGGCTTGCACGCTTGCACAGGATATCGGCGCAAAGGTTATCGTCGTGTGCACGCGCACGGGCGGCACGGCGAGAACGGTTTCACGTTTCAGACCCATGATAGATATTATAGGTATGACCACGGACGAGCGCGCATACAGAAAGCTTGCGCTGAGCTGGGGCGTTATACCCATGATGAGCGAGGAGTTTTATTCGGTTGACGTACTCTTCCACTACGCGAAGCGCGCGGCTATCGACACTGGGCTTGTGACAAAGGGCGACAAGATTGTTTTGACCGGCGGCACCCCCAACGGCAAGAGCGGAAACTCCAACCTTATTAACGTTGAAACGATTGGGTAAACGGCGTAAGTACAACTGCGAACCAACCCCTCATCCGTCTCCGCGTTAAGCGCGGCGACACTTTCCCCCTAAAGGGAAGGTTAAATTGAAGAATAAAAATATGACCGCGCGGCAATTTGCCGCGCGGCTTTTGCTCTTAATCTAAATTGAGATTGTCGTATAAAAACAGTCGGCTGTCCAAAAATTGGCTTACCGTCATATCCAAACCGTCGGCGACTGCGATAAGCGTCCTTAAATTTACGCCCTTTGCCTTTCCCTTCATAATGCTTTTCAGTGTTTCGTGCGAAACGCAAGCCTTCTGCTCCAATTTATACTGCGTCAGATTTTTTTGTTTTAACAACTCCCGTATTCTCTCCGCAACCGCCTGACTTATATTCATAAAAAACCTCACGGGTTAAATTTCACCTTAAAGTTTAATATTGCAAAAGAAAAATTTAGGGGTTAAAATTCACCCAATAGCTTGACTTTCTTCGACGCAGGTAATATAATATTTAAAAATCAATCAATACGCAGGAGGGAATCATGAAAAGCACCGTGCAGAGCGAGACGCTCGGCGAAATAGTTTACGAGGAAAATTTTTGGACGGGCGGTAAAAAAATTACCGTGAACGGCACACCGCTCGAAAGAGTTTCGAAGAAAGAGTTCAAAACCGCGGACGGCGGGCAAGCGCTTGTACAGGGGAACTTTTTTACGGGCGCAAAGCTTGTCTTAGGCGATGTGCAGACGGTTCTTATACCGACTATTAAATGGTACGAGATTGTTTTAGCTGTTCTGCCGTTTGTTCTGATTATGGTTTGGGGCAATTCGGTTGCGCTTTGCCGCATAGTTCCCGTTATAGGCGGCGCAATCGGCGGCGGCATAAGCGGCGGACTGAGCGTTTTGGGTCTCTTCTTTATGCGTTCGGCAAAGCCGGTTTGGCTTAAAATATTAATCGGTCTTGCGGCGATTGGATTGACCTTCGGTATCTGTTGCGGAATAGGTTATGCCGTTTTAAGCGCCTTGACTTAACTTATAAAAGCATTTGCCCCCGCGCAGCGAAATTCGCCGCGCGGGGGCTTTTATATCTATAAATTCTTTCGCGGTGAAATCTTTTCCCCGCGCCGCCGCAATATACGGCAGCCGTTAATCGCTTCTTAAACGCTTTATTAAATCCACAGCTTGCTGCTCGGATATCACGTACTTGGTTACGCGGGTTAATCCGCCTATCTCGTACGCGCTCTCCGCCTCGCCGCTCAGGCTGTCAATCAAAAGAGTGTCGCAAACCTTATAGCGGAGTAAATCGGACGCAAACAGCAAATCTATGTCGCCTTCGGCACACCCCCTCAGCGTTTCCAGATTAATCGTGGGCACAGTGAAGGTTTGTCCCGCGCCGCTTGCGTCTATCGCGTTGAATACCGCGTTCATTTCGTGCGCCGAAATAACGCCGCGTTTTTCCCCTTTCGTATCGGTTATAACGTCTAAGTTTTCGTCGCTTACGTAAAGGTTGCCCGCGTTCTGACTTATTATCTGTTCGGTTATCTTTGCGCGCACTATGCGGCTCTTTACTATTACCCCCCGCTTATCCGCCGCAGGATATTCAAAGCCCGTCGCCCCGACCGAGTTTACTTTTGCATCCTCGCCGAACATTGCGGTGAACGCTTCGCACAGCGCCCACACTTCGTCGCCGTCTATACAGCCGTAACTGTCGATTAAATCTCTGTCGACAATGAGGTTTTGATTGTCCCTTACTATGCTGTCGGAGACCGCCTTTAAAATGAGGTACGATTTTACGGAGCGGTCGGCATTGAAAAGGCTGCCCTGAATTTTGGATAGCGAAACATCGTCGAAATATGTGTCTTCTACGTTGTTAATGTTCTCAACAAGGTCTAAAACCGCCTTTATCTCGCCCTTCTTTATTATCTTTAAGTCCTCTTCGTAAGCTTTGGGGTGGTCGACGCCGAGGGTGTTGTTTTCGGATATCTGCTTTGTGAACACGCCGCGGATAATTACCGACGAAATTACGACGTCGGTATCTTCGATATCCGAAACCGCCTCGTTTATATCGAGGTTATTCAGGTCGTCGAAGTTCTCTATTCCCAAACCGTTTACCGCGTAAATGAGTTCGGATATGAGCTCTTTTCCATACCGTTTATAGCCGCCCTTTATGGAATAGAGCACATTTTCGTCAATCAACTGAACGGTATTTTCCTCTTCGTCTTTGCTGTTTAATAACACGTCGTCGAGAGCCTTGCTTAATACCCCGCTGAATATTGCCGACGGGTACACCGCGTCGAGCTTAGTCCCCGTATATCCCTCGGGCGCGGCGGCGTTTAAGCTTAAAATTTCCGTCTTAATCTTATTTGCAAGCTCGTCGCCGTCGATATTCATTACGTCGATATCGAAAATTTCGAGCACGCCCGAAAGGCTTTTAAGCTCCTTTTCGGTGTAGTAGCCGCCACTCTTTGCGCCGTAGAGTATATCCTCGTCGATATTGTCCTTTAAAATGTCGTCAAGACGCGCGGTTATGCTTGCCCGCACCACCTCGGACGCGTAGCAAACATTGAGACGGGTTACATTGCCGTTGACTTGCGACGCGTCGTTCATTGTCTTTAAAAAGTCGGAAAGTTTGTCGGTTAAAGCCTCTTCGTCAAACACGAACTCGCCCTCCGCGGCGGATATGCCCATTATCTCGTCGAGAGCGTCGATAAGGCGCACGAGCTCCGCCTTCCACGGGTTTGTCGCGTTGAACTTTGCAAGCCTTTCCGCCGTCGCCGCCTGCTTATACTTTTCGGGCAGACTGAGCATATTGCCAACGTCCTCGCTATCGGCGAGCGTTCCCGCAACCGACGCAGAAAGTATGTAACTTTCGGAAAACAGCTTCTTGTTCTCTTCGAGCACGAGCTTTGAAAGCACAGAGGTTATATCGGAGTCTTCGGATAAGCCGAACGATTTGACCAGCTTTATCACGTTTTCCACCTCGTTCTTTCTTACGAGCGCGGGGATAGAGTCGTCCTCGAGCTTCTGCATAGCCGCTTCCGGCACAGTCAGCTTAAACGTGCCGAAATCGTTGTTTTCGCCCGTGAGGAATTTGGAAACCGTGTAGTGCAGAACGCTTGATTTTAAGCATGTCTGCAAATTTTCGTCGGTGAATTGGTCGGACGTGAATTTATCGAGTATGCCGTCCGCGTCGAACTCGCCGCTCACTATGTCGGCAACCTTTATGCCCGCCGCATCGAGCGCGCCCAAAAGATTTTTAAGTTCGCCGTCCTTGCCTCCCGCCGTCGCCCAGCCGTCGAGGTCGTCTTTGAGCGACTGCGGAATTACAACCGTTCCGTCGCCCTTTAACGCGTTTACGAGGTGCAAAGCCACGGTGCCCTCGAAAACTGTACTGCTGCTAAGCAGCGTGTCAAAGACGGGCTTTTCGGTAAATTCGGCGATTGCCGTCTTCATATCCGCCGCTTCGTCCTGCAATATGGGTTTAATAAATTCGATAAGTTCGGAAAGGCTGTCAAAGAGCGCGGAAAGCTCTTCCTCTTTTATGAATTTGACGGGTTCGCCCCCGACCTTTTCGCGTGCCGCCGCGGGCACGTACGCGTAGTCAGCGCCGTAGTTTATTACCGCCGCCGAGATTACCGAGCGCAACAGCCCCGAGCGCACTATGTACTGCGCCAAAGAATTTCCGTTTTCGTCGGGCGTATTTACCGTATCGTTCAAGGCGTTGAGGAATTTTTCCATATCCCTGTCTTTATCGAAACTTTCGAACATGGAAAGCAAATCGCTGTTTTTACCTATCGCGCCCAAACCGTTTAAAACGTTGTACATTTCGCCCGCTTTTTCGACTTCGCCGTCTGCGTTATAAACCGTTTCGTACACCAAATCGCGCGGGAGATATATGCCGTCGAATAGGCTTGAAAGCGCGCTTTCGATAAGGGTGTATATTTTGCTTGTCGCAAGCGTTTTGCCGAGAATTTTCGAGCTTAAAACGCATTTTGTGATTTGGTCGTAATTTGCGATATTTTCGTCGTAGTCGGGGTTTTGCTTGTCAAAAACCGCAATCACCGCGTCGAGCGGCTTGCCCGCCGAAGAGACGCTGTTATAGAGTTTGAGCGCGCTATCCGCCACGTCTAAAAAGGCGTTAATCTCGCTCACCCACTCGATATTTTCGCGGTAAATATCCGCGTAGGCGACGCCTTCGGTCCCCTCCTCGGTAAGATAGCGGTTTACCGCATAGCAATACAGCCTGCCGAGCACGGGGTCGAGCTCTTCCGCTCTGTTTTCGTTTAAAAGGGAAATCTGCTTTATGCGCGGCAAGAGGTCGGCGACGAGGTCTAAAACCTCGTCCGTCGTCGAGGTGTTTTTGCCCAAAACGTCCATTACGAGATTGAAAATAATCTGCACGTCCTTCTTGGTTATAAGGCGCGAGACGTTTATGTACGGCTGTACTATCTGCAAGTCGGTGCCGCCGAACACCTCCTTCAACGCCCTTTCGTCGGGAATTGTATCGGACAGATAGCCAGAAGTGAACAGTATCTTTAAAAGCTCTCTGTTGTCCGCGCTTAAAGACGGCGCGAAGGACATATCGTCAATGTTGGCGATAGCCGAATTTACGAACGACATTGCAAAGTTGATTATGTAGGTCTGCGCGTCGAACTCGCTTATAAGTTCGTTGAACTCGGCGCGGAAAGCTTCCTTGGAAATTACGTCCATTACGGTGTCGAACGCGCTCTTTGTCGCCTCGCCCTTGATAAGCGGTTTAATCTCGTCGCCGCCGTATTTTAAGAGCAAATCCATCGTGTCGCGCGCAAAGCCCGTGTATGCCGCAAGCTCTTCGCGGAAAACAATATTGTCGGAAACGCCCAGTTCCTCGTCGTCAAGCTCGCCCGAGAATACGAGGTCGGCGGCGAACAGATAATAGGGAACGTTCTCCGTCGAAGAAATGCCGTTCAGCACCTTGAAAATGCCGTACGTGCCGTAACTTTCTATCGAACGGTAAACTGAATAGTACTCGTTTATGTTGCTGTCGCCGAAATCGAAGTCGCCCGCCTTGCCGTCGCCCCGCCCTACCGCTATGTAGAGCGCGGAGCCGAGGAAGGAAAGCGATAAAAGCCCTATCGCCACGCCGCGCACGAGCCCGACCACGCCGCCGCCCGTGTGATGCTTGGAATAGCGTCTGTCAACCTTGTTGTCAACATACTTCTTCTTTATCTTATCCCTGTACTTTCCCTCGGAATAGAAGCAAAGATAGATTATGTACATTATGAAGTCGAGTATGAGGAACAGGATATAAAGTATAAGCGCGAACGCAACGCGGTATATAAGGTCGGCTAAGGTGTAGATATATGCCTTGCTCCCGCCGAGCATAATCGCAAAATCGCCGCTTATTACCGTGGGAAGCCACTCGACGAAAACCTGCTTTATGCCGTTGCACTCCGCCGAAACGCCCAGCGTATTTGCAAGCGAGCCCTTGCCGCCGAACAGCATATCGGCTAATTTTAAGACGAAGCCGTCAACCGCGGGCAGCCTTACGAGAACCGCGTACAGAATTATGCACACCGCGGCGATTACCACCTCGTGAAGAAGGAGAATTAAGCTCTTTCTAAGCCCCCTCTTCAAGCCTATGAGCGTGGAGAACAGCACGGTGAGCGTAAACAGCACCGTGGGCACCCACTTTACGGCAAAGGTCACTAAATCGGGCAGGCTCCAACTTGTTGCCTCGACTATCAAATCGACGATTAACGCCGCGCCTATACCGCCCGCGACGATAAGGAAAATGAGTACCGCCGTTTTAAACCTGCGGAAGGCTATCGCCGTTAAAAGGAGCACGGCGGCAATGACGAACAGCAGCATCTGCCAGTTCGCGAATATGCCGTTTATGAAGTTTGCAAAGCCCGCAGCGAGCATATTCATTTTTCCGTCCTCCTTTTTAAGATTTTTTAAAAATTGATGTCAGTTTATAAGGTTCAGAAATGCGTCATCTGGAATATACGAGCCGGAGGGGTGGCGAAAATCGCGCACCGGACAGCCGTTAAACGCTCCGGAAAGCAGCGTTATGCTGTAATTAGTGTACACGCCCGTCAGGTTTTTGCAGTTTGTAAACGCGCCCGTATCCACCGTTATCACGCCCGAAAACGTGACGGTAGATATTTTGGAATTTTTAAAGGCGCCGCTATCTATCTTCGTGACCTTGTACGAGCCCAGTTCTTCGGGGATTACAAGGTTGGAAGCGTCTCCCGTATAGCCGTAAACGGCTACGCCTCCGTCGTAAATTCTTAAAAGATAGCTTCCCTCGGTAAACTTTTTCGTGTCCTTTTTGAACATATATAAAGTTACGAACACGAACGCGAGCGAGAGTATGATTATGAGCACGTTGAAAACCAGCGGGAATTTGGTGAGATTCCTCGACGTGACGTCCTTCATTACGAAGGGGTACTTGCTCTTTTTGTACTTTTCGGGCTTTACCTTTGGTTCATTTATCTTTTTAGCCCTTTTGCTCTTCGCGGCGTCCTCTTCCTTGGGGCGGGTTTCGTCGCTGTAAAACATTCCGAACTTGTAGGTGTTGTCCTCGAACTCGCCCTCGTTCCACACAAACCTGTCGAACGCCGCCTGAATTAAGCGAACCGAGACGGACGTGCATTTAAAGCTTACACGAAGCTTTGCCTTGGGGACGAACTCCTCCTCCGCGCCCGCGAGAAACTCGTTGTAAACCACCACCGACTTTTCTATCAAATCGCCCGCCGCATTGTACTGGCACACCTCGAACCGCATGCCGAGGAGCTGTTGGGTAACGTTGTTGTTGAATCTGAATACAATGTACTTGCGGCTGGACTTGTCGTCCTCGAACACAATGTATTCGTTTAACGTTACGGGGTCGGACGACTTGTCGGTGTACTTTATTTTGGTTACGGTATTAAACGAACTCATATTCCAACGCGCCTCCGTTCATCGCCTTTGCGTTCTTGCGGCGGAAGCTCAGCACGGTTACGAAATAGCCGAGCACCGCAAGCACGAAGCTTGCGCCTATCGCAATGTAGTTTAAAGAGTTGTTGAGGTACTGGTACGCCACGTTTCTGCCGTATATTAAGCTTCCGCCCATAATTTCGACGATAACGTGCCTTAAAACGAAGAGCGCGGCGAATATTACGGCGCTCTTTAAGCACGCGTAAACGCGCAGTCTCTGCATGGATATGGGGCGCACGTAATTCTGGTTTATCACCGTGCCGTCCGCCTCGGCAATGACCACGTTCACGCGGGCGCAGCTTCTTTTGAGCGCAATAATGCGCGAGGACACGTCGGTTAAATCCCTCTGCGTAACCTCGAGCACAGATAAAACCCTCTTGCGGCGGGAAAACTGCACAACGTAAAAGCGTATGTGTCTGAATGTTTCGGTGAAGTTGCAGACGAGGTATTTTTCGTACGCAGATTTACACACGACGTACTTTTTGATAAACCGCCGCGTTTCGCCCGAGGTGAGATATATGGAGTTTATCGAATTGACCGACCTCTCCTTTTTCAACAGCTCGTCCTCGTGATAGTTGTGATAATATTTGTTTTTGGTAAGATTTGTGCACAAAAGGACTATTACGCCCGCGATAAAAAGTACCGCCGATATAAGGCACAATATCCTCCACCATAGCATTGTCATAAAAACCTCTGTCGTTACCGTAAATTTATAGTTCCTTCGACTTCGCTTCGCTTCGCTACTGCGTGCCGACAAAGTCGGGACAGGATGACGCCCCTGCGGGGCGGAACGTTGCCGTAAATTTATAATTCTTCGCCGCCGCTTTCGTCTAAACCGTCGTCAGATAAGCCGTCATCTGCTGCGGGCTCTTCGCTTTGCGGAAGCTCGTCCGCGTAGTCGTCCTCATCGCCTAAGCCGCTTTCCGTCTCTTCCGCCTGTGGCACAGACTGCTTTGCGGGCGGTTCGGGCTGAGGTGCGGGCGCGGGCTTTTGCGCCTTCTTTTTGGGCTTATGCCTGTGCGCAAGCTCCTCTTCGGGGGGCGTCTTTTCCTCTATGCCATCGTCGAAAAGCGCGGTTAGATTGTCCGCGATTTCCTCTCTGTCCACCCTTGCGCCGCTTATCTTTTTAATATTTATGCCCGAGGTGCGCTTTTGCGCGTTTACGGGGTCGAGCGCGATATCCTCGAAAAGAAGCACGAGCGAAAGGTTTTGCGTCATGTTGAAAACGGGTATCGTAAAGCCGAGTATGAGAAGGCTTACTATCGCCCATACAAGAACTATGAGCAAGGTGTATCTGCGCCCGCCAAACAGCAGCAGTATGGCGACAAAGCCCGCCACGCACAAGCCGACTATCAAAGACATAATCAGAAGGGGCACGAACACGCTTAAAATTACCGTCATTTTGCCGCGGCTCTTCATCGAGTTCACGCACACGGAAACGACCTCGCCCGCGGAGAGCGCGGGGTTGCTGTCGATAACGTACGACGTGGGCGAAAACACCGCGACTACTATTATAGTGTAAACGAGGTAAATTATCAAGCAGGGAACGGCAAAAATAGCGTAAATGAGCGCAGTGTACTCAATCGACACGAACTGCGAGATTGCGAGCCCGAGCGCGAATATCGCGCCGCAGACCACCGTTAAGAGCAGAAATCCGCCGAGATACATCAAAAACTCTATTACCGTTGCCACTATCTTCGTCCACAGCGGCTTTTGCGAAGCGCGGGTGAGCGACTGCGGCACGTCGACCGTGCGGGCGTTTTTGGCGATTTTTGCCTGACGCACGTCGGCTAAATCTACCATTGCGCCCAAAACTACCGTGAGCCGCGCCACAATCGACATAAAGAAGTACAGCATACTCTTTATGACGTTCTTATTTTTCCAAATGGTCTGGGCGGAAATTTTGAACGCCTGCCTGAAATACCAGGCGAAACCTTTATTCATATTACCTCCGTGGGGCGCGGTACGCGCCCCCGCATTTTGTTAATTTAACGAGCCTTCGGCAACCTGCGCCGTAACTCCGTCGGGCAAAGTAGCTATAAGAGAATACTTGCCGCCTACGTTGTACTTTCTCGACCCCGAAACTCTGTACAGAGCCACGGTTAAAACGTAGCCGCCGTCCGTCTGCGTTGCCGTAACCTGAATTTTGTGTTTGTCGTAAGCGCTGAGCCCCACGACCGTGTAGCCCTCGATTACGCCCTCATCTATCGTACAGCCGCTAAAATCAACGTATATTTCGCGCTGCATGTTTGCCTCGTCCGCAGCGGTTATATAGGTTGCCTTTACGTCGGTCGTTACGATATCTTTAAGTCTGTAATTAGAGCTGACGTCGGTGCGGCTGCCGTTTTGGACGGATGCGACACTTACGCCGAGCACGTATTTGCCATCTTCGACGAATACGAGCACCTGCACGCTGTGACCCTCTGCAAGGTTCTCCCCGCCCGTTAAGACGTAGCCGCCGTTTAATACCCATCTGCTTTCGCCGTCGAACGCAAATAGACCGCTATCTTTGCCGACCGCAAGTTCGCTTGCGCTCACGGTTATTTCCACGCCTATTGCGGGGCGGGCGTATTCCTCCGCCTCCGAAAGAGTGATAATTTTGACCGTGGCTCCGTCGAGCGTGCAATTTTCGTCGAGCTTGTAGTTCGCGCTCAAATCGCTGCGTCTGCCCGCGGCTGTTTCGCTGAATACGGTTATGCCGATAAGCCAGCCTCCGTCGATATAGAACGCGGTTACCTCCGCCCTGTGCGCGGGCGTCGCGTCTTCGAACAAGCCGTTCACCCCGATATCGAGCTTGCCGACAGTAAGCTCGCTTGCGCTGAGAGCGGACAAATCTGCGCTTAAAACGTTTTCTCTTACATAAATAATTCCGCTTTCGGGGTTGTCGCACACGAGCGAGTAGATTGCCGTTACGTCCGCGCCTTCGCCGTCGTACACCTTTACAAGGCTTGTGATAAGGTCGGCGTACTCGCCCGCCGCCGCGGGAACGGTAACCGTGTTTTTGCCGAAGCTTAGCTTATGCCCGTAACCGAGCGTTTCGCCCTCGGAAAGGCTTATCGCGCCGCCGTCGAACGTGTAGGTTTGGTTTGCGCCCGTGTACGGCAAGGTCTTGCCCAGTTCGCCGAGCGTGTAGTGAATTTCCGTCTGGGTATACGATACGCGCACTCTGAAATTCGCCGCTAACAGTCCGAGCGACTTAATCGTCGCGTTGAGCGCGTTATACGTGTAGATTACCTTGTAGTTTGCGGAAACGTCCTCGCCGCCGCTCGTTATGTGCACCGCGGAGATGGTGAGGTTGCCGCTTATCTGCGTGGGCGCAAGAGAAGTGCCGACCACCGTCACCTCGTCGCCCTCCGCCACGTCGCCGTTTTCCGTGTTGCGGCTTGCGATTTCGAAGTTTGTCGCGCCGAGCGTGAGGTTTTCGCCCCTGTATTCCTGCGCAACGCCGCCGTAAGGGTCGGTGGGCGTTACGACTATCGTGCGTTCGGTGATTTCCACTACCGCCGCCGCATTGCCCGCGGTTATCTCATAGTTTTCCATGCCCGCGAAGGCGATTACGACATAGTACTTGCCCACGTTGTAGCGGGTGACGATTTTGCCGTCTTTATTGCACAGTTCGAAGGTGTATTCGGGAGCGCCGTCGCCCGCAAAGCCCGCACACTCCGTAAGGCTTGCCTCGAAGTCGGGGCGCGAGTTGGAATATACGAACTTGTTCGTTCCGTTCACCGCCACCGTATAGCTCAAAGGGCGGGGCGAAATTACGAACTCTATCGTATCGTAACGCACGTAGTATCCTTCCAAAGCGTCGCCTGATAAGGTCACCTTAACGGTGTACGTGCCCGCGTTTACGGGGGTGCCGACAATCCGGTTGCCCTCTTTGTCGGTGAACGTGTAGGTTGCGGTAAGGCTCGCCGCGTCCGCCTCGGAGAAGCCGTATTCATCACCATCCGCGGGGCTTTCCACGTCGTGTAAGTGGACGTAGCCGAAAAGGCTTAAAGCCACCGCGTTTCCGTCGTAGACGTGCGGGGTTTCATCGTTGAGCACCGGCTTTACGAGTACCTTTCTTTCGGTTACCGTAAGCGTGCCCGCGGTTATGCGCTTGACGTCATAATTGTTCATGACGTCGCCGCCGAACTCCGCCGTTACGCTCTTATACGCCACCGCGTTTGCGGGAAGGGGAAGTATGTCGGTATAGCTAAATGTTACCGTCGCCCTGTCGAGGTCGTCCCCGACGAAGCCGTCCTTATCATCCGAAGTGCCGGAAGATATATGCGCTTTGGTATACTCCTCGCCGCCCCTCTCGACTACTCTGTCGTCGACCTTTATTGTAATCCCGCGCTTTTCTATCGTCAGCGTGCATGAAAGCTTGCTTGCCGCCGCGTCCAACTCGTAATTCGCCGCCTTGCCGCTCGTAAACGAAATGTTTGCCGTGTCGAACTCAACGTTGCACGAGCCCGCGTTCACGTTGTCGCCGTCGAAGATTACCTTGCACGCAATCGCGTCGCCGTCGCAGAGGTTGGTCGTCAACGCCTTGCCGTCCGCAAAGTCGTACGCCTCGCCGTCGTAGGTATGCGTTACGTCCGAAAGCCCGATGACAAGCTTTTTGGGCGTTATGATATGAGTTATGTACTGGCAGGTTACATTGTAGTTTGCCGACAGAACCTGCGAGGTTCCCTTTACCGTCGTTGCGTCGGTATCGAGGAACACGTAGTACGTGCCCGCGTCCTTGGGCGTGCCCGCGGTTATCAGCCCCGCGGCGTCCGAACAGTATCTGACCGCAACGACGCCTGTCTCTTCTTCATAGGCAAACTGCCCGCCCGTAACCGCAAGCTTTGAGCCGTCGTAGGCGTGGGTCTTGCCGTCGTACTCCGCCGCCGCCCATTCGCCAAGCGAAAGCGTAATTTCTCTGCGGGTTATCTCGAATTCCAGAGACGCGCACGTAATTTCGTAGTTGCCCGCGCCGTTGCCTTCGCCCGCATACGCGATATAACAGTTGTTAGTATCCAGCCGCACGGTATACGTGCCCGCGTTGACGGGAGCCTTGCCGCCGCGCACCTCGTAAAGGAGCGCAACGGTTGTAATCTCATCGCCGCCGACAAGCCCGTCCGCCGTCACCTTCTTAAACTCGGTATCGAACGAGCTGTCGCCGTATTCGAAATCGGTCTTTGCGCCGTTTAAGGTTACGTTTATCGCCTTTTTGGCTATAACCACCTTGCCGTAGTTGTAATTTACGTTGTAGTACGTTTCCGTTACGTCCTCGCCTCCCGCCGTGATGGCGATTGCAAACACGTTCTGTTCGCCCTCGGTTGCGTCGAGGAATTCGGGAATTTCGCCCGCTACGGCTATACCGTGACCCGCTAAAAGCTTGTTTTCGGTATACGTGAACCCGCCGTCGGAATAGGGCGTGCCGCAGTATACTTTATTTAAAATGGCGTTCGTGTTTATGGTAATCGCTATTTTAGTTACCTTTAAAGTGCCGTTTTCGTAGCCCGCTATCTCGTAATTTTCGGGTGCGGAGTATGTGCACGCGTTTTCGGTTTCGCCTATCTCCGTGCGGCTTGCAAAGGTGAGCATAACGAGCGTATCGGTGCCCAAAAGCCCCTTCTTGCTCTGCTTTACGCCGTCCTTTATCCACTCCGTGTCGTAGCCGTCGTATTTGCTGAGCGCGTTGCCGCTGTATTCTTCCATCGCATCCGCCGTCTTTACGATAATCTGTCTCTTTGCGACCGTGAGCGTGGCTGGCGTGAACGTGACTGTGTAGTTAGTAAGCTTGCCGCCCACTACCGACATACTGCTTTCGTCGCCCGTAACCGTGTATTCGCCGAAGCCGAGATATTCAGCCGCGTCGCAGATTTCGTCGCCCTTTTTATAGAGAGCGCGGAAACGTAGCTTTTCGCCGTTTACAAGCTCGCTTTCATAATACTTGTCGGGTTCTAAACTCTCACCGTAGACCTTCGATTGGTCGTCGAGCGCAACGGTGACGGAAAGTTTTTCGACCGTAAGCGTGCCGCGCGAGATTATGTTTATATCGTAGTTGGGAGTTACGACTGCGCCGTCTGCGGTGATTGTAACCGTCATCGAGTTGGTTATACTGCCGTAATCGGTAATTTCCGCGTGGTTCGAGGTCGTGAGCTTATGCCCCGCAACCAAATCGCTTTCGCTGTATATACATTCCGCCGTGAGCGCGGCGCCGTTATAGGAGCGGGTCGCGCCGCCGTAAGCTACGTTTATAACCTTTTGCTCGATTTCAAGCCTTGCGCCGTTTTCTCTGTGGCTGACCTCGTATTCGCCCGCCGCGTTGCCGCTTGCGTCCACAACCTTGTAGATTGCGGTATTATTACGCGACGAACTTACGTTGCCGTCCTTTGTGGCAAAACTGCCGTCGAGAATTAATCTGTAACCTGCGGGCAGCTTTAAGCTTTCGTCGCCGTTAATTACGTACTCCACCTCGTCCGCGGGCGCGTCGGGGTCGAGCTCGAGCGGCGTGCCGTCGTAAGTCTTTGTAACCGTTTTGCGCACAATCTCTATGCCCGTGCCGTTTATTGTAAGAGTGCCCTTATTTACCTTTTTGACCGTGTAATTTTCCGCGCCGACCGCGCCGCCGCTTACAACTATGCCGCCGCACACGATATCGTACGTGCCCGCAAATACGGGCTCTACACTCTCGCCGTCTCTTTCGAACGCGGGGATAACTTTAAGCGTATCGCCGCTCAACAGCCCGACAACGCTCTTGTAGCCGCTTGCACCCGCGGGATATGCGGGCGTTTCGCCGTAGCCTACGGTTATATCGTCCATGGAAACCGTAAGCTCTCTCGCCGTTATCGCAAAATCAAAGTCGGGGCAGACGGTTATTTCATAGTTTTCGATATCGCCGCCCGTGACCGTGCAGTTTTCTTTATCTGTCTTCGCGGTGTAATTGCCGACGAATTCGGGGGTTACGAACCCGCTTTCGCCCTGCCTTTGATAGCTGACCGCAACGACTAACCTTTCGCCCGAAACCATGCCCTTGACGGTTGCGTTGCGTATCGCGCCGTCGTAATCGTCGCCGTACGCAAACTGCGTAACGCCGCCTCTGTTGAGCGTGACCTTGATTTCGCGGGGGATAACCTCGAATTCAACCGTTTCGGACGCAAATTGCGGCTCGTAGTTGGCAAAGCCGTTTTCTATGATTTTTCCGCCCGCGTTTTTAATAACCGTGTCCGCCCATACCGCCCGTGCGGTGTATGTGCCTATGCCGTTTACCGCTCTGTCACAAATAACCGCAATCTCCGCCGTTTCGCCGTTTTCAAGCGTCACCGCGCCGTCGGTTACAGCCTTAACGTAATCGTCGCCGTACTGCAACCGTAAGCCGCCTTTAAGCGTTACCGTGACGGGCTTTTTAGCAATGACTATCGTGCCCGCCGTATAGCCGATTTGGTAGTTATCCGACAAATCGTCGTCGCCGCACATAACTGAGTAAGTCGTGTTGTTGTCCTCGCCTTCGGTGGCGTTGACATACTCGTCTTTATAGTCGACAACCAGCCTGTGGTTGAGAGCGGTGAGCAAGCCTTCCGCCGACTTGTACTCGGTATTGCCGTGGGGCAAGCCGTCGTAGACTTCGTCCGCGTCGCCCGTGGCTATTTGCAGCGGACGCTTGCCTATCGTGAACGAAAGACGGTTAAATTTTACTGTGTAACTGGATACGCCCGCGCCCGAAAGGGTGACGGAAACGACGTACGTGCCCGCGTTGACGGGAGCGCCTTGCAAAATGTTGCCTACGTTGTCGGCAAACGTATAAGTTGCGGTAAAGCCCGCCGCGTCCTCTGCTGTGAAGCCGTATTTATCGTCCTCCGCCGCGCCCTCGATATTGTGCGAGTGCGTGTAGCCGAAAAGGCTTAAATCCACCTCTTCGCCGTCGTAAATATACGGCGTCGCGCCTTTGAATACGGGAACTACGGCAACCTGTCTTTCGGTTACGGTAAGTGTGCCGTAGCTGTTGAAATTTTCGTCGATTACGTAGTTATCCGGAACTTTATATTCGCACTTGTTTTCAGTGCTGCCGACCTCGGTTTGCGACGCGCCCGAAACGAACTCCAAAGTATCGCCCCCGAGAAGCCCTTCCGCACTCTGTTTTCCGTCGTCGTTTACCCAGCAGGTGGTATAGCCGTCGTGCTTTGTGAGCGCGACGCCGCTGTATTCCGCCGACGCGTCCGCCGTGTTTACCGCTATGTGGCGGGCAGTTACCTCGAAGTCCGCCGCGGGTGCGAAATTCAAATCGTAGTTATCGACGCTTGCGCGCCCGCCCGTTATGTACGCCGTGTCCTCGTCGTAGCTTATCTGGTACTTGCCGACCGGCAGTATGAAGCGCCCGTTCTGCGTTTGCGGGGTTACCTTTTCGACGCCCTTGAAGTATTCGACGCCGAAGCTCAATGTTTCGCCCGCGGCGAGGGGCACGTGCGTACCGTGAGTTATGACAGGCTGTTCGCCGTACACGGCGGAAACGCTGTCTATCGTGACCTCAACGTATTTGCGCGAAACCTTCAATCTGCCGAAATTAGTCGTTATTTCGTAGTTATCCTTATTCGTCAGCGTGAAATATACGGTGTTTTCGGACTCGCCCGCGTCAATCTGCTCGCCCGTGCCGGTTACGGTGAACGTGTCGCGGTCGGCTATGGGCTTGCCGCCCTCGGTCGCGCCCTTGTAGATAACCTCGTAGTCCGCGGTAACCGCCGTGCCGTCGTACCCGTCTTTTGTCGCGCTTTGCGACTTTATTTCGATTTTGCGGGGCGTTACTTTAAGTTTGCCGTAGGTTGCGTTGTCGGGACCGTATTTCAGTTTGAGATTGCCCGTTTCGTTGCCGTCGGCGTCTACGATTTTAAACTTCGTGGTGTTGTTTACGCCGTCCTCTCCCGTCACGTCGGTACGCTCGCAGATACTGTCCCCGTCCGCGATTATTCTGTAACCGAATTGTCCGACGTCGCCTCCGTCGTAGTCGTAGCGTTCGTATTTGTCGGTAGAAAGCGCGGTGCCGTCGTATTCCTTTTCCGCGTTTGCGGTGTAAAGAATTACCAAGCCGGTGCTTATATTCAAGGTGCCGTTAAGCTTTGTTACCGCGTAGTCGCCCGTCGCGTCCTCTCCGTCCGCGTTTTTAGCCGTAAAGCTTACAAAAACTATTTCGTATTCGCCCGCGTCCGCGGGGGGATTTGCCGCCGTGTACTCCGTGCCGTCCTTGCCTGTGAACTTGACCTCGGTAACCGTGAGCTCGTCGCCCTCTGCGAGAGCGTCCGACGAATTTAAGTTATAGTTGTTAGCCGCAACTTTGTACTCGACCGCCGTGCCGAAGGGGAACCAGAGGTCGCTCACGCGGATTTTTACGGGCTTTTCGGAAATTTTGAGCGAGTGATTTTCTTTTTCGTAATTTATGTTGTAGTTTGAAATCTTGCCGCCCGAAATCTCTTTACCTGCAACCGTTACGGGGTAAGTGCCCGCGTGCACGGGAAGATTGCCCTCTTCGTCCGCAAACGAGAAGGTCAAAACAAGGCTTTCGCCGTCTGGCATATCTTCCGCAACCGAGTATGCGAGCGCGTCGGGAAGGGCGTCGCCGTAGGTTATCTGCGCGTCGGTCACGCTTACGGTTAAATCCATGGGCGTGATTGTAAATTCCACGTCCCCGCAGGTTGACGAAAGCTTATAATTTTCAATGCCGCCCCCGACGGGGTTGCCGTCTCTGTCCGTTACCGTACAATTTTCAAAGTCGAGCGAGGCGATATACGTGCCCGCGTCCTTAGGGATAAACGCCTCTTCCGCCGCGCGCGATACAAACGAACGCGCACGAAGAGCATAACGCGCCGCCTGCGCGGGTGCCTTTTCCGTGTATATAACGGCAACGGTTATAATTTCGCCGTCCGCCGCGCCGACTATTTCCGCCGAGCAGATATCGCCCGCAAAAGGCTTGCCGTACGTAAACGACGTAACGCCGCCCTTGTTGAGCGTGATTTCTATTCCGCGCTTTAAGATAGTCAATGTCGGGTCGTTTTCGACGAACGTAATGTCGTAGTTGTCAACGCTTGCGTTGCCGCCGACAATATCCGCCTCAGCCGTAATCGAGTACACGCCCGCCGCCGCGGGATTTTCGCTCTTGTCGCCCGTTTCCTTATTAATAAACGTATAGGTAAGTTCGAGTTCGTCGCCGTGATAGAGCGCGCCGACGGCTATCTCGTTGCCGACGTTTACCGCCCTTTCGCCGTATGTGAAGCTGTCACCGAGAAGCTTTACCGAAAGCGGGCTTCTGTCGATTATAAGCTTGCCTTCGTAAATGTAGGTGACTTTATAGTTGGAATACAGCGCGTTGCCGCCCGTGACCGCCGACCTCTCTTCGTCAACCGCAATATCGTACGTGCCCGCGTTTACGGGAAGAAGCGGCTTGCCGTCCTTATCCGTGAGCGGCTTGCCGTTTTGGCTGAATATGTAGGCGGGTACGAGTTCTTCGTCGCCCAAAAGCCCGCCCTCGGTTACCTCGTGCGCGATTTCGGGGAAGGTTTCGTAGCCGTAAACGCCCGCGCCGCCCGAAATTTTTACCGTAAGCTCCCTTTGCTTTATAGTTAAAAGTCCGTCCTCGCCGTCGACGTCGTAGTTGTCGGAGGGGTTAAGATTAATGCCCCAACCGTCGTACACGATTGCGTACTCGCCCGCGTTTACGGGCGTGCCGTCGTAATATATTCCCACATTGAGGTTTTCGCCGTAGGGCATTACAAAATCCGTGTGCGGAACGCCGTTCACGGTGTAGGGAATATCGCCGAGTTCGGGCAAGTCGTCGCCGTAGGTAATTTCCACGTCCTTGGATATGGCTATGTGCAACTCTTTAGGCGCAATTTCGAGCTCGCCCCCGTTGCATATGATTTTGTAGTTTTTAAGCCTGTCGCCCGCCGCCGTCTCGCTCTCTTCCGTTTCGGAATAGCTTACGGTAAAGCCCGTGGCTTCGACCGAGTACGTGCCCGCGTCTTTGGGCGTAACGCCCTTTCCGTCTTTGGTATATTTTACGTGCACGGCGAGAGTATCTTCGTATTCGAGTACGCTCTCACCGTCGTCAAATGCGAGCTTATCGGGCGGCAAGATATCGTAACCGCCGTCCTCTCTAAGCACGCCGAAGTCACCGTAGACATAAGTCTTTTTATCGAGGGTAATTTCGATTTCCTTTCGGCTTACGGTAAGCGTGGCGGCGCTGTCTTCAGTCGTGCCGAACCAATAATTCTTTGCGCGCGCTTCGCTTCCGTATACGTAACTATTTTTGATATGAACGGTGTATTCGCCCGCGTTTACGGGGCTGTCGTACCGATTATTTTCTTTATCGCTAAAATAGAAATCGAAATCGCAGGTCTCTCCGTAAGGCAGTTCTGTCGTCGAAACGGGGTTTTGGTCATACGGATTTTGCCTTACCGTGATAGAGTACTGCGGTTTTGCAATCTCTTCGCCGTACGTATACTCGGGTATAGAGTACTTAATGATTACCATGCGGTACCAGATACGGAAGTTTACGGATTCGCAATCGACGTTATAGTTGAGTCCTAAGCCGAACTGCTCCCCTTCCGCGGTGTGTATAACGCTGTGTTCATCGTCTAAAATTATACGGTATATCGCGGCGTTGGCGGGTACGTCGGCTGAAACGTCGCCCACGTTTACGAGCCCCGAATTTCGGTAATCCAATAAAACTTCGTATAATACTGATAATTCGAGTCGGTCGCCGTGCTGAATACCCTCGGTATTTACCGTATCGAAATTGCCTATCCCCGAAGGATAGCCGCGATAATCGCCGTAATTTGCGTCCTGTACGGCGCTAAGCGCCAGCGTAAGGTCGGCTTTTCTTATATTCAGTTCGCCGTCCGTTACGGTTATGTAGTAGTTACCGCTTTCGCTTTCGGTTAAAGTGCTTTCGCCGTTTATCTTTGCGGCTTTGAAGGTCACGCCGTACGTGCCCGCGTTGCGGGGAGTTACCTCGTTTTTGTCCCCGTCGTCTGGCAGATAATAGATATATCCGTCCGCCGCGAAGGTATCGCCGTAAGGGAGATTTTCCGTCTGCCCGCTACCGACCGTGAACATATAGCTATGTACGGGCAGTTCGTCGTCGCCGTAGGTGCTGTTTTCGGTAGAAACAGAAACGTTTATCCGCTTTTGCGTGATTGTAAGCGTGCCGGGCATAAATGTTATGTCGTAACTGCCGTCGTAATACGTTTCGTCGCCGTCGGAAATCATATAATCTTCGTTTTCTTCGTCGAACGTGATTATGTATGTGCCCGCGTCTTTGGGGGTGACGAAATCGCCGCCCACGACCTTTTGATATTTAACGCCGTGCAAATAGCCTATCCAAAGCTTTTGGTTAAATACGAGCGCGTCGGAATTATTTAAATCGTAGTTATTTAAGCCGTCGGGATAATCCAAATCATCGCCGTATTCGATTTCCAAATCGCTTAATTTAACCGTGATTTCGCGGGGCACGATTTCGAAAGCGTAACCGTAAAGCACTCCCGAAACGTAGTAGTTAAGTTCTCCGCCCGCCATTTCCTTACCGTCCCCGCCGTACACGGTTATACCCGCAACGTCCTCGCGATATTCTCCGATGTCTACGGGTCTGTCGACGGGTATATTATGCGAACCTGTAATGCGCTGATATTCCGCTTCGACCTCGAAATACTCGCCGTACGGCGCATCCTCATCCACATAAGAAGAACCGCCGTTATATAATTTGTAATTCACGTAATTGCGCGGTCCGTCGGGATATTTTACGGTATCGCCGTAGGGCACGTCGCCCAGCTCGATAAGGAGGAATGAAAGCATAACGCGCTTTATCTGCAAATTTTCAAGGTCGTCGCAGACGAAGGTATAGTTATACGCGCCGCTCTCTATTTCGTTGCCGTCTTTATCAAAAACTTTGCAGGCGTTTTTGTTAAGGCTTGCGGAATATTGGTATCTTTCCGCCGTTTCAGGCAAATCGTTTGCGTTTTTGGGCGTGCCTTTTTCGCCGTTGACGAAAAAGGCGACCGCGACTTCGAGCTTTTCTTCATATTCGAGCCCGATAGTTTCATAGTTTTTAAAGTTATTTACGCCCGCGGGATAGCTGAAAGTTTCGCCGTAGTACACGGGGTCCAAATCGCTTAAAACGACGGTGACGGTTTTGGGCGTTACCGTGAGTTTGCCGTCGGTTACGTGCACCGTGTAGTTGCCCGAAGGCTCGCCCGAAGCCGTCTTAATGTACGCGCCGAAAGCCGTAATGCCGTACCCGCCCGCATTTTTGGGCGTTACCTGCGCCTTGCTTTCGTCGCCGTATACGTAGTAGCCGAAGGTTGCCGCGAACTTATCGCCGTTTTTAAGGGTGTACCCGTCCCCCTCGCCGTTTTCGTCGAGGTAAACTTTATACGTAAATTCGGGAATTTCGCCGCCGTATTCGCAAGTGTTGTTATCGCCGAGAACAACATAGATATCGAGAGCCGTGACGGTGAGCGTGCCCGTTTCGCTGCAATGCGGGTTATAGTTATTAAGGTCGGCATTGCCGCCCGTGACGCCCGTCGCCGTAGCGTTGATTGTGTATGTGCCTACGCCGTTTATCGACGGGTTGTACGAATAGGAAAGCACGAGCTTTTCGCCGTAGGGCAGTTTGCCGCCCATCTGGTTCACCGTCCACCCGTCTGTGTATTCATAGGTATTTTCAATCCCGCTTTCGGGCGTGCCGTAAACGCAGGTGTTGTCGTTAATCTTAAACCGAACGTCGTAGGTCGTGATTTCGACGTTGCCGTCCTCGCAGACTATTTCGTAGTTTTTAAGCTCTGTGCCGCTGTCGATATAATGTATATCCGCTGCGTTTGCCTTTATGTAATATTTAACGGCATAAGCGGTATAATCGCCTACGTTCAAGCCCCAATCG
Source organism: Clostridiales bacterium (assembly GCA_023667345.1). Classification (GTDB taxonomy): domain Bacteria; phylum Bacillota; class Clostridia; order Christensenellales; family Borkfalkiaceae; genus Coproplasma. The sequence goes on from JAMPAF010000016.1 coordinate 30,229, forward strand.
TACTGCACCCGTTCGAGTTCTACGCCGTTCTTTTTGTAGCCGACGGATATTTTAAGAATTTCGCCGTAGGCGGTAACGGGGTCGTCCTTTCCGTCCGTCCTTGAATATCCCGTATCCGAAACCAAGCCTTGCAGTTGGTCCTCTCTGCCATAGCGATAGCTCGTATCGCTGAGCTTGATATGCACCTGCTTTTTTGCGATTTCGAGAACGCCGTCGTTTAAGTATTCCGAAGTGCCCGAGTTAGGGTCGGACGCGATAAAGGCAAACTGATAACACGTCGGGATGGGCGCGCCGTCCTTATCAAAGAACACGGTGTTAGCCCCGTCGACAGTTATCGTGTACCTGCCCGCCGCCGCGGGCTTTTCGTTTATGTATTCGTTGCCCTCTCCGTCCACGTACTTAACGGCTAAGTCTATCGTATCGCCGTAGAAGAGCTCGCCCTCGTACAGGTCGGGCTGACCCTCGGGGTAATCCCACCCGTCGCCGTATTCAACGCCCGAAATGTCCTTTATATCGACGGCTACCGTCGCATACTGTATATACAGTTCGCCGTCGAGCAATGTGATATTGTAGTTTTCTCCGTCGCTTCCGAACGCTATTTCCGTGCCGTTTAAATTAACTGCGTCCGCCGTAATGCCGTAGCTGCCCGCATATTTGGGCGCCTCTATCCTACCCGCGTTTACTCTTTCGTAATCCACCCATTCTATTTTATAATAGGAATAGCCGAGAGTGATTTCATCGCCCTCTATCACCGTACCCGAGGTTACCGTATAGCCGTTTTCGGGCAAACTTTCGCCGTACGTGATGAAATTGTTGTCGTTGATATTTGTAAAGCTGTCTATTCTCAAAGTTACGGCGCGCGCGGTTACGGTAAGCGTGCCCGAATTGAACGTGAACGCGTAGTTGCAGTTTTCAATATCAATCTCTTTGCCGTCGATAAATACCTTATCTTCGTAAATATCGTACTCGCCTACGTCCTTTACCGTGCGGTCGTACTTGTAGGTGAGCGTGAGTTGTTCGTTATAGGGCAACTCCGTCGCGTACGGGGTGAGCGTCAGACCGAGGCTGTATGTTTTGTTGTTTACATTCTCGCCGTAGACCGCCGTGCCGTTGCCGATATCGACCTCAACCTCGCGCGGGGTGACGACCTCTTCGCCGTCCCCGCAGGTTATGATATAGTTGGTTGCATTGCATTTGCCGTCGCTGCCCGCGGTTGCGCTCTCGAATAACGAGCCGTCCTTTCTGAAAATTTCGAACACAGCGGCAACGGTTTTGTACGTGCCCGCGTTTCTTAAGGTCACGTATTTGCCGTCTTGCATATATTTTGCGGTTACGGTAAGCCTTTCGCCGTTGACGAGCACGTCGCCGCCGTTGACGTTATAACCGTTCTGCACGAAACGAACGTGCGTACTTTCGGTCATCTGGACGCGATAGCCGTAATAGGTTGAATACTCCGCAAGCCCTATATTTACGGTAACCTTTTTGACCGTAAGTGTGCCGTCGACGTATTTCTTTACCGAGTAGTTGCCGTGCGTATATCTGTTTGCGTTTTTGATTTCGCCCGCGTCGGTTATCGACTTTTCCGTAGTCGGTATGAGTACGTCGGGCAAGCCTCCCAAATCCTCGCGCGAGACTATGCCCGCCTTGGTTTCGTCGGGCACCCATTCGCCGTCCTTTTCCACCGCGTATTTTGCCGTGTACGAAATGTCGGAGAGCGGCGAGCCGTCGTAGGACTTTTCCCTGCTTGCGGTGTACACGATTATCGGGCGGGGAATTATGACGAGTGAGCCGTATATATATCCGGCTATTTTATAGTTGCCGTTGGGCACGGAGTAGGTTACCGCGTTCTGCGTGGGGATATCGTCTATCGTTCTTACCGTCATATAGCTGTTTACGGTAAGTTCGTCGCCGTTCAGAAGTCCCAGCCCCTCGCCGTCTCTGTACGCCGTCGTGTAGGACGTATCGTAGAAGGGTTTGCCGTCGTAAATATGGCTTGCGGTGGCGGTTGTTACAATTATATTCCTCTGCCCGATTACGAGCGTGCCCGCGGTGAACGTGAAGTCGTAGTTTTCAACACTTGCGTTGCCGCCCGAAATCGCCGCGTCACCGTTGCCCACAATCGAATAACTGCCCGCGTTGAGCAGAGTGTAAGTCCGTCCGTTTTCGTCAGACCAGTTTGCAGGCGTGCAAACCGCGCCGTCCCTTTCGAAATGCGTTGTAAAGGACAGCGTTTCGCCGTTGGGAAGCGCGCCGCAACCGAGGGTGAAGCCGTTATCGGGGATATTTTCGCCGTAAACCGAATTTGCGTCGTTTACCGTAACCGAAACGGATTTCCGCCTTACCTCGAGAGTGCCGCAGGCTATCCCGCCCACGAGCACATAGTTGGAATGTGTGCCGTCGTACGTGGGCAACGTGTATGCGCAGACGTTGGGAACCGAGCCCGCGTTTGTCAGCGAGGTTGCGCTCGTCGCGGTGAGCATATCCGTGCCGCACAGCCCCTCGCCGTAGGCGTTTATGCGCGTTGCCGTGTAGCCCGCGTCAGAGAAGGGCGTGCCGTCGTATTCGCGGCTTGCGTCAACCGTTTTAACCGAAATTTGCAGAGGCTCGATTTTAAGCGTGCCGAGGGTGTGCTCTATAACATAGTTATATCCAACGTCCTTTCCCTTTTCGTTGCGGACGGTGTATTCGACCGCGTTTTTAACGCCGCTTCCGCCCGTCACGTTTGTAACCGAGAAGGGCTTTGTAATTTTGAGCGAGTGCCCTTCCGCGAGGTTGGTATACGCGGGGTTGTCGCAGACAAGCGGGTCGCCGTCGTAGACCTTTGTATCGCTGCCCGTGGTTACGGTGATATTGCGCTTTTTAACGGTTAGTTTGCCGTAATTGTATGTAATTTCAAAGTTGTCGGTTACGGGTATGCCGTTTAACGTTACGCGCACCTTAAAGTCGTTTTTGTGCTCGCCCGCGTCGGTCGTGTCGGCGGAAAGGCTCTCCACCGCCGTTACTTTGAATTTTTCGTCAAGCGTTTCCGCGACGGTGAAATTGAAGTCGGTGAAGGGCGTGCCGTCGTAGGTGTGCGCCTCGGGCGTAGCCGTGGTTACCGTGAGCTTTGCGGGGTTGATTGTCAGCGTGCCGAAAGCGGAATTTTCGCCGTCTATGCGGTAGTTGCGGGTGATATCCGCCGTGCCGTCGTAAACTGTTACGTTAAATCTGTTTTCGTACGTGCCTACGCCCGCGTTTTTGGGCAGAGTAGCCAAATCGGCGGTTACGGTATGCCCTTCGACGAGGTTGTTATACGTAAATTCGGGCTTTTCGAGCGGGGCGCCGTCGTAGAACTTTTCGTCGCTTGCCGTGGATATGGCGAGCGGGCGGCGGTTTACCGTGAGCGACGACGTGGCGGTGTTTACGTTGTACCAGCCGCTGATATCGACGTTGCCGTGCATTAATGTAAAGCTTTCGACGCGCACCGTGTATTCGTCCGCGTCCACCGCGCCGCCCGCGTGATTTTCGATAGCCGTGACGGCGGTGAGCGTATCGCCGTACACGAGCGCGTTTTGCGTGCTTTCGGCGACGGCGTTGTCCGTGTTGTGCGCCTTGCCGTCGTACGTAAACCCGTACGTTTCGGGCGTTATCGTTATGTTCTTCTTATTTACGGAAAGAGTTTTGCCGTTGAACGTTACGTTGTAGCAGCAGGTGAAGTCGTCACCGCTTGCGTCAATTATTTTAAGGGAACTTTCGACCGCGTTCACCTCGGTTGAGGGCGCGCCGTACTCCGCGTATGTAAATTGCAGCGAGCTTTTATCCACCCTGTGCCCCGCGACAAGCTGGGGCAAGGTGAAGTCGGGCACGCCGCCGTAGGTTACGCTGCCGCCCGTTACCGTGAACTCTGCGTCGAGGGGCAGAATTTCGAAGCTTACCGCGGGCGAATAGCTGTACCCCACCAACTTTTTGGTTACCGTGCGCGCCGAGTATTTGCCCGCCTTTACGGGCTTTTCGCTCGTCCAGTCGCCGCCCTCTAAGCGGTATTCTATGCGCTGTTCGGAAGGCGAGGCAAGGAAAGCCGACGCCGCCGAAACCTCGTAATCTTCGTTAAAAGCGATTGTTTGGGCAGACAAAGACATGCCGGACGTGTACGAGCCCTTTGCAACCATGAGCCCGACGGACGTGCCGACAATGAGCGCAAGCACGCCGCAGATTAAAAATCTGAACTTGTGCAATATGCGCTTTGCCTTTGCCAGTTTTTCTATTCGGTTTTTATAATTGTCGTAAGAAATCATAAAATACCTGTGTTTTGCCCTCTATTTTTCGCTTATTTTACCTAATTAAACAATAACTAACTGTACCGCAAGTCCCGCGTCGACGGTGCCGTTTACGTTGGTGAACTCGTAGCAGCCCGAGTTTGTGAGCGTGTAGTCGGCGAGATAGTACAGATAGAACAAGGTGTCGCCGTAGTCCTCGCGCTCAGCCATCGCGCTTCTTATTACGAGCTGGTCGCCCTCTGCAAGAAGGGTCGTAGGGGACAACGATATATAGTCCTTGACCTCTAATATCTGCTCGCTCGCGTAGCCGCCCTCTTTGTAGCGCTGTTCGCTCATATAGTACGGCGACGCCATAAACGTCAGCGCGCGCTTGTTTATCTTAAACTCGCCGCCTTCGACTGTTATTTCGAAGTTATCCTTTACGCTCTCGTCTATAAGCTCGACCCCGTACTTATAAACGCTGTCTGTTGTAATCTTGTACGATACACCCGTATCACCGTCGGTGTAAACGTCGTACTCTACGCCAGTTGCGGGGTCGGTGTACTTGTTACCCGCTATCTCCGCGCCATCTTCGAGTGGCTCGTAGTAGTTGTTGGCAAGGCGCAGTTCCTGATAGTACTTAACGCGCAAATCTTCCGCCTTTATAAGGTCGCTCTTCGCGCCGTAGAAGTCGGTTATTTCGGTTACCGCATATCTGATATCGACGGTATAAGTTGAGCCGTTGTACTGCTTTTCGTAGTTCTGCAAAACTACGGTAATCTGCGCGGGAACTATCTCCCACTCGCCTTCTTCGAAGGTTAAAGTGTAGTTGCCCGCAAGCTCGTCGGAAAGCTTTACGCCGTAGGAATATTTGCCGACGCCGAGCATATCGCCCGAATAGGTGAATGCGAACGATGCCGCGGTTATGCCGTCGGGATTGTCCCCGCCGACCGTGAGGGCGGTTATATCCGTTGCAGAAGCCGTTTGAACTTTGCCCGTGTACTCTTTGCCCGTCGTCTGACCGATATAGCTTTTAAGCCCGACCGAAATAGTCAGCGGGGCTACGTTCAACACGTTTTTGCCGTCGGTAACTATGTTGTAGTTCGCCGCCGCGCCGCCGTCCTTTAATACGACCGTGAATGTATGCTCGCCGACGTTTGCAAGCCCCTCTTCGCCGAACACGATTGCAAAGTTGTCGGGGGAGAATTTTTCGTTGTCGACTTCCGCGATTGCGTCCTCGCCCGAAAGGCTGATATCGCCGCTCAAACCCTTGTAGGCGGCGGTGAGATTTTCGTTCAATTTAACCGTGATATCGGCGGGAACAACCGAAACGTAGCCGTAGTCGCAGTTAGCTTCGTCAATCTCGTAGTTTGCCGTAACGTCGGTTTTGATTCCGTCCAGCGTGCAGTAAATTCTGAACGCGAACTTGTTGAGAAGCGAGCCTTCGGATACGTTGGTTACCTTGACGATTTTGTTCTCGGCAGCCTCCCCGTCCGCTTCCGCAAAGTGACCTTCCACCGCGCCGTGAAGCCCGACTTCGGGCGCGCTCCGGGCTTCGCCCGTGTAAGTGAACGCTTTCGTGAGCGTGGAAACGGTTATCTTCCTCTTATTTACAGTGACTTTTCCGTTTGTAATTTCGATTTCAACGTCGCCCTCAAATTCAGCCAACTTTGCCGAAAGCCCCGCTCTGAGCACATAGTCGCCCGCGTTTGTATGATTGAGCGGCGTTTTGCTTTCGCCGTCGTCGTAAAGAAGCACGATATCGTCCTTTGTAAGTCGGTCGCCCTCAACCGAAGCTATCGGCGAAACCGTATTCACGTACTCCTTGCCGTCGATAATAACCGTGTTTTTCTGCGACGAAAGGTCATACTCTTCGCCGTCGTAAACCTTGGAAAGGTCGTTTACGGTGATTGCGGTTTTGCGCTTAGCGACATGTATCTTTCCGCCCTCTAAAACGCCGTCCTCTATTTTATCGCCGTCGTCGTTTGTGAGCATAAAGTTGCCGTTTGTAAGCGTTGCGGTATAGGTATAATCGCCCGAGTGCAACAGCGCCGTCTCTTTGCCGTCCTTTAATACTGTGAACTTAAAGTCCGCGGCGGTTATTAGGCTGTCCGCCCCCAAATTCAGCGCGTCCGCACCATCAATTCCATGTTCCTCAAAGTTGAAAGTAAACGTTAAATCATTGAGCGATACGGAAACTTCCAACTGATTGATTTCTATGTTTGCATTGCGGTCCGCGCCCTTTCGGATAACCAAATCGAAGTTGCGCGCCTTATCCTCGTCTTTTATAACCGCAATGTACTCGTACGTGCCCGCGTCCACGATTTTATCGAAGCCCACAGCCTTAAATGCGAAATCTTCCTCTGTTACCGTAGCCGCAATGGCTTGCTCTTCCGGCGTTGCTTCCGTACCTATTAAAATGTTTGCGGAGTTTGCGGGAATTACAAACTCTTCGCCTGAGTAGTTTTCGGTATAGTCTGCAAGCGAGATATTTACCGCGAACTTATTGATAACCAAGTCGCCCTCGGGCACGGTATAGAGGAAATTCTTAGCTAAATTTTCGTCCTCTATGACCACGCTGTATCTATACTCGCCCGCGTTTAAAAACTCTTCGGCGCAGACGATAGCTAAATCTTTATAGGAAAGTATGCGCCCGTCGACGGATTCCCTCTTGCCGTCAAGAATGGAAACCGTCTCTTTTAGGTCGATATCTTTAACGTTGCCGTCGTACTTGAACGCGTCTTCGCCCGTGTAGGACTTGACAATGCTTAAAATTACTGGCATTTTCCTTACGTTCACGGCGCACGTCATCTGCGCGTCGTCTATTTCAAAGTTAGCCGCGAACGCCTCGTCGGCAAATCTGACCGTGTAGGTGTACTTGCCGAAGTCCTTTACGGGCGCGGAATATTCTATAATAAAGTCCGCCTCGGCAAAGGATATACCCTCTGCATCCGACTTGTTTTGTGCGACGGTGTATTCAACCCCGCCTATGGTTATCGCTCTTATCGCTTCTTGCGCCGTGAACTCCTTTACTTTGCCGTCGTAGGTCATATCCACATTCAGGGCGTTTGTAAAATCGCTCAGCGATAAGGTCGCGTTCACGGGGGTTACAGTAAGCTTGCCGCAGTCTTCCGAATAGACGATTTCAAAGTTGTCGGTAACTTTCGTGCCGTCCGTTGTATATATGTCGCAGTCGAAAATGTTGTCTACGGTGCCCGCATTCGTAATCGAAAGAAGCTCTGTGTTCTCGGCAAGACCCGCATTGAAATTCCGTCCTAATGCGTCTTCCTCAATAAACACCGTTGTAGCGCTTAACGGTCTGCCGTTGTAAGGCTGCCAAGCGTTTAACGTTCTTAAAGTTATCGTACATTTCGTTATTTCGAGGGTGCCGTACTCGTAAGTTATATCGTAGTTGGATATAACCGTTATGCCGTCGCTTATAATATCTATTTCAAACTTATTTTCTTTCGTGCCGAAGTCGGTTATCGAGGGCATGTCTTCATCGGCGGGGAAGCTTAAAATATGGTTGGAAAAAAGCTTTATTTTCTCCGCTTCGGCAACAGACTTTTCAATGAGCGGCGTACCATTGTAAGCGCGCTTATTGCTGCCCGTCGTTACGGCTACGGGGAAAGGCTTTACCTTAAATGCGCCGCCTTCGAAAGTGAATTCATAGTTGTCGGCACTTTTGTTGCCGCCCTTTATCGACTTGCTGACGGTTACCGCCTGATAGTCGTCCGCGTTGAGCAGAATGTGTCCGTCATCGTCCTCTGTATACTCAACGGTTGCACCGTCCTTTTGCAAAGCCGTCGTAATTTCGAGTTTTTCGCCGTTGGGAAGCTCGCCGCAGTCGAGCGTAAAGCTTATTTCGGGCAGAGCCGTATCGCCGTACACCATCGCCGTATCGCCGATTGTTACGGTTACTTTTTTGGGATTGATTGTCAATATCGCGTGGTCTCTCGCCGTCACGCCCCCGTCCGCGCCCGCAACAGGCACTTCGAATGTGAGCGCGTAGTTGTGCTGCGCCTTTAACTTTATCGCAGCTACGGTGAAATTGTAATTATCCGCATTGACGGGCTCGGGTTTTTCGTCGTCGAAAACTATCCGCAAATCGCTCTTTGAAAGCCCGACAGTGTCGTTTATATCCTCGCCCTCTTTGACGGAAGTCCTTTTAAGCGAAAGCACGGTTTCGTCGATGCCGACTGTCTGCGCATAGCCGTTGTAGGTGCGCTCCGCGTCCGCAAGAGTTACCGTTATAGGCAAAGGGTTGACCGTAACCTTTACGCCCTTGTCTTTGTCGGACAAGCCGCTTATCTGCACGTCGAAATTTTTAGCAACCGCGCTGTCGGCAATCTTTACAGTGTATGTATAATCATCGCCCGCGTCTAAAATTTCGTCCGCTATGACCGTAAAATCTTCCTTTGCAAGAAGGTTGTCAATCTTAACGTCGGCAGGCAAAGTCGCATTGCGCAAGGCTATGACGGAAATCGCGTCGTCTACGGTTATTTTTACCGCTTTACCCGAGTAGGTGAACGCGTTGGCATCGCCCGTATACTCTTTGAGCGTGACGGAAACGGGCAGAGGCTTTATCTCCAAAATGCCGCTTTCGGGCACGAACAACTCGTAATTCGAGTATTTTTGCCGCTGTTCGCTTGTGGCGTCCTTGAATTTTACCGTATACCAGTACTCGCCCGCGCTGCACATTGTGCGCGTTTCCGCAACCGCGTCGAAGTCGGAATATGTGAGCGAGAAGTTCACCTCTTCGCCGTCGGGCAGAATAGGGTCTACCGCAAAATAGCTTGCGTTTTCAATTGTGGGTATGTGATTTTTACTGTCGTAATTTACCTTTTCCCTGTCGCTTTCCGCATTTTTGAGCGTGACCTTTACGGGCAGCACCTTAACCTTTAAAGTGCCGTATTCGTATGTTATGTCGTAATTTTTCGTTACGTCGGCGTTTGTTTCGTCCTTGATTGCAACCGTGTACGCGTTGGGTATTTCGCCCGCGTTCGTTATTGAGGGAAGATTGCCGTCGCCGTCTATCTCTATATACTGCTCTTCGTTGACGAGTTGGTAGCTCGCGCGGTTAGTTTCGAGCGGGTCGCCGTCGTAGTACTTTTCGGCGGAATAGGTTTTGAAAACGAGTTCCTTTTTCGTAACTTCGATTGTGCCGTTTATGCGGGTTATATCGTAATTTTCGATAAGCCCCTTTATGGTGACCTCGGCTATCACGTTCTCGACCTTGCCGACGTCGGTGATAGAGCCGTAGTACGAGACGCCGACAAACTCGTCCCTTTCGGCAAGCCCTTCGACCTTTAACGCCTCCTTATCGCCCCTTAGCGACCGCTCTTCGCCGTTGTACACGTAGGTTTCGCTCTTTGCCGTAACGGTGAGCGGGCGGGGCGTGATTTTAAGCGAGCCGGTGTATTCGGACAGGTTGAACTCGTAATTGTCGGTGACGTCCACGCGCTTGTCGCCGACCGTTTCGTAAATTTTAAGCGACGTAATCTGCGTTTCTATCTCGTCGACGTCGGTGATTTTGTCGCCCAAGCCGTCGTTTATTGCAAATTCGTACTCGTGCCCGTCCACAAGCTTGTAGGCGCGCCCGTCGCCGAGAGCCGTCTCTTCCTTGAAAATTATCCCGTTGACGGAAAGTTCCGTGCCGTCGTACACCTTTTCGTCGGATTCGGGGCAGACGGCTATAACGCGCTTTATCACCTCTATGCCTTCGTGTCTGAATTCGACTATGTTGTAGTTTTTGGTCACGTCGTTGCCCGCGATATCGTATATGAGCGGGGTTAAATCTTCGGGCAGAGTGTCGCCCACGTTGATGAGTGCCGCGTCGGTCGAGCCGTATATCTTATGACCGTTGCAGAGGTCGCCTTCGGAATCGTCGGATATTTTGTACTGGTTGAAGAGCACTTTCGAGCCGTTGTACACCACCTGCTGCGCGGGCAGTTCCACGCTGATTGTTTTAGGGGTTACGGTGAGCGGCGCGCCGACTACCTTTATGGAATAGTCGCCCGTCACGTTGAAGCCGTTTTCGTCGTAAATTTTAACTATCGCGTCGCACATAGAGGTGCCGACGTCCGTCTGCGAGCCTATAAATTCGTAATTTGCGGAATGTCCCGCGGAGAGACTGCCCTTTTTAAGCCTTATGTCCTTTTCGGGGTCGTCGTATCTGAGCGGGGTGCCGTCGTATTCCTTCTCTTTGCCCAGTCCCTCTATGTCACCTATCACATATACAAGCTCTATGGGGTCGGTTTTCATAGAGCCCGTCGCATACAGTGCCAGCGCCGTCCCGAGTGACGCCGCTACCGCTACTACCAGTATTCCTACGATAAGTATCGTTTTCCTTAATTTTGACATATATGTTTACCTCTTAAAAAGAGCGAAAAATTCTTTGTTTTAATTATGAATTCGTAATGCGGAATTGTGGAATAGAACCCCCACCACCCGCAAAGCGGGAGCCTCCCCCTTGAAAAGGGGTATGCCTTTATCCGCAATAACCCAAGGCTCACCCTTCTTTAAAGAGGGGGGAGCTATCACGTTAGTGACTGAGGGGGGTATTCAATTCTACATTCTGCATTCTTAATTCTGAATTAGCTTACACGTTCTGTTCTATCAGTCTTATCGTTTCCTTGCATAGGGCAAGCTTGTTTTCGCCGAAAAGTTCGTCTAAATAATCGCAGACGTTGTCCGCCATTTGCTTTACGTAGACGGGGTTCTTGCTCTCTAACTTTCGGAATATCTTCCTCGCAAGAATATCGTCCAAAGCTTCCACTTCCGTTCCCCCGCAAGCAACCAAAACCGGCACATAACAGCGTATCTGCTTCATTATTCGGTTGCCGAACGTTATGTGGA
>JAMPAF010000017.1 GCA_023667345.1 Clostridiales bacterium
GGCGAGCAGGTGTACCTGCTCGCCGCGCGGCTTTAATACATATCTAAAATCTCAAATATCTTAAATTATCTTAAAAACATTTTTAAAATATCATTTCATATCCTTAAATATATTCAATTATTTATCTTTGCTTAACCTTGGCGCCTGTCTTGGCGGAAGAGGCGCTCTTTTCCGGCGTTTTAATACGCGACTTGCCCATAAAGAACAGCGCAATCGTGCCGGGACCTGCGTGCGCGCCCGTGCACAGGTCGTAATAATTCATAATAATATCTTTGGCGCCTAAATCTTTAAGCTTTTCGGCAAGTTCCAAAGCCTCGTCCTCGCAGTCGGCGTGAGCTATGGCAATCGTCTGGTTTTCGGGGTCGATAACGTTCTCTTTAAAGGTTTCTATAAGCTTTGCAATCGACTTCTTTCTGCCGCGCTCGTTCGAAAATACGGTAAGTTTGCTGTTCTCGTCGCCGTGAAGCACGGGCTTTATGTTCAAAATCGTACCCGCAATGGCGAGCGCGGTCGAAACTCTGCCGCCGCGTTTAAGGTATTTTAACGAGTCCACCGTGCATACGCCGTGTATGTTGAAGCGGTTGTCCAAAACCCATTGGTAGCACGCGTCTATGCTCTCGCCCAAATTAGCGCGGCGGGCGGCGTACAGCGCAACCAGCCCCTCGCCGAGCGACGCATTCGCGCTCTGCGCAACCAAAAATTTTCTGTCGGGGAAGTGTTCTTTCAGCTCTTTGGCGGCGAACACGCCCTGACTGTAAGTGCCGCTTATTCCCTCGGCAATGGTAATCAAAAGTACGTCGCGCCCCGCCTGCAAGGAGGGGGTAACCGCAGTCGTAATTCTGTCCGCGTTCACAAGCGTCGTCTTTGTCTCCGCGCCCTCGCGCATTGCCGCGTAAAACTTTTTGGCGGTTTCGGCGAAGGGAACGCCGTCCTCGTAACATTCGGTGTCCTTGCCGTCTACCGAGCAGGTGTACGAAATAACTTTTATATCCAATTCTTTTATGAGTTCGTCGGGAAGATTAGCCGCCGAGTCCACGAAAATATCGAAACTTCTCATTTGGTCCTCCATATCCCGCGTGCGCGCTATGAATTTCGCACCGTGCAGGGATAAACGTTCCGCCGCCCGTAAAATTAATTTCCGGCGGAAAATTTTAACAATAATATTATAACCACAAATTTTGCGATTTACAACCTTTCGCGCCCTTTTGCCGGTCTACAAATTAATTTGCGGCGTAAACGGCGGGTTTTCACAACTCTACCGCAAAAATTTCACACTCTACCGTCAGTAGAGTTGCTCAAATTAATTGCCAAATACGCGCGCGCGTGATATACTTTGGCTATGAACGACTTGAACAAGGACGCAAACGGCGGCTCGGACTTAAAGGAAATAATAGCGGCGAACCTTATACGCTTGCGGCAGGAGGTCGGACTCACGCAGGCACAGCTCGCCGAAAAACTGAATTATACCGACAAGGCTGTATCCAAATGGGAGAGGGGAGAGTCAATTCCCGACCTTCGCGTGCTCATTCAGCTTGCCGAGATTTATCATATCACGGTTGACGACATTGTAAAGGAAAAGACGGAAAAGCCCGTAAAGCCAAAGCTCAATCTCTTCCACAAAAGGCTGCTCATAACGCTTTTGTCCGTGGGGCTCGTGTGGGTTGTGGCGACGGGCGTGTTTATGATTTTGTACTACATTTCGTCGATAAGAAGCTACGCCTATCTGTCGTTTACAATCGCGCCGCTCATTTCGGCGGTGGTGCTGTTGGTGTTCACCTCGCTGTGGGGCAGGCGGCTGACGATGGCTCTCTCCGCGTCGGCGGTGGTGTGGTCGGTCGTGCTTATAGTGCACGTGTTTTTGTGGCAGTTCTCGGCGGGAGTGCCCATCTGGCCGTTCTATCTGGTTGCGGTCGGCGTGCAGATTTTAGTGGCGGGCTGGTTTGTTCTGCGCAAGCTGTATAAGCCCAACAGAAAAACGGATAAATAATTTATTCAATTTGCAATAGGCAATGCGCAATTGCGGTAAAATGACTAAAAATCGCACTTTAACTTTCAGAGAAAAGGAATATGGAAGATAATACGCAAACGGTAACGGTAACTGAAAAAACAGAAGAGATTAATTTTGAGGGCGTACTGCAACTCGCGCTCGACGTGGGCGTGGGAATACTCTCTTGCGGCGGCTCGGTGTCGCGGGTGGAGACGGCGGTGGACAGAATCTGCCGTGCATACGGCGCGGAGGAGGTCAACGCGGCGGCGTTCCCCTCGATGATTATTGCCAGCGTGCGCACAAAGGACGGGCACGAGTATTCGTATATGAAGAGGGTTTACTCCACGTCGAATAACCTCTCGTTGCTCGAAAAGTACAACCAGCTCTCGCGCAATATCTGCTATGAAAAATATCCCGTAAAAGAAGCGCTCGCGCTCTGCTCGGATTTGGCTCATTCCAAAACGAACAGAAACAGGTGGGTCACGGTTACGGGCGCGGCGTTGGTCGCGGGCATATACTCCATATTTTTCGGCGGCACGGTAGCCGACGTTCTGCCAGCGTTTATAGTCGCGTTCGGAATGTCGCTTTTAAGCGAGGTTCTTTCTTCGCGCTCGTTAAACGTTTACGCAACCACGTTTTTGCTCTCGCTCGCTGGCGGCGTCTTATCTGTGGCGCTGTGCAAGCTTTTGAATATAATAGGTCTGCCTTGTCAGGGCGCGTACGTCATGATAGGCACGATAATGATTTTAATTCCGGGGCTTCTTACCACCAACGCCGTGCGCGATATGTTCACGGGCGACTTGATGAGCGGCACATTCCAGCTTTTGAACGGCATACTTTTGGCGGTCGTAATCGCGGCGGGCTACGGCGTTTCCATACTCGCTTTAAGCCCTATTGCGAACTTTAAGCAGTTTACGCCATATATCGGCTGGTACAATATCCCCGCCGCCGACGAGGCTTGGTTCAAAGCCCTCATGCTTATGATATCCGGCTCCCTCGGTGCGGTTGCGGTGTGCCTGTTTTTCAACCTCAACTTCAAAAGGATAGGCTGGGCGTTTTTGGCAAGCGTTTTAACGCTCGGGGTGTACGTGGGTATGCTCGCCGCGTTCAGATACAACAACGACTACGTGTTTTTAACCGTGCTTATACCCACGCTCTTTGCGGCAATTTTGTCCGAAATAATCGCGAGGGTGATAAAGACTCCCGCAACCGTAATTTTGGTGCCGTCGATAATAGCGGTGGTGCCGGGCAGTTCGCTGTACTACACGATGGAGGCGATAGTTTCGCCCAAAATGTCGACTATGCCCGCCTCGGAGTGGGGCGTTATCTGCCTTTTAACCCTCTTAGGCATTGCCGTCGGCATATGCACGGCAACCGTTCTGTTCCGCCTGATTGCACCCGTCAAATTAAAGTTCAACCGCTTCAACAAGGCGGTGGGGGAGCACGGCTCCGAAAATAAAGGCAAAAAATAAACATAGAATAAAGGACGAGAAAATGGACCTTAATAAACTTGCAAACCTTTTAATTCCCGACGAGGGATTGCTTCCGCTCGAAGAGTACGAAAAAATGTATCCCGCGCGCGAGATTGACCCCAAAGCCGAGGTGACCCGCCTCGCGCCCTCACCCACGGGCTTTATACATTTGGGCAACCTTTACAGCGCGCTCGCCGACGAGCGCATAGCGCACACCACGGGCGGTATCTTTTATCTTAGAATAGAGGACACCGACTTGAAGCGCAAGGTGGACGGCGCGGTGGAGAGTGTTATCCGCTCGCTTAAATACTTCGGGCTTAACTTCGACGAGGGTGCGGAGATTTCCTCGCCGCTGAACAAATACGGACCCTATTACCAAAGACAGCGCGCACACATTTACCGCGCCTATGTAAAAGATTTAATCGGGCGCGGGCTCGCCTATCCTTGTTTTTGCACCGAGGACGAGCTGAACGCCGTGAGGGAGGAACAGACGGAAAGGAAAGAGATTACGGGCTACTACGGCAAATACGCTAAGTGCCGCAACCTTTCCGAAGAGGAAATTTACGCGAATCTGGCGGCGGGCAAACCCTTCGTTATCCGCTTAAAATCGCAGGGCAACACCGAAAACAAGTTCACCTTCAAAGACGCCATTAAGGGGGATATCACCGTCACTGAAAACGACCAGGACGTGGTTATTTTAAAGTCGGACGGCATACCAACCTACCACTTCGCCCACGCGATAGACGACCACTTTATGCACACCACTTTGGTTATCCGCGGCGAGGAGTGGCTGTCGAGCCTGCCCATTCATTTGGAGCTTTTCAAGGTGCTCGGCTTCAAGCTGCCCAAATACGGGCACACGTGCTCGCTTATGAAGGTGGACAACGGGGTCAAAAGAAAGCTTTCAAAGCGCAAAGACCCCGAACTATCCCTCGACTATTACCGTAGCGCGGGCTATTATCCCAAGGCGGTCGTCAAGTATTTAATGACCATACTAAACTCCAATTTCGAGGAGTGGGAGCGCAAAAATCCGCAAGCCGATTACCGCGATTTCAAGTTCTCGATAGGCAAAATGGGCAAGAGCGGCGCGCTGTTCGATATCGACAAGCTGAACGATATATCCAAGGCAGAGCTTGCAACTCTGTCCGCCGAAGAGACGTACGACTTTTTATGCGGCTGGGTAAACGAGTTCGGCACGGATAAGGACAGAGAGCATTTTGCAGACAGGGAATATATAATAAAGATATTGAACTTAATCTGCGGCATAGGCGGCAAGAAGAGGCGCAAGGATATCGTGCGCGCCGAGACGGGCGTCAAGCTTATCGAATACTTCTTCGACGATACTTTTTCGCCCGAATACGCGTACCGTTTCGGCAATGACACGGTAAATGACGTGCTCGAAGGCTTTGCAAAGGTTTACGACACCGCCGACGACAACAACGGATGGTTTGCAAAGGTTAAGGCGATAGCGGCGGCAAACGGCTTTGCGGCGGAGATGAGCGAGTACAAGGCAAGCCCCGAAAGCTACAAGGGGAGCGTAGCCGACGTTGCGGAAATTTTAAGAATTGCCGTTACGGGCTCGCCCAATTCCCCCGATTTGTGCACGGTTATGGGCATACTCGGCAAGGAGCGCACGGTAAAGCGTCTGAACGCGGGGCGGCTGTGAAAAGCAGATAATAAAACTGAAAATTGTGTGAATAAACGGCACATATGTGCCACCCAATTTGACTTTTAAGGTCAAAATATATAATATATAAACATAAGTATTATTGTTTTATTTTAACTTAATAAAGGCTTCCCCTTGGTGGGGAAGCTCCCGCTTTGCGGGTGATGAGGGGAATTCTTTTAATAACACCCCTCATCCGTCTTAACCTAAACGGTTAAGCCACCTTCCCCACCAAGGGGAAGGCTATAATAGTGAAAAAATTTTCTAATAATATAATATTAGATTTTTAAGGAAGCAGTTTTTATGGCAATGCTGGAATTAAACGACATAAAAAAGGACTATGCCGTCGCCGGTGAAAAAGTTCAGGCGTTAAAGGGCATAAGTTTAAAGTTCAGAAAGAGCGAATTCGTATCCATTTTGGGACCTTCGGGTTGCGGCAAAACCACCCTTTTAAACATTATAGGCGGTTTGGATAAGTACACCTCGGGCGACCTCGTGATAGAGGGCAGAAGCACCAAGCAGTACGGCGACGGCGACTGGGATACCTACCGCAACCACTCGATAGGCTTTATCTTCCAAAGCTATCACTTAATTCCCCACCAGACCATTTTGCAGAACGTGGAACTCGCGCTCATGATATCGGGCGTTTCCAAGCAGGAACGCAGACAGAGGGCGATAGACGCACTCGAAAAGGTCGGATTAAAGGGCAAGCTGAACAACCGCCCCAACCAACTTTCGGGCGGTCAGGCGCAGAGGGTGGCGATTGCCCGTGCGCTCATAAACGACCCCGAAATAGTGCTCGCCGACGAGCCTACGGGCGCGCTCGATTCGGTTACCAGCGTGCAGATAATGGAGCTTTTGAAAGAGATTTCCAAAGACCGCCTCGTAATAATGGTAACCCACAACCCCGAGCTTGCCGAGCAGTACTCCACGCGAATTGTAAGGCTTTTGGACGGCGAGGTGGTCGACGACTCGATGCCGTACGACGGCGGGGAAGCGCCCGAAGAGGTGCCCTCCGAAACAGAGGAAAGGGCGGAAATAACCGAAACGAACGAAACGTCCGAAACGACCGAAGCGATAGAAAACGCGGAAACGATAGAAAAGACGGAACAGCCCGAAGGCGGGGCAAAGACCAACAAGGGCAAAAAGAAAAAGACGTCTATGTCGCCGCTTATGGCGATGGGGCTGAGCCTTAAAAACCTTTTATCAAAGTCCAAAAGGACGGCAATGGTTTCGGTGGCGGGCTCGATAGGAGTTATCGGCGTGTCGCTCGTTTTAGCCATATCCGCGGGCGTAAAAAACTATATCCGCTCAATGGAAAACGATATGTTGTCGGGCAACCCCGTCTCGATAACGCGCTCGGCAATCGACTTCTCGTCGCTCATGGATATGTCCTCGTCGTCTAAGCCCAAGGTCAATATCACAAAGCTCGACGACAAACTGTACGTGCGCTCGTTAATGGATACTTTGGGCACGTTCGCAAAGGGGCTTACAAAGACCAACAACATCACCCCGCAGTACGTCGACTACATAGAAAAAATGAACAGCGAGTGGACGAACGTTGTGCAGTATACGTATGACTTCAACCCCGCGAACAACATATATACCGGCTTTAAGGTGGCGGACGGTTTGCCCGAGCAGACAGTTTCGGTAACGGGTATACGCGGTATGTACTCGCAGATTTTAAGCGAGCAGGAAGAGTACAAAAACTTTACGGGCACCATTTCGAGTATTTCCACATTTGGCGAAGTGCCCGACAATTACGACTACATATTCAGCCAGTTCGACGTCGTAGCTTACGAGACCGCAAGCGGCGTTTCGAGCGACGGCAAGAGTTTAACCGACGATAAGAAGAAGGAGATTTTCTCCGACCCCAACTCGCTGATTATGGTTGTCGACGACAGCATGATAACCGATATCGCGCTCGGGCAGTACGGCTATTTAACCCAACAGCAGTTTTTAAACTACGCTTTCAATTCGATTAGGGACGAAAACGGCGAAAATGTAAATTACAACGAGCAGTTAGGACTTGTGGGCAGCGGTATCACAAACGGCGTAGCCGACCCCGAAAACGGTCTGGATTTGTCTTACTTTATCGGTGAAAATTCCAAAAAATTCACCTATTATCCCAATAACGACGCGTATTACGAGGTAGGCGAGGGCAGCGGATTCTACGTTCACCGCCCCTATATAAGCGGCAATTTTGCGTTGAGAACAGACGCGGAAGGCAATTTGCTTGATGGCGAAGGCAAAGTTGTAACCGAAGAGGCGGGGAATACTCCGGCTGTTTTGCCGGTACCGAATATCGAGGGCGATGGCGAGGAACTCAGCGTAAAGCTCATTTTGCAGAAGAAGAAAAATATTTCGTATAGCTGTCTCGACCCCGGCGTTTACTACACCAGAGCGCACACCGAGCGCGTTTTAAAGGACGCTAACGAGAGCAATATCGTGCGACACATAAAGAGTTTGTCCGAAAACGCAAAATATCTGAATATGTTGCCCTATTTCTTCAACTATACCTCGATATCTAAGGGCGAGGGCGAACAGCTTATATATACGCCCAAGGCGGGTATGAGCTTTATTTACGACAGCGGCGACATAATGTCGCTGATGATGTCGGGGCTTTCCGACCCTACCGAACGCGACAAAATGTTGCAGGTTACGGCGGAAATGCTCGGCGGCAGCGAATTGCCCTCGGCGATATACATATACCCCACCGACTTTACGGCAAAAGACAAGGTTTGCTCTTACCTCGACAAGTGGAACGCCATGTGTTCGCAACAAATCGAATATCCCTACACGGTGGACGGCGTAGAGGTTTCCGACAACTTAAAAGAGGATATGCAGATAACCTACTCGGACAATGTGGGGCTCATTATCAATATGATTAACACCATGATTGAAATGATAACCGTAGCGTTGGTGGCGTTTACCGCACTGTCGCTCGTCGTATCCACGGTTATGATAGGAATTATAACCTATGTATCTGTCGTCGAGCGAATAAAGGAGATAGGCATTTTGCGCGCGGTGGGCGCAAGAAAGAAGGATATAAGCAGACTGTTCAACGCCGAAACGTTTATCATAGGGCTTGTGGCGGGCTTGTTCGGCATTCTCGTAACATATCTCGTTTCGGTTATCTTAAACGCGGTTGTTTACTCGCTCGTCGGCATTGCGGCGATAGCGGCGCTGCCTTGGTGGCAAGCGATTATAATGGTGCTCGTCAGCGTGGGCTTAACGCTCATATCGGGCTTGATACCCGCGGCGGCGGCGGCTAAAAAGGACCCCGTAGTCGCACTGAGAACGGAGTAAAAATAAGGAAGTTATATCTATCAAAGCCGCGCGGTATTTCTTGCCGCGCGGCTTTAATGTTACCCCATGTAACCTTATTGTAACCTTCCCCCTAAGGGGAAGGTCATAGTAATGTAAAGTTGCTTCTGACTTTTTACTATAATCCGAGCAAGAACAAACTGCGGTTTTTGAATGCCGTTTTATTGCAAACGCGGGCAAAATGAGCTATAATAGATTTATGAAAAAGTTTTTTGCCGCCTCGGTTTTGGTTTGCGCGGCGGCTGTCCTTTTTTCGGGGTGCTCGGATACGGACGGATATTCAACCGAGAATAAAACGTTTTACGCCATGGACGCCTCGGCGACGCTCTCAATCACTGCCAAGTTTGACAGCGAGGCGAGGGGCAATTTCAACGCCCTTGCAAGTGAGATAGACGGCGCGTTAAAGGCTATCGAAAGCTCGGTTTCGGCGCACGTTAAAACCTCCTGCATATACGCTTTCAACGAGGCGGCGGCGGGCGCGACCGTCGAGATAGACAAAACCGCCTACGAGCTTTTAACCGTTGCTTTAAGCGTTTACAATCTCACCGGCGGCAGTTACAATCCAGCGGTCTATTACAGCGTTTACGACTACGGTTTTTACGGTCTTTACGGGTTTATGACCGAGGAAAATCTGCCGTCCGACGAGACGGTTGCAAAATACGTCGCTCTTTCCGAGCATTTCGGCGAAACCGAACTTTTAAATGACGACGGAAAATTTTACGCTAAAAAGCCTTCCGCCACGGTCGAGGTCGGCGGCAAGACGTTGAATATGAAGATAGATTTGGGCGGTATAGGCAAGGGATATGCCGTCGATAAAGTGAACGCGCTCATAGATAGCTACGGCTTTGAGTACGGCAATTTTAACTTCGCGTCGAGCAGTATCGCAATAAAGCGGCACTATAATAGCGGCGAGTATACCCTCGGCTTTCTCGACCCGCGCTCGGGTGGTATGTCGACCTATATCAATACGAAGATTAAGGATAAATGCGTATCCACGAGCGGCGACTACGAAAATTATTACGAGCTCGGCGGCGTGCGCTACTGCCATATAATCGACCCTAAGACGGGTAAACCCGTGCGCACGGGCATTATGACGGCGACGGTTGTCGGCGGCTCGGCGGCGGAGGACGACGCTCTCACGACGGCTATTATGTGTATGGACAGGGAAGAAGCAATCGCGTTTATCGCCGAAAATCTTTCCGACAGGGCGGTCGTGTTCACCTACGATAACGGCGGAAAGTACGAGTTCTACACCAACATAGCAAAGGGCGACTATACCGTCGTCAACAAAAATTACACCGCCAAGGCGATAGAAAAGGGATAAAATGTCGCTTAAAAAGATTGAACAGGTAAAAACTTCAAAGTGGTTCTCGCTGTGGGATTTGGTGGCGTTCGGCGCAATTCTGATAACCGCCGTCGCGCTCATTTTGGCGTTCACTCTGGGCGGGGATAAGTCTGCTCTTTCGGGCTTTTCGGTGAATTATCGCGGCGAACTGGTCTTAACCTACGAGTTCGGCGACGACAAGCCGAAGATTTTAAACGGCGATTTTGTTGAGGTGGAAGAGGCGAAAAACGGCTTTACCGTGCGCTTCACGACGGACGACGGACGCGGTTATAACGTAATTTACGTGGATACGACCGAAAAGACGGTGGACGTCACCGACGGCAACTGTTCTACGCATAAGGACTGCGTGCACACGCCTAAGCTCACTAAAAACTCGTCTCCGCCGATTATCTGCACTGTGCACGGCTTGACAATATCCCCCTTGAAAGTCGAAGACAGCGGCAATATTATAATTTAAAGGGCAAACAATTAGACTTTCCCGCCGCATTATAGCCTTCCCCTCGGTGGGGAAGGTGCCCGAAGGGCGGATGAGGGGAGCATAGCTCGCACAAATCGCGTCATTTCGCCCCGCGGCTTTGCCGCGGGGCATAATCATAAAAGCCCATAGGAGCGTGTCATTTCGAACGATTGAGAACCACGCAGTGGTTCGATTGAGCCGAGAGAATCCCCTCGTGGTAATACGTGAAAAATTGGGAAGCGTATCACCTCAAATAGCGTTGTAATGCGGCAAGGTTAGTTTTGCGCGGGAAAAGGCGCGCAAAAAGATTATCACGTCGTAAACGATAATTACTTTCGCGTTTCAACACAGAACACTGTACCGTTTACTCCTCATAATGACGGTTGACGGGGTGCGTCATTTCGAGAGAGCGAAGCGAACCGAGAAATCTTTTCTTAAATGCTCTTTTACCGCAATTAAGGCTTCCCCCTTATACGTGAGGGGGAAGCTCCCGCTTTGCGGGTGATGGGGGTGCATATGGTTAGAAACAGAACAACCCCCATTCGTCTTGCTACGCAAGCCACCTTCCCCCTTTAAAAGGGGGAAGGCAAGGGTGGGGGGTACCGTCATACTGTGGTCTAAATGACGCGCAAAGCGCGAGAATTTATTTTGCAGCAAAACAGCCCCGCTTGTTTAAGCGGGGCTGTGGGTTTTAAGTTTTAAATTTTAAATTTTACTTTTTATTCTTTGTCCGTTTTGGTTTCTTCGGGTCTTTCAGCTTCCTTTACGTCCGTTTTGATTCCCTTAACTTCTGCGCCCTCGCCGTTTAAGGGCTTGTTTTCCTTAGGCGCGGGGGTCGCCTTGACCTCGGGCTTGGGTGCGGACTTTTGCTCCGTCTTAGCCTCGGCTTTCGTATCCGTCGTCTTGTCCGCTTTCGCCTCTCTGTCGATAATTATGTGGCGGGGGCAGACGGCAACGCACGTCTTGCAGCCCGTGCACTTGGTGTAGTCGAATACGGGCAGGTTGTCAACCATAGTAATCGCGCCGTGCGGGCACTTTTTCGCGCACATTGTACAGCCTATACAGCCCACCTTGCACGCGTTCATAACGTCCTTGCCCTTGCACTTTGAAGAGCACGCCACATAGACGGGGGCGGAGGCGGGTATGCGCTCTATAATGTGCTTGGGGCACTCTTTAATGCACGCGCCGCAGCTTATGCACCTGTCGGGGTCAACCTCCGAAAGCTTGTCGGAAATTTTAATCGCGCTCTCGGGGCAGACCGCCTTGCAATCGCCGCAGCCGAGGCAGCCGTATTTGCACACCTTGTTGCCGCCGAGCAGCGTGTTGTTTGCCGCGCAGGTGGGGTTGCCGACGTATTCAAAAGCTTCGGGCGCGTTAGAAAGACCGCCGTTGCACTTAACCACCGCAACCGTGCGCTCTTCGTCCTTTAACTCAATTCCCAGCATAGCGGCAATCTCCGCCTTCTTTTCGGGCGAGGTTACGTGGCAGTCGGCAAGGTCACCCTCGCCGCTTGCAAGCTTAGCCGCAAAGCCCGAGCAGCCCGAACAGCCGCAGCCGCCGCAGTTCGCTCCCGCAAGGTTTTCCATAATCTTGGTGACCTTTTCGTCCATATTTACTTTAAAAACTTTGCCGACAATCAAAATTAAAGCTACGATAAGCACGGCAAGCGCGGCTAAAATGCCCGCAACAATGCCTACCGTTTTCCAAGTGGTAGCGTCGACTTTTCCCAAAGTAACGAGTAAATTCATCATATTTCTTCCTCCTTACTTGATATAGGTGAACACCATAAACGCCATGCAGATAAAGCTTGCGGTAATCATCGCGATGGGGAAACCCATGAGAGATTTGGAAACTTTAACGCAGTTGAGCTTTTCGCGAAGACCGCTCATAATTACCATAACGAGGGTAAAGCCGAGACCCGCGAACAGCGCGTATAAAACCGCCCAGCCCATATTCATAGAAGCTTCGCCGATAATCGCCGACATATCGCCGATAACCAGCTCGCACACGCCCAAAACCGCGCAGTTGGTGGTAATTAAGGGAAGGTAAATGCCCATTGCGTTGTAGAGCGAGGGGGAGACCTTCTGAATAATCTTTTCGAGCATCTGCACAAGCGAGGCGATTATGAATATGAAAACTATGATTTCGAGGAACTGGAAGTCCCAGAACGCCGTTTTCATAACGTACTCGTAAATGGGGTAGGTAACGGCTACGGCAATCGTCATAACCAAGGTTACCGCAACGCCCATGCCGAGGGCGGAGGAGGTCTTTTTGGAAACGCCGAGGAAGGGGCAGATGCCGTAGGTTTTAACCGTTATAAAGTTGTTGGTCAAAACGGCGGCTAAAATAATTGCGATAAAAGTACCCATTATTCAGCCTCCTTTGCGGCTTCTATTGCCGCGCCGCCTTCGGGGTTTCTGTCCAAAAGGTTCTCCCTTGCAAGTCTGTTTTCCTTTACTCTGCGGCTGCGCATAAATATATCCATTATATAGGTGAAAAGCGCAATCGAAAGTCCGTAGATTATGAACGAGCCCGCGGGGGTGGCGAACATTCCTATCGTAAAGTTCCAGAGTTTCAGCCCGAACACGGAGCCGTTGCCGAGTAGCTCGCACACGATGCCCATTACGGTGAGCGCCGCAGTGAAGCCCAAGCCGTTTGCAAGTCCGTCTACCGCGCTCTCCAAAACGTTGTGTTTGTTGGCAAACGCTTCCGCTCTGCCCAAAATTATGCAGTTGACGACTATTAAAGCGAGGAAGCCGCCCAAACTGTCGTATAAGTCGGGCACCAACTTTTCGAGTACCATTCGGGCGAGGGTTACAAGCGTCGCTATAATTACGATATACGCGGGGATTCGCACCTCGTTGGGAATAACCTTACGAAGAGCCGATATCAAAATGTTTGAAAGGGTTAAAATTACTACAACGGTAAGACCCATGCCCGCCGCGCTCGTCGCCGAGGAGATAAGCCCGAGGGTGGGGCAGGTGCCCAAAACGAGCATAAACGTGGGGTTGTTGAAAATCAAACCGTCAAGCGTTATCTTTGCATACTTGTTTTTCATTGTGCGGCACCTCCCTGAGAGTTTTCGCTCAAAGCTCTGTCGTAGTTTGCAAGCGCAAACGCCGCCGCATAGTAGCAGTGACTGTTGGATATGGTTGCGCCCGTGTGCAATACGCCGCCGTCTTCCTCCTTTCTCTCGTCGGCTAAGTATCCCTGAATATCTTCGAGCGTTTTGCCGTTTAAATCGAGCGCCTGCGGGCTCATTTCCGTTGCGTAGTCGGTATCGTTACCGGGGAAAGTCGGCGAGGAGCCGTTTTGCGTAATTTCGTACTTTGTTATCTTGTTTACGTCCGCGTCGGGCGCAACGTGAATTGTAATATTGAACTTTCCTTGAATTCCGCCCTTGGTGACAATTGAATACTCAACCGTCGTGCCGTTTACCTCAATATCCGTTGTATCGTCGAGGTAGTCGTTGTACGCATAGCCGTAGTATTTGGAGAACACGCCGAGTTTCGCGTTTACGTAGGTCAAAGCCGCGTTCGCCGCGTTGGATATGGCGTTCATTGAAAAGCTTGCGCCCGTCTTAATGCCGTCGGTGTCGAAGCTTGTAAAACCGTCGTTTTTCTGTTTATTTACCAAATTGCCGAGCGCGCCGCTGCTTATCTTCGTGATATACGACTGACCGACGTTGCTGTCTATGGTAATCTTTTTAACGGTCGAGCCGCCCGCCGCCGCTTCAACGCGTACCCAGCAGGTTACCGAGCCGCCGCCGTAGCCGCCGTTGCCCTTAACCTTTAAAAGGTAGTCGTTTTTATGCTCTTCGGTGGTAATGTCGTAAACTTCCAAAACCTGCGCCGAGGTGACGAGAATATCCTTATCCGCAACTTCCGTTTCGTAAGTCACCGTTTCGCCGTAAATTTTGGATATTGCTCTTTGAAGCTTTTCTTCCGCCGAAACGTAGAAGAGGGAGTTGCAAACCGTAAGCAAAATGCCGCAGACCAAAAGTATCGCCAAAAGAACCGCTATGCACTTAAAGGCAGTGCTCTTAAAAAACTGTTTAACGGTCATTTATTTGCCCTCCTTTTGCTTTTTTACTTTTTTGTAGCCGAAGGGCTTTCTTACAATGTAGGTGTCAATCAAAGGCACTAAAAGGTTCATAAGCATAATCACGAACGACACGACCTCGATTTTGGTAAGGTAGCGTAGCAGTGCGGTCAGAACGCCGAGAGCCGCGTAGTAAACTATCTGCCCGTAAATTCCCTTGGGCGAAGTCACATAGTCGGTCGCCATAAAGATTGCGCCGAACATAAGTCCGCCCGAGAGCATATAGTCAAGGAAAAGCCCTATCTCGAAATTCTTGCTGCCGATAGCCGCAAAGCAGACGGATAAAAAGCTTGCAACCACGATATAGAGAAGGGGTTGCCACCATTTAATTACCTTGCGTACGACTAAATAGATATAGCCGAGTATGAGAGCGGCTTTGCACGTTTCGCCTATGCAGCCGGCAACGCCCGTGCCGAGGAAGAGGTCGAGCCAACTCATCTGCCCCGCCGCGCCTTCGGTCGCCAAAAGCCAACCCGAAAGGTGGGTGGGACCGGTGAAAATCGCGCTGTCCGCGCTTACCGGCTTAATTGCGCAAGCGGTGTAAACGGTGAGCGAAAAGCTCAAAAACATAAATATTCTGCCCGTAGCGGCAGGGTTTACAAGGTTCTTGCCCGTGCCGCCGAACACCATTTTAACTATCGCTATCGCGAAGATTGCGCCGATTAACACCTCGTACCACTTAACCGTGGAAGGGAGTATGAGTGCGAGGATAAGCCCCGTGACAATCGAGGTGTAGTCGAACTGTTTCCACCACTTTTTGCACACCTCGCCCGCCTGCCGCGAAAAGCCCTTATTCTTTATAAAGAAATACACGAACTCGGTGGCGACCGCCGCGAGCACCGCGGTAATTTCCAAAATAAACGCGTTTAAGCGGAAGTACACGATGCCCATTACAGCCGCGGGCAAAAGCGCAATCAAAACGTCGAGCATTATGCCCTTTGTCGTGCGGCGCGATTTAACGTGGGGAGGGGTGGATATTACAATCTTGTTATCCATTTATTTGTCCTCCTTTTTCGCTTGCTCTTTTACCGCTTCCGCCTTTTCTTCGACGGCTACGTTTTTAATTTCGCCCTCGCTCTTGCTTATGCTTTCGTCCAAAACTTTCTGAACGGGCTTGTCCAACACCTTGCCGTCCTCGGTTAAAGGAACGGTGGGAGCCGACCTTCCCTTCTGGTCGATATGCTTGTCGTGGGGCACGTTGGGCGCAACCTTGCTTCTTATATACGCCTTTGTCTTGCGGATAGCCTGAATTAAGGGGCGTTTGGCGGGGCAGGTAAACTCGCACGCGCCGCACTCTATGCACGCAAGCGTGTTGCCGAGCTTTGCCGCCGTGTCGAAGTCGCCCGCAGCCGAATAGAAAGCCGTCTGCATAGGCATTAAGTGCATGGGGCAAACGTCCGCGCACATGCCGCAGTTTAAGCAGGGTGTGGGTTCTTCCGCCGCCGCTTCCTTTTCGGATAAAAGCAGCACGCCCGAGGTTGTCTTATGCGTGTACACGTCGTAGGTTGCAAGGGCTAAGCCCGTCATAGGTCCGCCCTGAATAACCTTTTTTGGGGGAAGGCTCTCGCCGCCGCAGTATTCAACAATGTCTTTAACGCACGTGCCGACGCGCACCCAAAGGTTTTTGGGCTCTTTTACAGCCTTGCCCGAAACGGTTAAAACGCGCTCGTAGAGGGGCTTACCTTTTTCGACAGCCTCGCACACGGCAAAGGCGGTGGCAACGTTCTGCACCACAACGCCGCTGTCCGCGGGGAGCTTGCCTATTCCGACCTTTCTGCCCGTGGTAACGTAAATTAAGTGCTTTTCACTGCCCATCGGGTACTGCTTTTTGAGTATGACGGGCTGAATATCGTCGTACTTTTCGAACGCCTCTATGCAGTCGGGCTTGTTAGCCTCTATGCCGATTATGATGTTGTCTACGCCCAAAGCTTTGGCGATATAGCGCGCGCCGCGTGCAATCTCGTCGGTGTTTTCAAGCATTAAGCGGTGGTCGCAGGTCAAATAGGGCTCGCACTCCGCGCCGTTCAAAATAAGCGTGTCAACGGGGGTGCGGGGCGCAACCTTAACCGCCGCGGGGAAGCCCGCGCCGCCTAAGCCTACTATGCCGCAGTCTTTAATTCTCGCCTTGATATCGTCCGCCGTCGGCTCGCTCAAAGGGGGCAGGTACGCCTTCTCGTTTATGCCGTCGCTTTTAATGACGATATACGTCTCCGTGCGTCCGTTCGCGCCGACGAGCGGTTTAACGTCGATAACCTCGCCCGATACGCTTGCAAAGACGTTGGACGAAATCGCGCCGCTCGCTTCGGCAATAAGCTCGCCCTCTTTGACCTTTTGCCCCTTTTCCACGAGCGGGGTCGACGGTTTGCCCAGCGACTGTTCGAGGGATATATACGCCACCTCGGGCGGGGGCATAACTTCCGTCTTTTGCCCGCACGCAAGCGACTTACAATCGTGCGCGTGAATACCGGCAAAGAAAAGTTTTCCTTTTTTTGCTATCAATTTTAACCTCCCTATCTTTTTAATTAAGAATTAAGAATTATGAATTAAGAATGAAAATAAGGAAAATTATTTAAAAATAACGACCTCAATTCTGCATTCTTCATTCTGAATTCTGCATTTGTAATTTATTTTTGCCCCGTCAGGCGCACAAACGCGCTTGTCGGGATACGCTTTATTAAAACGGTTACCGCCGCGCCGATAAACGCGCCCGAAAGCACGCCGAGCAATATAAGGTACGGCAAATAGGAAAAAGCTACGGGGGCGGAGTACACCGCAACGAACACGACATTCTGCGTAACGTTGTGCAAAACCGCGGCAATCACGCTTGCGCATATCACCGAAATACTGGGGTGGACGCAGTATATAAATAAGGAACTTGCCGCCATCGAAACCACGCCGCCTGTAAACGAGTAAATTACCGCCGAAATATTGCCCGCAAACATTGCGCCTAAAAGCGTTCTTGCGGCAACTATGATAAAGGCTTCTACGGGTGAGTACATAATGAGCGCGATAAACGAAAACGCGTTGGCAAGCCCTAATTTCGCCCCCGGAATAATAAGCGGGGGGAAGAGGTTTTCTATCAAAAAAGTTATAAGGCTTAGCGCGGTAAGCACGCCTATTGCCGCCAACTTTTTCGCCGTTAAAAATTTTTCACCCATATCATACCTAATTATATACCATATTTAATAATTAGTAAATAGCAAAGTGAAAATTAAATGGAAAATATTTCATAAAAGCGTTGCAATCGCATATTGACAAAACCCGCCTTTGATATTATAATTCCGTGTGGAATTAAAAATATAAGGAGATTAAAAGTGGATTACGAGTACAAGAGAAAGAACTTTTATAAGGAAGCGGACGAAAAGGAGCTGAAAGAAATTTTCGCCTATGCGGAGGGTTACAAGGACTTTTTGTACACCTCGAAAACCGAGCGCGGCGCAACCGCTACGGCGGAAAAACTGTGCAGGGCGAAGGGCTATAAGCCTTATTCTTTCGGCGACAAGATAAAGGCGGGCGACAAGCTCTACTTTATAAACCGCGACAAAAACATTTTCATAATCAGGGTGGGCACCAACGACGTGGCAAAACACGGCGTAAAGATTATGGCGGCGCACGTCGACAGTCCCCGCCTCGATTTAAAGCCCAACCCCGTCTTTTCGGAAGGAGGCATGGCGTACTTAAAGACGCACTACTACGGCGGCATCAAAAAATATCAGTGGACGACAATTCCCTTGGCGTTGCACGGCGTAGTCGTTCTTCGCGGCGGCAAGCGCGTGGACGTGTGCATAGGCGAGGAGGAGGGCGACCCCGTATTCTATATTTCCGACCTTTTGCCCCATCTTTCGCAGGAGCAGAACACAAAGCCGCTCGGCACGGCGATAAAGGGTGAAAATTTAAACGCGGTACTTACGTCCATACCCGACGGCGACGATGACGACGGCGTTAAGGCGGCGGCGTTAAAGCTGTTGCACGACAAGTACGGCATAAGCGAGATAGACTTTCAGACGAGCGAGCTCTGCTTCGTTCCCGCGGGCAAACCTCGCGACGTGGGTCTCGACAGGGCGCTTATCTCCGGCTACGGTCACGACGACAAGGTGTGCGCCTATCCCGAGATGACCGCGCTTTTCGACAGCGACACAAAGGACACCTGCATTGCCGTTTTCGCCGATAAGGAAGAGGTGGGAAGCAACGGCGTGACGGGTATGCAGTCGCGCGTGATTTTAGATTTGATAGAGTGCATTGCAAAGGGGTTGGGAGCCGACCCCGTGCTCGTGCGCTATAATTCCAAATGCGTATCCGCCGACGTCACCGCGGCTTACGACCCCGCGTATTCGGACGTTTACGAAAAGAGAAACGCCTCGTACATTAACTGCGGCGCGTCGCTCACCAAATACCACGGCGCGCGCGGCAAGAACTCGACGAACGACGCTTCGGCTGAAATGGTCGGATATCTTCGCGACGCGTTCGACGACGCGGGCGTTATCTGGCAGACGGGCGAGCTCGGCAAAATTGATATCGGCGGAGGCGGCACGGTTGCGATGTTCATCGCCAACCTCGGCATAGATACCTGCGATATGGGCGTTCCCGTGCTCTCGATGCACGCCCCTTACGAGGTTATTTCCAAAGCCGACCTGTACTCGATGCACAAAGCGATGGTCGCATTCTTGGAAAAGTAATCGAGAATTCAGAATTAAGAATGCGTAATTCGGAATTATGCTAAGGAATAATTAATAGAACCAACCTCTTTCGTCTGCTACGCAGCCACCTTCCCCTTCAAAGTGGAAGGCGAGGAGTTGCGCGTTACTCTTGCTTTCCCCTTTGAAGGGGAAAGTACCTCGAAGAGGGGATAGAGGTTGATTATTCCGACCTTAATTCCGCATTGCAAAAAGCCGCCGCACGGATACGTGCGGCGGCTTTAACTACGCTATATTACGGGGTCTATTAAAATTTAAACGTGAAAAATCGCCTTTAAAATCAAGCCGAAAACAAAGGTTGCGACCGCGCCGACAAACGCAAGTGCAATCTTGTTTATAACGTCCAGCCGCTTCTGCTTTTGGGTGCGCTTAAAGCTAAGCCCGCTCTCTTTAAGCGAAATTACGTACATCTTTTCGCCCTTGCGCTCGGAGGGAATGACGTTTAAATACCCGTCCGACTGCAAGGATAGAAGTGCGTCGTCCAACCGCTGCACGCTGTACTTGCGCCCCGCGGGCAGTATGCTCATTATGTCGAGGGGAGAAATCAGGCACCCGTCCGTGCCGTCGCAAAGGCAGTACACCGCGCTCATAACTTCGTTTTCACAGCGGTTTAACATATCACAGCACCGCCCCCAAAACCGCGGCTATGCACCCGCCGACCGCCCCGCCCAAAAACGCGGAGAGGGCGAGGGCAATATACGCCGCTTTCGGCAAGGCGCGGCTAACGCTTTCGGCGGCAGGCTCGGGCACGGGTTCGGGCTCGGGCGCCTCGTATTTTTTTAAACACGCAATGCAGAAGGTGTTTCCGCGGGCGTATTTAACGTCGATATACCCGCCGCCGTCTAAGTTTTTCAAGGCGGCTTCGAGCGTGTCGCGGTTGCGCATATTTTCGGGCAGACAGTCTGAAAGTTCTTCCTCGTAAAAGACTTTATAGCCGCCCATACCCGCGTCGCAAAGGAGCGCGGAAAGCTTGGTGCAGATTTCTTCCATTTAATTAAATAATGGCTCAAAATCCGCGTTTTTATTCTCTTTTCACTTAGCCGTGCCCGAAACGCTCGCGCCGAAGATGAAAACGGCGAGCGCGGCTATCATTACAACGTAGCTTAAAATCTGCATTACTTTGCAAAGCGTGTTGGAAGCTTTGCGCTTCTGACCGTTTATAAACGACACTGCGGCAAGCGCGCAAATCATGCTTGCAATCAGCATGTATACGCCCGCGCCGCTTATCACAAACGCTAAGGCAAACAGCACGCACGCCGCGGCGAAACAGCCTATGGCAACGTACAGCAGCGTGAAATTTTTGTTGCCCTCTTCGGGCTGTTCGTCTTTTTTTTCGTCCTTTTCAATCATCGCATCTGTCCTCCGCGTGCGCGTCCGGCGCAACGTTAATGGTTTTAAAATCGGTGTAAATCACAAAGCCGACGTTCGCGCCGTTCGGCTTTTTGACGTATTTTTTCAAGGCGTAGTCCACGGCAACCTTGCCCTTTTCGCGCGCCTCGGAATAGTGGGCGCAGATTTCGGCGGCAAACTTGATAACCCCGTCCGTCGGCTCTTTCCCGTCGCACAAAACGGCGACGTGGGAGGAGTGGAAGGTCTTTACGTGCAGCCACAAATCGTTCGCGTTCAAGCCCTTTGTAAGTCTGTCGTTCTGCGCGTTGTTGCGCCCGCACAGCACCGTAAATCCGTCGTAAAAATATTTGCGGAAAGGGCTTAAATTTTCGGGCTTTTTCCCGCCCTTTTTGCCCTTCGTATCCTTTGGCGCGGGCAACAGCGAAAGGGATATAAGCTCCTCTTCGGTCTCGTTTAAATCGTTGCAATTTTCGGCAAGCCCGATATTCTGCGCAATGGTTTTAAGGTATGAAAGCCGCTCCTCGCTTTCCCGCTTTTGCGCCGTCACGGTCTTAGCCGTGCGCTTTAATTTTTGGTACCGTTTAAAGTATTTCTGCGCGTTCTGCGAGGGGGTGAGGCGGGGGTCGAGTTCGATTGAAATTTTGCCGCCCTTTTCGTCGTAATAATTTACCGCTTCAAACGAGCGCATACCCCGTTCGACGGCATATATGTTGGCGGTAATCAGCTCGCCCTTCAACTTTATATCCTCGCACTTTTCGCATTCAGAAAGCTTTTCAAGGCTCATCGCAAGCCGTTTTTCCGCCTTTTTTTGCGCGGAATTTACGGCGGAGAGCAACTTGCGCTTTTTATCCGCAAACTTCTTTTCGCTCACCTGCAAAAAGTAGTAATCCGCCTGCGCTTCGAGCAAAGTTTTATACGGCTTCGCGCCTTCGGTAAACCGCGCTTTAAAGTCAACCGGTCTATCGCCGTCGTAGACAATGCACGGCTGATATTCCGGCGAGTTTACGTATTTAAAAACCTGCTCCGCCGTGACGCGCCCGCCGTAAAATGTTACAATGTCGGCGGCGGTCGTGTAGGCTATTCCCGCAACGCTGTCGGCAATAAATTTGGCGGGGTCGCCGCAGATATTTTCAAATGTCTTTTTTAAAGAAGAAAGGTCGGTCGGGTCGCACTTTTCCTGCTTTTCGGGCAAAACGTATTTCGCGCCGCTCATCATCACCCGCCGCGCGCCCGTCTCCAAAGACGCGGTTTTAAGCGCGCCGCAGATTATGCCTCCCTTTACCAAAACGGCGTTGGAATACTTGCCCATAATTTCAAGGTACAGCCGCATGTCCGTCACCTCGAATTCCGAAAAGCACTTAAAATCGAAGTATAAAACGCGCTCGAACCCGACTTGCTTTATCGCGGTAATTTCGGCGTTTTGTAAGTGCTTCCGAAGTAGCATGCAAAAGTTGGGCGCAATCTTCGGGTTGGGCTCATCGCCCTTTTCGCCGGCGCTCACCCTGCAATATTTGGCGGATAAGCCGATATCGAGTTTAACCGTGCCGCAACGCGTGTATATTAAAAGGGAGAGCTGGTCTTTTTCGGGCTGATTGATTTTCGAAATCTTCCCGCCGACGAACAGTTCTTCAAGCTCTCTTGTAACATATTGTAAAGTAAACGCGTCCTGCGGCATAGTTGCACCTTTGAAATGCGTAATGCGCAATGCGCAGTTCGCAATTGTGGTTGTTTCCATAATTATAACTTAAAAAAAGTCAAAAGTAAAATGTAAACGGCTCTTAAAAACGCTTTTCAAAATAAAAGAATTGTGGTAAAATACTGTCCGTATTAAATATTTGGCAAATAAATCAGGAGAAAATAAATGAACTATACATTTGAATCAGCGGAAAAAAGCACGGTTAAGCTTACTATCACCTTTACGGGCGAAGAGTGGAAGAGCGCAATAGACAAAGCGTATTTGAGAACGCGCGGCAAGTACACGGTGCCCGGCTTCAGAAAGGGCAAAGCCCCCAAGCCCGTACTCGAAAATTACTACGGCAAGGGCGTATTCTTCGACGAGGCGTTCAACGTGCTCTACTCCGAAAACTATCCCGAAATTATCGAAAAGGAAAAGGAACACTTTACCGCGGTCGGCGCGCCCGACCTCTCGGTTGACGAGCTCACCGACGAAAAGGTAGTGCTTACGGCGATAGTTCCCGTTAAGCCCGAAGTAAAAATCGGCAGCTACAAAGGTTTAGAAATCAAAAAGTATGAATATAATGTTTCCGAAGAGGAAATAAAGACCGAGGCGGAAAAAATTCTTTTAAGAGAGGCAAAGACGGTCGACGTCACCGACAGAGCTTGCAAGAACGGCGACACGGTGAATATCGATTTCGAGGGCTCGGTCGACGGCGAAAAGTTTGCCGGCGGCTCTATGGAACACTACGATTTAGAGCTCGGCAGCGGTTCCTTTATCCCCGGCTTCGAAAGTCAGGTCGAGGGCATGAAGATAGGCGAGGAGAAGGACATAGTAGTGCGTTTCCCCGCGGACTATCAGGCGGACAATTTAAGGGACAAGGACGCGACCTTCCACATTAAACTGCACTCGATAAAGGGCAAGGAGCTCCCCGAGCTTACCGACGAATACGTTAAAAAGCACGCGGGCTGCGACACGGTTGCCGACTATACCGCAAAGGTTAAGACCCGTCTTGAAAACAAGGCGAAAAACGATAGCCGCGACCAGACCGAAAACAGCATTTTGCAGGCGATATGCGCAACCTGCGAGTGCGAAATTCCTCAGGCAATGACGGATAGCGAGATTGACGGTATAGTAAACGACTTTGCGCAGAGGCTCGCATATCAGGGCTTACAGCTCAAAGATTATATCGAGTATATGGGTCAGACGATGGAGCAGTTCCGCTCGCAGTTCACCGAACAGGCAAACAGCCGCGTGCTCACCCAGCTCGTTATAGAAAAGATTATAAAGGACGAAAAGATAACCGCAACAACCGAAGAGATAGAGGCGGAGATTGCAAAGCAGGCGGAATCGGTCGAAAAGACGGTCGAGGACTACAAGAAGAACCTCGACGCGAGAAGGCTCGAATATATCGCTAACGATATAGTAATAACCAAGCTCTTCGACTTCCTCACTGCAAACAACAATCTTGTTGCTTAAATCTTAATTTAATTAAGAACTTTTCCGCGGCGGCTGTAACTTTTAAAAGGGTTTTGCCGCCGTGCGGTTTCAATGCACAATCAGCAATTTAAGGTAATTATTTTTAAAGGAGTTTTTATGGTAAACGAAAAAAGCGCGCTCGTGCCCTATATCGTCGAGCAGACCTCGAGGGGCGAGCGTTCGTACGACATCTATTCCCGCCTTTTGGAGGACAGAATCATTTTTCTGAGCGGGGAGATTGACGACGCTGTTGCAAACACGGTTGTGGCACAGCTTATCTATCTCGAAGCGAAGGACCCTTCGAAGGACATCAACCTCTATATAAACAGTCCGGGCGGCTCGGTTTCGGCGGGGCTCGCGATTTACGACACGATGAACTATATCAAGTGCGACGTTTCCACCATCTGCATAGGCATGGCGGCGTCGATGGGCGCGTTCCTTTTATCGAGCGGCGCAAAGGGCAAGAGGTTTGCCCTTCCCAACAGCGAAATTATGATTCACCAGCCCTTGGGCGGAGCGCAGGGTCAGGCGAGCGATATAAAGATTGCCGCCGAGCACATTTTGCGCACCAAAAAGAAGCTGAACACGATTTTGGCACAAAACAGCGGCAAGCCGTTGGAGCAGATAGAGCGCGACACCGACAGGGACAACTATCTTTCCGCCGAGGACGCGCTTTCTTACGGACTTATTGATAAAGTTTTCTTTAAGAGAGCAAGTGATAATTCTCCTTACAAAGGTCAATAATAGTAGCGTTATTGACGCGACTTAAAGTTTAATTCGTAATTGGGAATGCGTAATTCGGAATTGTATATTGCGGTCGGATTATTTTAAAATGATTTATCCTTAGCAAAATTGCGAATTCCGAATTCCGAATTCCAAATTCCGAATTCTGAATTATATTGGAGTATTAAATGAAAAACACTCAGAAATTCTGTTCGTTCTGCGGCAAGCCCGAGGACTTGGTCAAAAGACTTATCGCGGGGCAGAACGACGCCTTTATCTGCGACGAGTGCGTAGATATTTGCAGGGATATGATAAGGGATACGATTGACGAGACTGTCGAACCCGTGCCCCTTAAAAAGCCCTCCGAAATAAAAGAGGAGCTCGACAAGTATATCGTCGGTCAGGACGAGGCGAAGAGGGTCTTGTCCGTCGCGGTGTACAATCACTACAAGCGCATAAACAACTCGGTTGCGGGCGGCGAACTCGACGACGTGGAAATAGAAAAGAGCAACATTCTTTTGCTGGGACCCACCGGTTGCGGCAAGACGTTGCTTGCGCGCACGCTTGCGAGAATTTTGAACGTGCCGTTCGCTTCGACCGACGCAACCACCTTGACCGAGGCGGGCTACGTGGGCGAGGACGTCGAAAATATCCTTTTAAAGCTTATCCAGAACGCCGACTTCAACGTCGAAAGGGCTCAGCGCGGCATAATCTATATCGACGAGATAGACAAGATTGCAAGAAAGAGCGAGAATGTTTCGATAACCCGCGACGTCTCGGGCGAGGGCGTGCAGCAGGCGCTTTTGAAAATTATCGAGAGCACGGTTGCCAACGTTCCCCCGCAGGGCGGCAGAAAGCACCCCCAGCAGGAGTGTTTAAGGATAGACACGACCAACATTTTATTCATCTGCGGCGGCGCATTCGTCGGCTTGGATAAAATAGTGCAGGCGAGGAAGGACACCGCGTCGCTCGGCTTCGGCGGCGAGGTCAAAAACGCCGACGCGGACGTTTACAAGGCTCTCGAGGACGTTAAACCGCAGGATTTAACCAAATTCGGGCTTATCCCCGAGTTTGTGGGGCGCGTGCCCATTGTGGTCGCGCTTCACCCCCTCGACGAGGCGGCGCTCGTAAACATATTAACCGAGCCGCGCAACGCCATTATCAAGCAGTACCAAAAGCTTATGGCGCTCGACGGAGTAAAGCTCACGGTCGAAGAGGACGCGGTAAAGGAAATTGCCCGCACGGCAATCAATTTAAAGACGGGCGCGCGAGGACTTCGCACCATAATCGAGGGCTTTATGACCTCGGTAATGTACAAAGTGCCCTCGGAAAAGAACGTTGAGGAAGTTATAGTTACGCAAAAGTGCATAACCGACAGGGCAGAACCCCGCATAATTTACGGTAAAAGCGCATAAAGCGTTAGTTTAAGGGGGAAGTTTTTGCTTCCCCTTTACTATATCCGCATTTTAACCTTCCCCTTAGGGGGAAGGTGTCTTAACCAAAGGTTAAGACGAATGAGGGGTTGGTCGGATAGAGAAGATAAGTAAATATTCCTAACAAACCTCTCATCCGTCATTTTCTCACTGCGTTCGAAAACGCCGCCTTCCCTCTAAAGAGAAGGTCACAATGAGGTAATTTTATGTCAGACGAAGAAAACAGATTTCTTCCCGTAGTGGCGCTGCGGGGGAGAGTGGTATTGCCGTACGTAACCGCATCGTTCGACGCGGGCAGGCTCATTACACTTGCCGCGGTTAAAAACTCGCTCGAAAAGGGCAAGCTTTTAATTGCGGTTACCCAGCGCGACTCGAAAAAGGAACAGATTTCGGAAGAAGATTTATATACGGTGGGCACGGTTATGTCGGTCGCCCGCGTTTCCAACCTTCCCGGCAACCGCGTGCGCGTTACGGGCAAGGGGCTTTACCGCGTTAAAATAAAGAACCTTTTAGCCGACGAAAACTGTCTTTACGCGTATGCCGAAAAGGCTCCCGTAAAGGCGGACGAGCCCGCTTTGGAAGAGGCGTATTTCCGCAGTGCGCGCTACGCCATGACCGAAATTATCGAAAGCCCCGCAAACCGCCTTATCGGCGAGGACGTCACCGACGTTTTGAAGAACGGCGAGGACAAGGAAGAGTTCGTGTACACCGCGGCAAACGTTATAAAACTTTCCGCCGAAAAAAAGCAGGCTCTTTTGGAAGCGGACAGGCTTGCCGCTAAATTTGACCTTTTAACCCGCTATTTAAACGACGAGGTCGAGATTACAAAGCTCGAAAAAAAGATTAACGCGACGGTCAAACGCAACATAGAAAAGGGGCAGAAGGACTTTTACCTTCGCGAGCAGTTAAAGGCGATACATTCCGAGCTCGGCGACGATGAAAACGAAAAGATTGAGCTTGAAGAGAGGATAAAGGCGAAGGGGCTTCCCGAAGAGGTAGAGGCAAAGGCTTTAAAGGAGCTTGCGCGTATGTCGCGTATGCAGACGTCCTCGCCCGATTACAACGTTTTACGCAACTATTTGGACTGGCTTTTGGATTTGGAGTGGAGCCTTACCACGACGGATACCGAAAAGCTTTCCGACGCGGTGGAAATTTTAAACGCCGACCACTACGGGCTTGAAAAAATTAAGGAAAGAATAACCGAATACCTCGCCGTGTTAAAGCTCACGGACGGCATGAACGCGCCCATTTTGTTTTTGGTCGGTCCCCCGGGCGTGGGTAAAACATCGGTTGCAACCTCGGTTGCGCGCGCTCTCGGCAGAAAGTTTGTGCGAATGTCTCTTGGCGGCGTTCGCGACGAGGCGGAGATACGCGGTCACAGAAAGACGTACGTGGGCGCAATGCCCGGTCGCATTATATCCGCAATGAAAAACGCGGGCTCGATTAACCCCGTGTTCCTTTTGGACGAGATAGACAAGCTCTCGTCGGACAGCGTGCACGGCGACCCGTCGAGCGCGCTTTTGGAGGTTTTGGACCCCGCGCAGAATTCAACCTTCCGCGACAGATATTTGGAGGTGCCTTACGATTTATCGAAGGTGCTGTTTATAACGACGGCGAACGATTTATCGACAATTCCTTCGCCCCTTCTCGACAGAATGGAAATAATTCAGCTTTCGGGCTACACCCCCGAGGAAAAGCGGGAGATTGCAAAGCGCTATCTTATCCCGAAAAAGATTGCGGCGAACGGGCTCGAAGAGGGCGAAATCGCCTTTACCGACGGCGCGGTTGACGCGGTTGCCGAGGGGTACACGCGCGAGGCGGGAGTGCGCTCGTTAGAGAGGCAGATAGACGGCGTGTGCCGCAAAATAGCCGTTAAAAAAGCAAAGGGCGAAGATTTTAAGAGACAAATTGCGGCGGAGGATATCGCGGACTATCTCGGCGCGCCCCGCTTCGAGCGCGGCGACGAAATGCCCGCCGACAATTTAGTAGGCGCGGCTTGCGGGCTTGCCTGGACTTCGGTCGGCGGCACCACGCTCACAATCGAGGTTTCGGCAATGCAGGGCAAGGGCGACATACTTCTGACGGGAAAATTAGGCGACGTTATGAAGGAGAGCGCACGCGCGGCGATAAGCTATATCCGCTCGAATGCGGAGAGCTACGGTTTGACGGACGAGCAGTTTTCCTCGACAGATATTCACGTGCACGTGCCCGAGGGCGCGACGCCAAAGGACGGACCGAGCGCGGGAATTACCATGGCGACGGCGATACTTTCGGCGTTCACCAAAAAGCCCGTCCGAAAGGACGTTGCCATGACGGGCGAGATAACTTTGCGCGGCAGGGTGCTGCCCATTGGCGGCTTAAAGGAAAAATCGCTTGCCGCCTACCGCATAGGCGTAAAGGACGTGATTATCCCGCAGGGCAATTTAAAGGATTTGGAAGAGGTGCCCGAAATCGTAAAGGACAGCGTGCATTTTATCCCCGTCGAGAGCGTCGGCGACGTTTTCAAAAACGCGATAATCGGCATATAGTACGGGGGTAACCGTGAAAAAACTGTTTAAAAGCGTCGGTTTTTGGGCTTTTCTTGCCGCGTTTTCGATAGCCGCCGCATTGACTGTAACGGGAATTGTACATGCGGTCGAAGTCGGGCGCAAGCTTGACGAATACACTCATATTCAAGCCGTCGTGACCGATAAAGTCATCGTTCCGGGGACTGGCGCCGACCATTATTCTACCGTTGCTTCGGTGATTGAATTCGAGGTTGACGGCGTTACGTACACTATAAAAAACAGAGTTTCTTCCACGGGCAATTCGGACAAGGTGGGAGAAAAGATTGAAATTGCTTATAATCCGAACGACCCTAACGACTGTCTGTTCGTAAAAAGCGAAAAGAGCTGGTGTGCGCTTCGGCTTGTGTTCAGCGCGGTGTTTCTCGTAATCGTCGTTGTATTTGCGGCGGTGCTTATAGCAAGCAAAAAGCGCGAAAGCAGAAAAAGGGGTCAATTATGAATACATATTCCAACGCAAAGTTCATAACGAGTGCGGCGAAAAAAGAGCAGTTTATAACGACCGACAAGCCGATTATCGCCGTGTGCGGCAAGTCGAACGTGGGCAAAAGCTCGTTTATAAATATGCTCGCAAATCAAAAGCATCTCGCCAAGGTTTCGGGAGAGCCGGGGCGCACGCGCCTTGTAAACTATTTCGACTTCGGCGATTTTATCTTAGCCGACTTGCCCGGCTACGGCTATGCCAAGGTTTCCAAGAGTGAAAAGGCGAAGTGGGCGGAGCTGTTAGACGACTTTTTCGACGCGGAAAATGCGCCTAAGCACGTGTTCGCGCTGTGCGATATCCGCCACGAGCCCACCGCCGACGACAGAATTATGGTCAACTTTTTGTACGGGCGATTAATACCGTTTACGGTGGTTGCGACCAAGGCGGACAAGCTTTCGAAGGCGCAGCTTGCAAGGGCGGTTTCGGCGCTCGCTACGGCATATACCTGCGGCAAAGACGCGATTGTCGCAACTTCCGCCAAAACGCGCTACGGCTTAGAGCGCGTCATCGAAGAGATAAACAAAGTAATTGAAAGGTAATTTAGAATTAAGAATTAAGAATGCAGAATTAAGAATGCAGAATTATGCTAAAGTATAATTATTTTTAATAATTCTACCACAATTCTACATTCTGCATTCTACATTCTGAATTATAAAAAAGGAGATATTATGGGACATTTAACGGGTAAAACTGCAATAATCACGGGGGCGGGGTTCGCCGCTTTGAGCGACGGGCGTTGCGGCTCGATAGGCTACGGCATTGCGACGGCTTTTGCCAAAGAGGGGGCTAACCTTGTAATTACGGGCAGAAACGTAAAGAAATTAGAGGACGCGAAAGCCGCTCTCGAAAAGGAGTACGGCGTTAAGGTGCTCGCCGTTTCGGCGGACGTAAATGCGGGCGCGGACAACCTTGCCGTCGTCGAAGGCGTAGTCAGAAAGGCGGTGGAAGAGTTCGGGCATATCGACGTTTTAATAAACAACGCGCAGGCTTCCGCTTCGGGCGTGCCGCTTGCCGACCACACCACCGAGCAGTTCGACCTCGCCGTTTACAGCGGCTTGTACGCCACGTTCTACTATATGAAGGCGTGCTATCCCTACCTTAAAGAGAGCAAGGGCTCGGTAATAAATTTCGCGAGTGGCGCGGGGCTGTTCGGAAACTTCGGTCAGTGCGCGTACGCGGCGGCAAAAGAGGGCATACGCGGACTTTCGCGCGTGACGGCAACCGAGTGGGGCAAGGACGGAATTAACGTAAACGTAATATGCCCGATAGCCTGGACGGCGCAACTCGAACAGTTTGAAAAGAACTATCCCGATGCGTTCAAAGCCAACGTAAAAATGCCGCCTATGGGGCATTACGGCGACCCCGAAAAGGAGATTGGAAGGGTATGCGTTCAGCTTGCCAACCCCGATTTCAAGTATTTAACGGGCGAAACGCTCACGCTGGAAGGTGGCATGGGTTTAAGACCGTAATGAACACGAAAATCAACTTTGCCGCGGGCGTAATGAACATAGTAAGCGCGGTGGCTCTCGCCGTCAACGCGGTAATAACTCTGCTGTGCCTGATTGTGTGCATAGTAATGCCCGTGCTGCTTCCCATATGGTTTTTACCGTTCATATTCTTTATACCCGTTATGGGCTTTGTTTTCGCCATTTCATTGGCGGCGGCGGTGTGTAACCTCGTGGCTGGCGTGGGTACGGTCGTCGCGTCAACGCGGGGCGGAAAGGCGTCGAGAGTGTTCGCCGTTATATCGCTTGCCGTCGACGGACTGTTCATTCCCGTAAACGCGCTTTTCTTCGGCTACGGGGTGATTGGGATGAGCGAGGTCAACTGGCTCACGGTTTTAATAGTGATAGCGTCGTCCGCAGCGATTGTGCTTACAGTCGTTAGCATAGTTTTAAACACGGTTTGTCTGTACCGCGGGAATACATATCAAATGCGCAAATAAGGTAAAAGTTAAGCCGCGCGGCGGGCAGGGTATCCCTGCCCGCCGCGCGGCGTTTTATAAATTTATTTTCTGTCTTTAAGGGGTATGTAGTCGCGCGCGGGCTGTACGCATTGATATGCGGGGCGGATAATCTTGCCACCGTTCGTCAGCTCCTCTATGCGGTGCGCCGACCAGCCGGCAATTCTCGCAATGGCGAAAAACGGCGTGTAAAGGCTCTGGGGCAGGTTGAGCATCGAGTAAACAAATCCCGAATAGAAGTCCACGTTGGGCGTTACGGGCTTGTTTATGTGCCTCTGCTCGGCAATCATTCTGCCCGCGGCGTCGGCAACCGAGTTGTAGAGTTCGAATTCCTTTTCTCTGCCCTTTTCTACGGCAAGTTTGCCCGCGTATTCCTTTAAAACCTCCATTCTCGGGTCGGACAAGGTGTAAACCGCGTGCCCTATACCGTAGATGCGCCCCGTTCTGTCGAATGCCTTTTTATCCAAAAGCTTCTGCACGTAGTCGTCCACGCTCGGGCGCGACCAGTCGGAAAGGTTTTCCTTTATGTTTTCGAACATCTGGCATACCATAAGGTTCGCGCCGCCGTGCAGGGGACCTTTTAAAGAGCCGAGCGACGCGGCAACCGACGAGTAGGTATCCGTGCCCGTCGACGTTGAGAGGTGGGTGGTAAAGGTGGAGGCGTTGCCTCCGCCGTGGTCGGCGTGAAGGATAAGGCAGATATCCAAAACCTTGGCTTCCAAATCGGTGAACGAATTATCCTTGCGGAGGATATGCAGAATGTTTTGCGCGGTCGAGTACTCGGTGACGGGCTTGTGTATGTACATGCTGCCGTCGTTGGTGTTGTAATATTTATACACGCGGTGGGAGTACGCCGCAATCATGGGGAA
This sequence comes from Clostridiales bacterium, assembly GCA_023667345.1. Taxonomy (GTDB): domain Bacteria; phylum Bacillota; class Clostridia; order Christensenellales; family Borkfalkiaceae; genus Coproplasma. The sequence goes on from JAMPAF010000017.1 coordinate 31,590, forward strand.
CTCGGCGATTAGTTGCAGGCTCTGGCGCAAAACGTTGCTTATCGAAACGTTGTCGGGGTCGGGGTCGTAGCTGTAAAGATTCAAAACGCACCGCGCGAGCATATTCATCATATCCTTGCACGGCTGCTTCATTATGACGTCCCGCACGAAGTTGCGCGGCAGCACCCTGAAATCGGCGAGCATACTCTTAAAGTTTTCAAGCTCGACAGCCGTCGGCAACTGCCCGAACAGCAAAAGGTACACCGTTTCCTCGAAGCCGAAGCGGTTTTCCTTCTCGCAGTTGGCGATAAGCTCCTTCACGTCGTAGCCGCGGTAGCGCAAAATGCCGGGGATTGGCGTGCGCACGCCGTTTATCTCTGCCCAGCTCGTCACCTCGCTTATTTCGGTGAGCCCGCACAGTACGCCCTTGCCGTTTTTGTCGCGCAAACCCCGCTTTACGTCGTACTTTTCGTACAGCTCGACGGGAATATCGTCAACCTCTTTAAGCTGAGATGCGAGGCGCGAAATGGTATGCGCATATTTTACAATTAAATTAATCTCGTTAAAATCCACGTTTAATGACCAACTTTGCTATTTTTATAATTATATCATTAAAAAGTTTTTCTTGTCAACGCGTTTACCGTGTGCGGCGGCTGAAAGTCGTGTGAAAAGTGTATATTCTTGCAATATCGCGCATAAATTTGCATTTATAATTGTGCGCCGCCGTGTTGACAAAATAAGGCGGGTATTCTAAAATATAGTAGACGGGGTTTTACTGTATCAATTTTCGTTTATAAAATAAGTATACCCTTTAAGGAGAGTAAGACTATGCAGCAAGTTAAACTTGTTTCGGCTGAAAAAAGGCTGGTTGTCGCGCTTTTGGGCGAGATTGACAGCGCGACGAGCGAAGATTTTTATGCCGAAGTTACGGCAATGTATTTAAACGACAAAAAGGACGTTGTGTTCGACTGCACCGCGCTCGAATTTATCGACAGCACCACGCTCGGCACGTTCGTCAAGATTTTCAAACAGCTCAAAGCCGACGGCAACAGGCTCATTTTAAGCAACGTCCGCCCGAGGATAAAAAAACTTTTCGAAATCTGCGCGCTCGACAGAATTATGGAGTTTGAATAATGAAAAATTTTAACGTCGAATTCTGCCTTTGCGACAGTGAATATATGACGGCTCTGCGGCTTGCGGTGGGCGCGGTCTGCGCGGTTGCCGACGTCGGCATTGACAGCGCGGAGGATATGAAGGTCTGCGTCACCGAAAGTTGCCTTATATTAAAGGGTTGCGGCTTCGAGGGCGTAAAAATTTCTCTCGGTACGCAAGGCGGCGTGCACGCCGTAGTGGAAGGGACGGGCGGCAACCCCTGCGAAAGCGACAACGACTTTTCGCTCGCGCTCGTTTCCGCGCTCGTTACCGACTGCGCTCTCGAAAAAACGGGCGGCGCGATATCTAAGCTCACACTTAAATTATGACGAACGAAAGGGCAAACGAGCTCTTCCGCGAGTATCGCAGAACGCGCGATAAAAATCTGAGGAACGAGCTCATCGAAAACTACATGTACGTGGCGGAAATTCTTGCCAAAAAGTTCTGCGGGCGCGGAGTGGAGTACGACGATTTGTTGCAAATCGCCTCCGAAGCGCTCATTTCGGGCGTGGAAAAATTCGACCCCGACATGGGCAATATGTTTTCAACGTACATAACGCCGACGATTACGGGCATGATACGCAATTATTTCCGCGACTATTCGCGGTCGGTGCGCGTGCCCAGAAAGCTGTATGCGCTCAACGCGAAGATAAATCAGACGGTAAACGACTACTACAAGGAAAACGGCGAAAAGCCCACGGTAAGGCAGATAAGTAATATTCTCGGCGAAAACGAGGAAACTATTATAGAGGCTATGGAGTGCCGCGCGCCGGTCAGTTTGGATACCACCGTAAAGGGAGGTGACAGCGACGTGCCTTTATACGAGGTGATTGCCGACGAGCGCAACGCGTTCGAGAGCTTCGAGGACGGCGAGGCGCTGAAAAGCGAGATAAAAAAGCTGAGCCCCACCGAGCAGGAGGTGGTTTCTCTCCGCTTCATAAAGGGCAAGTCGCAGGCGGAAACGGGCAAAATTATGGGCGTGAGCCAGATGTTCGTTTCGCGCGCGGAACGCAGAATAGTCGAAAAACTTCGGGAAGCTTTGTCGCAATGATTACTTTTGAGGTTGACGATATACGGGATATGAACGCCGAGTTGGCGCAGTTTTTGCGCTATCTCAAAAGCTTCGGCGTGGACGAGGACGCGGTGTTCGACAGCAGGCTTATAAGCTGTGAGCTTATAACCAACGTCTTGCGGCACTGCGGCGGTTCCGCGTGCTTTTCGGGCGTTTTCGATAACGGCGAAATTGTTATTTCCGTCCGTGCCGAAAACCCGTCGGGAAAGATTTGCGTGCCCGACCTTCCCTCCGCGCTCGCCGAAGGGGGCAGGGGGCTGTATATCGTAAACGCCATATCGGGCGGCAATGTGATAATTTCGGGCGGCGACGTTACGGTTAAGCTTATAGTAAAAGGTAATTAAAAAGCCGTGGGGTTTACTTTACGGCAAACAAAAAAGGCGGGTAAAAACCCGCCTTTAATATTTTCAGTTATTACATTATCTTGCCGAGCTGCTTATACATTTTCGCCATAAGCGCGTCGGAGACAATGTTGCGGTATCTGTTAATGTGCACGAACACCGCGGGGAAGAAATCGGAGTTGTCGCCGTCGATGGAGTAGTCGGGAACGCCGTTTACCGTGCCCTTGCTCTTTTTAATGAACAGCTCGACGAACTCAACCTTTTCGTTGTCGGTCAAAGTGTCCATAAACTCGTCGGTCGCGCCGCCGTAAATATATACGGTGCGGGTGGGCTCTTCGGGCTCTTCCAAGGGAGCGGAGAGGGGTTCGACCACGGGAGCGGGCTCTTCAACCTCTTCGGTTTCAGGCGTAACGACGGGCAAGGGTTCGTAAGATTCGGGCATATAGTCGGGCGCAACGTACGCGGGCTCTTCAACCTCTTCGGCAAGCTCGGGAGCGTCCTCGACTACGGGCAGACGAGCATACTCGGGCTCGGGTGCGGGTTCGGCAGCCTTTTCAAGCGGCGTATATGCGGTTGCTGCCGTTTCCTGAGGGGTAAACGCGGGGTCGTTGAATACGGGTATCTGCTGAGCTTCCGACGTGGGAGCGGCAACGCCCTTTTTGTATCTCGCGTTGTCGACCGCCGTTCTTACCGCCGCATTAACGAGCGAAATAACAAGCACAACCAACAGAAGCCAGAGGTACAAGCCCGTGCTAAGTCCATCGGTTACGAAGGATAAAATCACGATTGCCGCCGCGAAAATTATAGTCAGAATGTATCTTACCAGCGCGAACGTGTTCGAAAGACCGTTTTTGCAGGGTGAGCGGTCGTTTTTGTATTTCTTGCCGGTGCTAAGCCCTATTACGTCGAATATAAGGTTTACAACGGTCAGCACCGCTACGAGTATGAGAAGGATATATACGACAAGCGAAATAATGCCGTCCTTTCCGCCTTGCGCCATTTCGGCGAGTTGGGGAATCATATCCTTTATTACGAGAAGAATATTGATGCCGAATATTCCGAGGTAACCAGTTTCGCCTGCGGAAATAAACGTTGCCTTGTCGCCCGCTTTCAGCTTTCCCGAAAGGTCGCCGAGGGGAGTGGCAAGCTTGGGTATAAACATCGTTATATCCAAAAGGGCTATAACGCCCAAAACCGAAAGGAGCAGAGCTATAACTTTGGATACGCCTATGCTTCCCTTCGAGGAAACCGTCTGAATAATCGCCATTAAAAGCGAGCCGCCGAATGCGAGGAGGAAATTATAGTCCGTCCAGACAAGGGTGTTGGTGTTTACAAGGAAGAATGTGGTGTACGCAATGTAGGTTAAAGTAACCAGCATTATAAGTACTTCCACGCCGAGAGCGCATCTTGCGCTCGTGTTCTTTTTCTTGCTTCCCAGAAAGATGGGGATGAGCATCAACAGCGAGATGGCGCATACGACCGCGTACAGCACGCCGATAAGCGACATAAAGTCAAACTTGCCTTCGGTGTAGCCGTAAAACGTGAGGAAATAACTGCCCTCGGGGAGCTTGATAATCTCTTTGCCTATGATGCCGTTGAACATCGAGGGGAGATATCTGAACATCATGCTGTTCGGCAAATTGCTTTTATCGAACTGGAAGAGCGGTACAAACAACCCCGCCAAAAGGCAGAGCATTGCGATAAAGTAAGTCGTCGTGGCGATTACTTTTCTGGTTTTGTTCTTCTTTTTCTCTTTTGCCGAATTGTCGACCGTCTGAGCCTCGTTTGCGAGCGCCTTTTCTTTCATTGGATAGTCTCCGTTTCATTTTTTGCGCCGCGCCGTAAAATAAGACGCGCGCCGTTTTGCCTAAAATTAAACTTTTCAGTTACCTTATTGTAATACAATTACGCGCGTATGTCAAGACGTAGAGGTACAATTTGTATTTAACTTTTATTATTTTTTGTCTCTTTCTTTGTCGCTTTTGACAAAGCGGCGCACATAAGCGCGCAATCGCCTTATAAATATTGTTGCCTTATTGCCGTTTATAAATTCTCTTTTTGTGCAAAGTGGTTGAAAATAAGTAAAATTGCGTATATAATAAAGGTAACGGTTTTGCCGCCGAAACCCGTTCGTTGGGGGATATGTGGGCGGCAAACTTAAAATCGGAGCGGTAATATGGCTGAAGCAATCACATTACAGGCGGGCGGAAGTCTGCTTTCAAAACTATTGAACGAGGCGGTAAAAACCCGCTCAGGCAGTCTTCCTTCGGGGCGCGAACTTGCGCCCTTTGCCGAAGCGTTCGGGGATAAAGATATGGTTGAAACCTGTCTTGCGCTGTTCGAAAACGATTTAAACGTGAGCAAGACGGCGGCGGGGCTGTATATGCACCGCAACACGCTCATATACAGAATCGCGAAATTGAAACGGCTAACGGGGCTCGACGTGTGCAGGTTTGCCGACGCCGTGTCGTTCATAATTTTATACAGAAGTTACCTCGAGGAGAACGGGAAAAGTGGAAAAGGCTGAGCAAACACAACAGACGGAAAAAAAAGGAACGCGTAAAAAAGTTTTAATAGCGCTTGTCGCGCTGGCAATCGCCGTCGTATTTTTCTTCGCGGGGTTCGCCGTGTCGAAGCTCACGATAAAGTACGAGGTATCGTCCTTCGAGTGGGCTATGAAGATAGTCGGCGAAAACTATTATAAGGACGTGTCCGCGGGCGGCTTTTTGGACGGGTCTTTAAAGGGCATGGTAAATGAAAAGCTCGACATATATTCCGCCTATTACACGGCGGAGGAGTACAGCGCGGTGGTCGCTTCCAACAGCGGCAAAAAGAGCGGCGTAGGGATATCGTTTACTTATGTGCCCGAAAACACTCACCCCGAAAGGCGGGAGGGCGGCATTTTAATAGAGAGCGTCGTCGGCAATTCGCCCGCATATAAAAGCGGGTTGCGCGCGGGCGAGTTCATAGAAAGCGCGTCCTATTCGGGCGGTACGGCAACCTTTGAAAGCCGCGACGACTTCACCTCGTTTATAGACGCGCGCGCCGACGGCGAGCAGTTTACGCTCAACTCCGACCGCGGCGTTTATACCGTGGCGAAGAGCGGCTACACGCAGAGTTACTGCTATATGGCGACCGCCGACAAGCAGTGGACTGTTTCGTACAACGGTAACAGCCGCACAATTTCCGAAACGGTCGGGGGAACGGAGTGTCTGCCGGACGGCGCGGCGTACCTGCGGCTCGACCAGTTTTTCGGCAACGCCGCCTACGAAATGGGTGAACTTATCGAAAAATTCAATGCCGAAAGCTGCACCTCGCTCATACTCGATTTGCGCGGAAACGGAGGCGGCTACGTCGACGTAATGTGCGATATCTCGGGCATATTCACGGGGCAACTGCAAAATTCCAACCCGATAGCAATGCGCGCCGTGTTTAAAGACGGTCATACCGAAACCTCGAAAGTTACGAAAAAGTTTGCCGCCGCGCGATGCCTGCCCGCGGGCACAAAGGTGAGCGTGCTTGCCGACAACGGCACGGCGAGCGCTTCCGAAGCTCTTATCGGCGTTCTTATCGACAACGGCGTGATTGACTACGGGGATATCTACATCTCCGACTTCGGCGAAGAGTATCTCAAATTTACTGGTACGGAAAATAAGGACTGCCGCACGTACGGGAAGGGCATTATGCAGTCGACCTTTGTGAACCCCAAAACGGGCGAGGCGTTAAAGCTGACCACCGCCGAAATCTACTGGCCCAAGGGCAATGTGAGTATTCACGACGTGGGGTTGAATACCGACATGGGTTGCAGTACCGTGCCGACGGCGTGGGACGTAACCTTCGGCGATATTCAGCTTGCCGAAGCGGTTAAAGCGATTTACGGAGAGTAGGGGAAGTGAGAGTGAGCAATTAGGAATTAGGAATTAGGAATGCGGAATTATGCTAAGGAATAATTAATAGAACCAACCTCTTCCGTCTGCTACGCAGCCACCTTCCCCTTCAAAGTGGAAGGCGAGGGGTTGCGCGGAAATCTTGCTTTCCCCTTTGAAGGGACGAGCAACGCATTTCTCAAAACAGCACTGTGCGCTGTTTTGGCGTTGCGAGAGCAGTGAGCGCATACGTCCCGCGCGAACGGCGACCAAACACGCCGTTTCCCTTACGGCGTGTGCGAAGAGTACCTCGTAGAGGGGATAGAGGTTGATTATT
>JAMPAF010000018.1 GCA_023667345.1 Clostridiales bacterium
GCAAACGTTTTTACTTAATTATTTTTTATATTATCTATAAGTTTTTGTTATAGCCTGCGGTTGATTGGGTTATAGCTTGGCGGGTTATTTAAGGCAAACACCCGCAAACTCCGTAATTCTAGATTGCCACAGCGCGCAAGCGCGCTTCGCAATGACGGTAACCGAACAACCGATATGTTGACGGGGCACATTATATAATATTAATGTTTAGCGAGCTCTTCAAATGCCTTACGGTATTTTTCGAACACCTTTCGGCAAACAATATCAATCTGCTGTTCGTGCGTAAGCCCTTCAAGCGAAATTTCTTCGCCGCCAACTGTCGCTACTTGTGCTTTTTCCGTCACGTCCGCTTTCTCGGCGTCTTCCGCTTTGTTCTCCGTTAAATCCTTTTCGTCCATATCTTTCATTTTGCACCCCTTAAAGCCTAATTAAATAATAGCATATTTTTATTGATACTGTCAACGGCAACTAAAAAGCGGGTGCGCCACACTTTAATTTTATAAACTTTTGCGCGTTTTATTGCTTTTGCGGCGGAATTTGTTTACAATATTGTTGCGGAGAGTTTGCAATATGAAATTGAAAATAAGAAACAAATCGGCGGCGGAGATAGTTTTAACGGTGCTTGCCATCGCGGTTTTAACCGTCGCCGTACTGCTTTCGGGCATACGCTTGGGCGAAAAAATCGCCTTCGCCCCCTTCTACGCGCGTGCGCGTTCGGAATTTATAATACCGACGGGCAGCGGGTTCGTCGGGCAGGGGCTCGACTACTTGGAGGACGAGGACGCGTTTATCACCTGCGGCTATGCGGCAACTAACGGCAACAGCTCGATGGTATACTACATTGACGCCGACGGCGAGGCAAGCCGCACCGTTTTAAAGAACGCCGACGGCAGCAATTACACGGGGCACACGGGCGGCATTGCGCACTATAAAGAGTACGTTTACATTACGGGCGACGACGGTTGCGACGTGTTCGCGCTTTCCGATTTTACCGAACACAGGCGCGTGAGCAAGAAGCTCGGCGAGGTTAAAACTCTTTTGGACCCCGCCTACTGCAACGTGCACGAGGGCAGATTTTACACGGGCTCGTTTTACCGCGCGGGCAACTACGAAACGCCCGACTGGCAGCGCATGACCACACCGAACGGCGATTACAACAAGTCGGTTATAACAGTGTTCGATATCGACGACAACGCCGCCGACACCTTTTATATCAGCCCCGACCCCGTCGCCGCATATTCGACGCCGTCGCTTGTGCAGGGACTGACCTTTACAGACGACAAAATCGTGCTTTCGACCTCGTACGGGCTGGCGGCTTCGCACCTTAAATTTTACGATAACTCGGGCATATCCGCGGGGCAACTGAACTTAAAGGGCAAAGACGTGCCCCTCTACTACCTTGACGGCGCGTGCCTTGACCGCACCGTTACGGTGCCGCCCATGAGCGAGGAAATCGTCTATTTAAACGGCAGAATTTACATTATGACGGAGAGCGCGAGCAACAAATATATCTTCGGCAAATTTATGAGCGGCAGGCACCTTTTCAGCTGGGCATATTGAATAAATTAAACCGTAAACAGGCGAACCGTTCCGCGCGTTTTTCAACTCGCGGAACGGTTTTTTCTTTTTCGGTTTAATTTACTTCTATAAATTTTTGTTATTTGCTTTTTTGACTTCTGCTACTGCCGTAAGCCGAATTGTTCGGATTGCATTGGTTCGAGCGGTTGTTCGCACTTGCTCTGTAAGCAGAATTATTAGGGTTGTGTTGATTTGCATAATGGTTGCATTGCTGCGCCGTATGCGTTTTCCCCGAAACGCCGTGTCCCTTGCTCATAAGCTTTTCTCCTTATTAATTTATAACTATCTCACAATCCCACAATATTGACCAAACGGTTTGTGAAATTATTGCATATTTCGATTTTTTTCTTCGATTTGTCAGCGTCCAATCTCTCAACGATAAGCAGATATTCGGCGTCCGAACGCAAATCGTTCAACTGCTTTAAGCAACCGTCCAATACCTGTTTCATCTCTTCTTCGCCCAACTTACTCTTCGAGAACTGTATTAAAGTTGCCTTTACGGATAGCAACAGGCTCAAATCCTCGGGAGAGGCTTTTCTTAAATTTTCTTTCGCCTTTTTTATCTTTACTTGTTTTGCGATTTCCGTACCGAGTAACGCGCCGGGGAGAAGCAGGGTAGAAGTGATTGCCACCGTTTCCGCAGTAAATGCAAGGCTTAAACCTATGTCCGCTAAAATCCCGTCCAAAAGCACAGGCGCCGTTACAGCAGTAACTACCGTTCCACCCACCAAAAGCGGAGGCAACGCTACGGCTACTATGGCAGCAACGCCCAAACATTTTAACATAATTTTTTGGGCTTTGACGAAAGGCGCCTTATATAATTGAATATAATTCTCCTTTAAATTATTGTACAAGTCGGCAATAACGCTCTTATCCCCGAACAGCATATCCGATATTTCGGAAAATATCGTTTCGCTGTTTTCGAATTTCAATTCGCCGTCAAGGCGGAGCTGTAATGCAAAGAGCGCTTTGGCTAAATCGGTATTTTCGCCGCTGAAAGCCTCGTCGATAAGGTTTAATAAGCCGTCCTCGCTTTTCGGCAAATCGTAATCTATTTCAGAATTTTCGTGCGCGTTTTTGAATTCTTCGAGACGGTTTAAAATATTTCCCTTTTTCTCGCTCAACTTCGCCATCGTCCTGCGTCTGGATTCGTTCAACACGTTTTTGTTCCAAAAATTTTTCAACACGCTATTGTTTCTATCGGTCGGCAACGGCTCGTTGGCACGCATTTCGTCCTCAACGATTTCTAAATCCCTAATTAGTCCGTAATACGACAACGTATCGTATAAAGCTCTCTGATTATTTATCTGCCCGTTTTCCATTTTCAATTTCTCCTATTATATAATTTTTTAAATTATCTAAATTAATTATCTCTTCGTTTTCGATAATAAGGTTAATTATCTGCCTCAATCCGTCGCCTTTTATCTCTTTTTCGAAAAAGTTATTTTCGCAATAGGCGTATATTTCGCTCTTTGCACACCCTGCTTCGATACGGTCAAAAAGTTCCTTTACAGAATTGGGAATATTGTCGAAATTTTTTCTCTTATAGTCGGTAACGTATTTATAAACCGTCGGTCTGCTCTTTTTTACAAGTCTCGAAAGTTCGGTAATGCTTAAATCTTCTAATCTCATATTTTCAACCTCAGCTTTACTGCATTATACATTAAGTGTAAATATTTGTCAATAGTTTTTTACACCTTTTTACACTTTTTATTAAAAAGCGAAAAAGCACTCCAACAAACCCGAACAATTAACAAAAATTTAGCACATAATAAAAATCCACACGCATAGCGGGTGGTATTTCATTTTACATCGTGCCGACAAGTCAGGACGGGCAATAAGTCCTAATTATTACTGGCAGCGCAAAAGATTATTACTGGCAGCGCACAAGTGCGCCGGAGAATTGACCTGCCAGTCGTGCAATTACTACTTGCTGCCCGCATGCGGATAACGTCATTGCGCCCGCCCGCCAAAGGCGGTCGCACGGAGCGAAGCGCAGTAGGCGCGCTTGCCGACGCGGCAAACCAGAATTACGCAGTCTGCGGAAGTTCGCTTCCTACTTGCCGCCGTATTACCACGAGGGGATTCTCTCACTCAATACTACGTGCGACCGCTACGCGGGCGGGCGAACCCTCTATGAGGGCTTCTCAATCGTTCGAAATGACACACTCCTATGTGCTTTTATGATTATGCCCCGCCGCAAGGCGGAGCATAATGACATAGCTCAACGGACTTAAATTTTAACAATAGCTACGCGCCGCCCGAAAATCGGGCGGCGCGTAGCTATTATGTATGTTCCATTTTTTAACATACCCATCCTTTAGCTGATTAATTCAGATAAAAACCCTGCGGTCTTTATTTTATTTATTGATTTTAGGATTATCTGTTCTTTCAAGCAAGTAATCGATAGAAATATCGAAATAATCGGCAATAGCTATAAGCGTAGCATATCCCGCTTCCCTTTCGCCCGTTTCATAACGGCTTATAGTATTTTGGCTCAGATTTAAGTCCATAGCAACTTTTGTCTGTGAAAGGTGCCGCATTTTTCTCAATTTTTTTAACCGCATCTAAATAAATATTAACAAAAATTTTCGACATTATTCTTGACAATATTATACCAAATAGGTATAATACAAATATCCCGAATTGGTATAGTTTTTATGGCTTTTTGCCTTTGCTATTAAAATTAAAAATCAAAAGGAGTAATTACAATGAACAACACAAAAGAAACTAAACCCGTAAAGCTACCGCAAGGAAAGTGCTCTACCTCATATTGCGGCGATTGCACATATTTCAATCCCGCAAAAACCTCGTACGGAAAATGCTGGTGCGGTTATTTCAAAAGCTACTCGAGAAACTCACACGATATCGCGTGTAGCCACTACCATCATTGATTTACGGCGCTTTTAATGCGGATTGAAAAAATAGTTTATGAGAAAATTTTCACCGCTTTCATAAATAGCGAAATAGAAAGCGGTGGAATTTTAGGCAGAAAAAACGACACAATATGTAAATTCTTCTTCGATGGCGGCGACTGCGCAACGGAGTACCGAATACGTACAGAAATTTTGAATCCCGTTATTGACGAATGGGCGGAAAACGATATAATTTTCTGCGGGATAATACATAGTCACCCCAACGGAAACGGTAGCCTTTCGGAAACGGATAAGACATATGCAGAAAAAATTTTATTTTTATATCCTCATTTACAGTACATTATATTTCCAATCGTAACTGTTTTTAACGGCAAAATGAAAATAATTTGTCATCGTTTTAACGGACATTGGTTTGAAGAAAAATTAATAAAGGAGTAAAGATGTTTGCTATCACAAAAAAAATTATCAAAGCTATAAAAAGAAATATTGCGGAAAAGAAATACGGAAATATGAAATTTGACAAAATTTCTTTCGGCTCATATCCGCAAAGCGATTCCAAAACTAACGAGCCTATTGAATGGCTTGTTTTAAAAACGAACAACAATAAAGCGCTTCTGCTTTCAGATAAAATACTGCACGTAATGCCGTTTGCTTCAAACACCGACGACTTTGAAAAAAGTGAAGTACGGCGTTGGTTGAACGGACAATTTTATAACAGTGCGTTTACCGACGAGGAAAAGGCGCGTATGGTAAACATATCGAATAACGATAAGGTTTCACTGATAAGTTATGAAGAAATTACAAAAGCCTTGCCCGCGGAATCATTGCGGCGGCGTCAGATGACAAACGTTGCCAAGAAATTCAAATCAGGTTTCAATAAAAAAACGGGCACGGGAAACTGGATGCTACGCACCTCTTCAAACTATTACAAACCCTCGCCGGCAATTCAGATTGTCGGTCCGAAGGGCGATATAGACCCGTTGCTTGCAAATTTTCCATATGGCGTAGTTCCCGTTATTATAATTACATTATAAATATTTTCAGATATAAAAAGACCTTGCTTATGCAAGGTCCTTTTGTCTTTTAAAAATTTTAAATTACTCGCCCTTGAAAGGAAGGAGCGCCGCAACGCGCGCACGCTTGATAGCTTTTGATAGCTCTCTTTGGTGCTTTGCGCAGTTACCGCTCATTCTTCTGGGAAGCATTTTGCCCGACTCGGTGACAAATTTCTTTAAACGGTTGATATCTTTGAAATCAATCTCCGCCACCTTTTCCTGACAGAAAACGCAGACTTTTCTGCGGGGAGCCTTTTTATAGCTCTTTTTAACGGTTGTCTTTTCTTCCATTTTTTACTCCTAATATTATTTTCCCGTCGATTTCTTTTTCAAGACGATGAAAAATAAATCCGACGAATTTTGGGAGACTCTGCCTCCCTGCCCGCGATAGTCAGGTGCCCTCGTGATTATCAAATCGCGGGCATTCCCACCGCTGAGGCGCAGGTATGCGCAAATTGTGGCGCGCTGCGCAAAAGCGCGGTTTTGCTTGCTACGTTATTAATTACAGGATGCCCTTATTAATTAAAAGGGAATGTCGCTGTCGTCGTCGAACGACTGCAATGCGGGTTTGCCGGAACCTCTGTTGCCGCCATTGCTGCGCGCGGGCGCTTCGCCTCCGTCGTAGCTGTCGGAATTTCTGGGCGTTAAAAATTCAACGTCCTGCGCGATTACGTCGACCGCGGTGCGCTTTGCGCCCGTGCTGTCTTCATAGTTGCGGATTTCGACGGAGCCCGACACGGCAACCTTGTTGCCCTTTTTGGCATAGCGCGCAACCGTTTCCCCGAGACCGCGCCATGCGGTTACGTTGAAGAAATCGGTCTTTCTTTCGCCGTCGGAGCCCGAATAATTTCTGTTGACCGCGATTGCGAAGCGGCAGATTGATACCCCGCCCGAAGTTTCGGTGAGTTCGGGGTCGCGCGTGAGATTACCTATTAAAAAAACCTTGTTCATTTGTTTATCCTTACTTTTTCGTTATCATTCTTCTTAAAACTTCCGCGGTTAAACCTGCAACTCTGTCGAGCTCTTTAACCACTGCGCTTTCGGCTTCGAAAGTCATCAAAACGTAATAGCCGTCTGACTTATAATTGATAGGATAAGCCAACTTTTTTACGCCCCACTTGTCGGTGGAAACGACTTTGCCGCCGTCGGACGTGACGATACCTTCGAACTTGGAAACCAAAGCTTCCTTGGCTTCGTCGGCGATAGCTGCGTCCAATACGTAAAGCATTTCGTAAGTTTTCATATTTTTCACCTCCCGGACTTAATCGGCATACCACTCACGGTATGCAAGGTAATTTATATTCACGCAAATCTTTTTGCGGTGCAAAAATATTTGCCGTGAGTTTGCTGATGTCGTAAAACCGCTTAACGGCGAAAGTGAATTCCGCCTTGCGGTTTTTCGGCGTAAGCATTTTAAATTTGCTTTCGTCGGATAATATCGCCAAATTTTTTAACGCAAGAGCCATCTTGCTAAAATTTGTGCGATAAAAAACGCTTTTATATAATACAGTAATATTTTTTCTTTGTCAAACGATTTTTGCGAATACTTTCAGTCAGGTTATTGGGTCACATAGTCGATAAGCTGTTCGAGCGTCATATCCCCGAGCACCATATCGCCGAACGTTTTGGTCAAATCTTTATTTTTATCTATTATGCCCGCTTCCTGCAAAGCAGACAGCTTTGATTTGTACACGGTGTCGGCGCAGGATGCGACCATGTTGTTGAAGTTGTTCATGGTGTACGCCTTTTCCCTGTCGTTTTTATACAGCACCAGCCGCCACATGCCCTTAGCCCCGCCGTAGGTGTAGTAGGTGCCCGCATTGAACTGCGCTTCGGTGATATGCCCCAATTCGTCGTCGTAGGCAGTATCGTTTTGGGGTGGGTCGGCGACAGTGTTTGCAAGCACAAACTCGCCGTCGGCGTTCTTGGTGTAGTACAGCCAGTCCCCGTGGTACTCGGTTGCTTCCTCAGGGTCGGCGTTTGCCGCAACGCCGTACACCTCTTCCGCGTAGACGAGCTGAATATACAGCTTGTCGATTGCCGTTGTGAGTTCGCTCACCTTCGTAGTTTTAAGCTGACGGAGCATGGAGCTTGCGGCAAGGTCTGCGGGGTCGATGATTTCTTCCACCGTCAGGTTGTCTATGCGCGCCGCCATTCCGCTGAGCCTTGTATCCTTAATCGCGTTTAAAAGCGGGCTTTCGCTGCCGTCGAGCCCCAAAACGTCGCCGACCGTCAAGTCGTCCGCAAAGCTGTTTACGCGCTCGGAAACCGCGTTCACCTTAGTGCCGCCCACGCTGACCTTTTTGCCGTCGTCGCCTATGTACCAAACCGCGGTTACGGTTTTAACGCCGCCCGCGCTCTCGGTTGCAATGTAGCAGGTCTTTTCCTCTTCGCCTACCGCAACCGTGCCCGTGTGCGTGTAGCCTTCGCCCGCCGCGGCTTTTACGCCCCTTACGCCGTAGCCGAGGTAGACCATTATGGGCTCGTCTATGCTAACGTCCATTAAAACGGTTATGGGCATTGTGTTTGTGAGCGCGGCTACGTCCTTGACCTTTACGCCCTCTACGCCCTCGACCTCGGCAATATACTTGCCGTCGGTGTCGAGAATTACTCTTACCTCGCGCTCGTTCCCGCCGTCCTTATCGTAAACCGCCGTATAGGTGTTGTCGCCGTTGTCGCGCAAATCGGAAATTTTATACGCGAGGTAGCACATTACCTTGTTGTCGGGCGAAATATTGTCTATGAACGAGCTGACCTCCAAATCGGAAATAATCTCGTCTATTCCCTCGCCGCGGAGGAGCGCGCCGAGCGTAGTCGTGCCGAATATCTTCCCTATCTCCGTGTCGCCCTCGATTACCTCGGAAACGAGCACAGAATCGAGCGGCGCGAACGGGTCGGCGACGATATCGAATAACGTGAGCGCGTCGAGCGAAACCATTGCGTTTCGGTTATCGCGGAAGTAGTTTTTGCCGCTTACGGTGCAAAGCTCCAACCTGCCGTATTTATTGCCGTCCGCATCTCTCTTGTCCTGCGTGTAGTAGTAATTCGCAGCGTACGGCTCGTAATAGGAATAGCCCGTAAATCTGTCCGAAACGCCCGTCGCATCGGCGTTCAGCGCGGCATATACCGCGTCGTAATCGACCGCGAACTTGCCGTCGTTGTACTCTATAGCGATAAAATCGGTGCCCTCGCCGTATTTTAATATCTGGAATTTGTACGTCTTGCCGTCGCTTTCCGCGGTGACCTCGTCCGTGAGATATTCCGCTTCCTCTATGCCGCTGTCTGTGACCTTGCAGGGCACGTAATAGAGGGTGTAGCGCTCGAACTCGCTATCCTCGTCCACAATCTTGCCCGCGGGGGATAAAAGCGTATCCTGACTTTCGGTTAAATTCTGGGGGAACGCGCTTATGCTGTTTACGGGGCGCGCGTTGCCGTAATAATCGACGCGGGCGAGATTCCCTTCCTGCAACATATAGTAGTCGTACATAACGGGCAGCTTTAAAGTACTTTCTCTGCCGTCCTGATATTTAACCGTCGCGTAGTCGCACTCCGCGCCCGAAACGAGCGACTTCACCAAGGGATTTGCGTCGTCGCCGATAACCGCGGTCATACCCAACTTTTCCAGAAGCGGAGCGGTTTTAATGTTCATTATGCTGTCCGAAAGCACGACCGCAAGCTCGGTCATAGGCTTGCTTTGGAACGCCTCTTTGTCGAGCTCTATGTAGTCGTCGGCAATTCCGTAGAACAAATCGAGCGCCATCTGCGTGGCGGGGATAAGGTGGGAAATGTCGTCGAAGCTCTTGCCTAAGATAGAGATTTCGCCGTTTTCGTAAACCAGCCCCTTTACGCCCTCTAAAAGGTCCTTTAAAGTGGTTACGCCGCCGTTTTCCGTGTCGGTATTTATGTACTTATCGTCGGTGTTGGGCACGCCGAGCGTCGCCATTATCGTATTTATGTCCTTGTTCATAACGAACCAGTACACGCCGAAAACAGCCCCTATTTCCACTAAAATGGCGAAAATGAAGCCGAGCAAAAACGAGATTATACCGGTTATTAATTTAGAACCGCCCTTTGCCATAAGAATTCCTTTTTTCGCAAAAATATGTTTTGCTTATTCATAATTTGTTATTTAAAATATTTGAGTACCGCATAAACTTGGTGTCTTCTTTCAATGCAAAGCATTTAAAGAGGACGAGCAACGAGGAAGGCGAGAGCTGGGTACCCGTCATTGCGAGGCACAGCGTGCCGTGGCAATCCAGAAGAACAATGAGCGAACTTCGTAATTCTGGATTGCCGCGGTTGCTACGCAACCTCGCAATGACGATATACCTTAATTCCTAATTCCGAATTATATTATACTATACGCGCGAAAAATAAGCAAATTATTTTTCCAGCCAATAATTTACTGCAAAATTTCATTGCCCGCGCCGAGCGAGCGCGTATTTTATCAGCTTTTGCTTTTCGTTTTTCACGTTGCCTATAGCGCACTCACCGAGAAGCATTTTAAGCGTTTTTGCCGTTTCGTCGGGGCATATTCCCGCGCCAATCAGTTCGTCGCCCCTTAAATCGAGCTCTTTTAAAGTGAGCGGCACGCCCTCTTCGAGCATTTTTTTATAGATATTTTTCCACTTTTCAACGCACGGCGCGACCGACAAATCGTCCTTGCACGCCGAAAAATCCGCCTGCTTTAAAAGCAACAAATCGTCGAAAATATTTAAATGGTTCACGATGAATTTGCGCACCTTGTTTTCCGCCGCCGCGCCCGACAAATCGTACATATGCCACCGCACGAGCTCAACCGCCCTTGCCGTCGCCTTTGCGGGCACGCGCAATCTTTTGCATATATCTTCGGCGATAATCGCACCCTCCTCTTCGTGGCGGGCAAACTTGCCGTAATTTAATTTGCAATACGGCTTGCCCGCGTCGTGCAGCAGCGCGGCGAGGCGCACCTCGGGCGGGGCGTAGAGCACGCACCTTAGCGAGTGTTCGAGGACGTCGTGGTCGTGATAGTCCTTGCGCTGCAACATATTTTCGCCGAGCGCGAGTTCGGGCAAAACGCGCCCCATAACGCCCGTTTTGTGTAAAAGTTTAAGCCCCGCATACTGCGCGCCGTTTACCCCGTACTTTAGGTCGGCGTGCAAAATTGCGTTCAACTCCGCCCATATCCTTTCCGCCGCGATATCGTCAATCAGTTCGCGGTTTTCACGGGCGCCCTCAACGCACCCGTCCGTCGGCGTAAAGCCAATCTGCGCGGCGATACGGCAAAGGCGCATGAGCCGCAAACCGTCCTCGCCGAACACCTTTTTCGCGTCGACGACGGTGGTTATGCGCTTATTTTTTATATCCTCTATGCCGCCGAGCGGGTCGACGAATTTCCGCGCGGCGATATCGTAGTAGACGGCGTTGCACTTAAAGTCGCGGCGGCGCGCGTCGCTTGCAATGTCGTCGGTGAAGAATACCTCGGCGGGCGAATGTTTTCCGCGCACGTATTTATCCGTTCTGAAAGAGGTGAACTCGTAGTCATCGCCGTCCGCGCTCATTAAAACCGTACCCGTGTTTTTATACACCGCCGAAATTGCAAACCCCGCGCCCTCTGCGCACGCGCAGACCTCTTCCGCCGAAAGGGGCGCGCATATATCCCAGTCGCTTTTTAAAGCCGACAGCCCCGCCAAGAAATCGCGGCAGGCTCCGCCCACCGCATACAGCGGCTTTTCGAGTACGTCGGCAAGTTCTTTGAGTTTTTCGGGTATTGAAGCGTACATATATCGGGATTTTCCAAAATTTTACGGTATTTATTTTAACTTTATCATTATAGCAAACTTACAAAACTATTGCAATCTTTGCGCGAACATTGTATAATAAATATAATTCGGAATTCAGAATTCGTAATGCGGAATTAAGCTAAGGTGAAGAGCGTCAACCTCTTCCGTCATTCTGCCCCGTGTTTATGCGACACGAAGTAGCGGAAAGCGGTACTACCGCCAACTGTCATTCTGAGCGGAAAGCGGTACAGAAAAGTAAGTTGAAACAGTTACGCTTTCCCGCTTGCAGTCGAAGAATCTTTTTGCGCGCTTTTTCTCGCGCAAAACTAACTTTGCCACAACAAACGCAATTTAAGGTGAAAGAGCATTAGAAAAGATTTCTCGACTACGCTCGAAATGACGCGCAATGCGCGTACTTCACTATTCCGACCGCAATTCCGAATTCCGCATTACGCATTGTTAATTGACTTTTTTACAAGAGAGAATATAAATGTACCACGTTATTTTAAACGGCAATAATATAAACGAAAAGACCGAAGCCAAAATCGAGACGGTGAGAAAGGTTTTCCGCACGGCGGGCAAGGATATTGAGGTGCACTCCACCGCCCACGCGGGACACGCAAAGAATATAGCCACGGAGTTGACCGCAAACGGCGAGTTCGCGCACCTTATCGCAATGGGCGGCGACGGCACTCTGCACGAGGTTTTAAACGGCATTTCCGACGCGGAAAACTGCACGTTAGGGCTCATCCCCTTGGGCTCGGGCAACGATTTTGCCGAAACGGCGGGCATTTCGCACGACGTAAAGACCGCCGCGGAGACAATCGCATTCCGCGCCCCGACTTTTATCGACTATATCGAGCTTGACAGCGGGCTGCGGAGCATTAACGCCGTTGGCATGGGCATCGACGTCGACGTTTTGCAACGCGCCTACGCGGGCAAGGCGAGGGGCAAAAGCAAGTATTTTAAGGCGTTTTTAAAGAGCCTTAAATACTACAAGGCTTCCACCTTTAAGGCGAGCTGGGACGGCGGCGACGAGCGCGAGTACACGGGCATAATCGCGTGCCTCGGCAACGGCAGACAGATAGGCGGCGGAATAAAACTTTTCCCCGACGCGGAAATAGACGACGGATATATGGACCTGCTCGTCGTCGACTACCTGTCGAAGTTCAGAACGCTCGTCGCGTTTTTAAAGCTGAATTCGGGCAAGGTGAACAAGGTTAAAGAGGTCACGCACGTAAAGTGCAAGAGCGCGCGCATTACCCCGATAAACGGCGGCGCACCCATTCAGGCGGAGGGCGAAATTTACGAAAACGTACCCCTAAACGCGCGCATAGTTTCGAACAAACTTAAATTTTACCTGCCGAGCAAAATTGACAATTAATTAAGAATTCGGAATTCGTAATTCGGAATTCGTAATTCGGAATTTAGAATTTAGAATTAAATCCGACCTTAATATAGGCTTCCCCTCGGTGGGGAGGCTCCGCGTAGCGGTGGTGAGGGGAATTCTTATAATAACACCCCTCATCCGTCACTGCCTTATGGCAGTGCCACCTTCCCCACGCAAGGGGAAGGCTTAATTGCGGGCGAATTTGCACAACCCTCATCCGTCTTGCTACGCAAGCCACCTTCCCCCTTTATTAAGGTGGAAGGCACGATTAAGGAATAATCCCGAATTAAACAAAAATGATAGAAAAATATTACAGGCGCATAATCGACGGGGTGCCCTCGGCGATTGTCGTCGTCGACCAAAACTTAAAAGCCGTGTTCTGCAACGCAAACTTTTCCGCGCTCTTTAACGCGGCTTTTCGCCGTACGAGCTTGGGCGCGGCTTTTGCTTGCGCAAACTGCAAAAACTGCGGCAAGGGCGACTGCATGCGCGGGTGCTCGCTCGTAACGGCATTCGAGGACTCCTTCTATTCGCAAAAGGAAATTTCGCGCCGCGTCTATCTTAAAATGGGCGGCGAAGAAAAGCGCGAGGTCGCCTTTTCGCTCACCGTAAAGCCGCTCGGCGGCGGACTGTGCTTAGGGATAATCGACGACGCGTTGGAGCTTGAAATAGCGCGGGAGCTCGTTGCCGCAAAGAGTATTCAGCAACGCCTTTTGCCCGCGGGCAAGTGGGCGGGCGGCAAGCGCTATTCCTACCTTTACATACCCTGCCGCGACATAGGCGGCGATTTGCCCGAGGTGTTTACGGTGGACGGCTCGGCTTGCGGCGTGATTGCCGACGTTTCGGGAAAGGGCATTTCGGCGGGCATGCTTACGGCTTTCGTCAAGGCGGCGTACGACAAAAACGCCTACTCCCCCGCGCAAGCCATATCCGCGCTTTCGAGCAAATTTTCGGAACTTAATTTAGACGAGAGGAACTATATCACCGTCGCCGCGGCGAGAATTGATAAGGACAGCATAACCTACTCGATGGCTGGGCACAACGTGCCTATTTTGTTGAAGTCGGGCGGCGGCATTACGCGCATTGTTCTGAACTCTCCGCCCGTATCCAACTGGTTCGACAATGCGGCGTATTTCGAGGATACTATCCCCTATAAGAGCGGGGATATCCTCGTTTTACTTACCGACGGCGTGACCGAGAGCAAGAACCGCTACGGCGAAATGTTCGGCGTGGACGGCGCAATCAAGACCCTTTCGCTTTCGCGCACGGGCGAGGAATTTATCAAGAATTTAGAGACAAATTTAAAGAATTTTTGCGGCGAGCTGCACGACGACGTAACCGCAATCGCGTTCGATTTGTAAATGCGAAATTACACCTTAATCTTGGCTTCAACCTTTATCAAGGGACGAGCAATGCACCCACTCTACCTTGCCTTCCCCCTTAGTAAAGGGGGAAGGTGGCTTGCGTAGCAAGACGGATGAGGGTTGTTCAAATTTCTACCTTATTTTAATGCGGTAAAAATAATATCCCTCTATCCCCCAAACCTTACGGTTTTGGTACTTTCCCCCTTAGGGCAAGGGGGAAAGCAAGTCTAAGGTGCAATTATAAATTATTAATCTTAAATATTATAAAACCCCGCGCGGCATATGTGTGCCGCGCGGGGTTCATTTTATCCTCTTATTCCATTTCCTTTACCGAAATATGAAATTTCTGTCCGTTTAAAAACTTTAATCTTATGCCCGTTCTGTCGTAACGGCACGTTGCTATAAACTCCTCCCTTATTATCGGTTTAATCAACGTTATTATGTACCAAGGGGTAATTATTTCGGGCATCTCCGTAATCTCCTCGCCAACGCCCTCTTCTTCTTTTCCAACCGTCTCTTCTAATTCATTTTGTTTCTCGTCCATCGCTTTTCTCCGTTTAATTTTGTACTTTTAATAATACACGAGGATTTTTCGTAAGTCAACAAATTTACGAAGGTTTTTCGTACAATACACGTATGAAAGAAAGCAATTTTGAGACAATAGGAAAGAGAATCAAAGAACTGCGCATTGAAAAGAAAATGTCGCAGGCAGACCTTGGGATACTACTTTCCGTTTCTCAGGATACGGTTTCTCTTTGGGAAAATTCTAAAAGTCTGCCACCTGCCGATATAATAATCAAACTCGTTGAAATTTTCGGGGTTTCCGCCGATTATTTACTCGGCATTTCGGAAGAATACTGAATATTATAAAACCCCGCGCGGCATATGTGTGCCGCGCGGCTTTTATTTTTAAAGTACTGTTTTTATCTTTGCGATTGCCGCGGTGCGGTTTTCGACGCCGAGTTTCAGGTAAATCGTGCTTATGTAGTTGCGCGAGGTGCCGTCGGAAAGCTTTAAGGCGGAGGCAATCTGGCGGTTGGTGAAGCCGTCTAAAATCATCATCGCAATGCCCGCTTCCCTGTCCGAAAGCCCGAACGCCCTTTTGAGCTTTATCTCGCGGTCGGATGAGACCATCATCGCCGCCTCGGTAATCTTTTTTGCAATCTGCGAGGGCAAAATCGTGTCGCCCTTATAGGCGTTGTGGATAGCGTCGATAAGCGCGGTAGAGCCGATATCCTTTAAAAGATATCCGCACGCGCCCACGTTGATTGCCGATAAGATATAGTCGCTGTCGTCGAAAGTCGTCAGAATTATAATCTTGCAGTCGGGCAGAATTTCCTTTATTTTCTTAGTCGCCGCAACGCCGTTCATATTGGGCATACGGATATCCATTAAAACGACGTCGGGGCACTCCCTTTCAGCCATTTCCACGGCTTGCACGCCGTCGCCCGCAACGCCGACGACGCAGATGTCGCCGCCCGTTTCCAAAACGCTTTTAATTCCTTCCGCCAGAATTATCTGGTCGTCGACAAGCATTACTTTTATCATTGAATGAGCCCCCTATTTTAAATAAATATTCCGCATTATAAGCCTTCCCCCTACGTGGGGAAGGTGGCTTAACCGTTTAGGTTAAGACGGATGAGGGGTAAATTATTAGAATTCCCCTCATCACCCGCAATGCGGGAGCTTCCCCACCAAGGGGAAGCCTATATTTTGGTCGGATTTTATTCCAAATTTATTGCAATTTTTATTTCGCAGCCGTCGCCGCGCTCGCTTTCGTACACGATACCGCCGCCGAACGCCGCAGCCTTTTCCCTTATTCCGCGCAGTCCGTACCCTTCCTTAAAGTCTTCGGGAAGCCCCTCGCCGTTATCCGAAACGGTTAAAACCGCCTTGCCGTCGGTTTCGGCAAGCTCAACATAGAATGCGCTCGCCCCGCCGTGGCGTATGCCGTTGGAAAAGCATTCCTTTAAACTGTTGCAGATAAACCTGCGCCTGTCGCCCGAAAGTTGCACGTCGGCAATATCGAACCTTATTTTAACGTCGGTGCCGTCCATCGTCTGGGCGATAATTTCGCCAACCTCTTCCTTTATGGAAACCGCCTCGCTCCGCCCCGCTAAAAGGTGCACGCTCTCGCGCATCTGCTCCAACGCGTTTTTCGCTTGAATGTTGGCGGATATTATCTTGTTTTTCGCCTCTTCGGGGTTGGTGTCGATTAAAAGCTTTGCCGCTTCCGTCTGCATTATAACCGCCGTCATGGAATGCCCCGCGTTGTCGTGAATGTCGCGTGCGATGCGGTTACGCTCCCTTAAAACCGCCGTTTCGGAAAGCTCTTCATACGCCTTTTCGAGTTCCTTTTTGCTCTCGTCCACCTCTTTTATAGCCTTTGAAAGCTTTACATTGTTGCGGTAGAACGCCAAAAGGAAATTGACCACGACAAAGTGCACGGCGATAATTATTATGCCGACGAGGCACTCGAAAACGCGGTCCACTATGTTGCCAACGTTTATCTTAAAACACCACGCCAAAAGGTAGGTCAGGGCGAACAGCAGACAGCTCGTCACAAAAACTATGACCTTGGTTTTAAAGTCGTCGACGTTAAAATATAGCTGCGTCAAAATTACGCAGTACAGCGCGGACAGATAGGAACTGCCCGTTATAACGCAGATAAAGAGCAGCAGAACAAAGTCGAAGCTGTATATAACAATGCGCGCTTTAAGCGTTTTTACAAGGCAGAATTCCACAACGCACAGCACATCGAGCACGATAATACAGCCGAAGAGCGAGATTATCTTCCACACCGCGGGCAACGATTTTGTGTTTATAAACTGGGTGCAGATAATGCCCTCGAAAATAATGAGTATCAGTCCCACGACGATGCCCGCCGCTCGCGTTAAGCGGACGGAATTGTAAGTTCTGTTATTCTCCATAGCCGTCACCCGCGCATTTTATTGCAAACACGCCTCTGTCCGCCATTTTATAGCTGTAAAATTCCCCGTCGCCGCCCACTATGCAATAGTCGTAGAAGCACGCGCCGCACAGAGCCGCTATGCGGTCGACCCGCCCGCACAACTCGTCGTCGAGGTCGGTCGCGGCAGCCCTGCCGCCCGCAGCACGTCTGCCCGCCGCAAAAATGCCGTACGGGCTGTGCACGGAGACGAGCTTTAAAATTTCCGTCTCGGCGGGCGCGGCGCGAAGCCCCTCATCCGCCTTGAACGGGATAATTCTTCTTACGTTGCCCGCCTTGTCGAGGCAATGCAGTTCGAGGCAGTCGGTCTCGGGCGCGGGACGGGCTGTTACAAACTTTCTGAACTCGAAAACATTCTTCGCCACGGCAAAGCTCTCGTTTTCGTGCACGGCGTGCAGAGCCTTGCCGAGCACTTCGAGATATTCCGCCATATTCGCGCCTACGCCGTCCACCTTCGAAAGTTCGCCGCTCTCCGCTTTGAGCACGCCCTCTATCGAGCCGAACCGCCCGTTGAGCGCGTGCGCGGTTGCATTTAAATCTTTGCGCGGGCAGGAATTGAACAGCAAAATTTCCATGAGCTCGTGCTCGTAGACAATCCCGCCGTCTTTGACCTTGCTTACAAGTCTGTTCCTGTGACCCTCGTGCATAACCCTACCCTTTGCCCGACGCAAAAGCAAAAAAATAAATTTTGCAAAACGCCTTGTTTTTATTTTACCATAAAAATAAAAAAGAGTATAATAAAAAAGAGGTAAATATGAATAATTACTTTAACGACATTGTAAAAAATCTTTCACAGATAATTAAGTTCGACTCGTCCGAGCACGCCGCCTCAGAGGGTAAGCCGTTCGGCGAGGACAACGCGCGGTGCCTCGACTTCTTTTTATCCCTCGCGTCCTTTTTGGGGTTCGAGGTGAAAAATTACGACAACTACGTCGGCGAGGTGCGCTTCGGCAGCGGCAAGGACTTTGCGGTGCTTGCGCATTTGGACGTCGTGCCCGCGGGCAGCGGCTGGACGCACGAACCGTTCGGCGGCGAGGTCGACAGAGAGAGCGGCAGAGTCTGGGGCAGGGGCGCGATGGACGACAAAGGTCCCGCAATTATCGCGCTGTACGCCATGAAAGCTTTGAAGGACGAAGGGTTCAAGCCCTCGAAAACTATTAAGCTTATTGTCGGCTGCAACGAGGAGACGGGCTGGGCATGCATGGAGCACTACAACAAGGTTGCAAAAATGCCCGAAACGGGTATTTCGCCCGACGCGGACTTCCCCGTAATTTACGCCGAAAAGGGCATAGCGCATTTGCAGTTCGCCTTCCCTGCGGCTAACGCGCAGTTTTCCGCTCTTTTGGGCGGCGGCGCGGCAAACATGGTATGCGACCTCTGCGCCGTGCAAGCGCCCTTAAAGAGCGAGCTTATCGAGCAGTTGGGGCTGGAATATGCCGCAGAGACCGTAATTTCGCGCGGGAAAAGCGCGCACGGCTCGACCCCCGAAAAGGGCGTAAACGCCATCGAAAAAGTGCTCGATTATCTGGGCTTGACCGAAATGAAGAGATTGCTTTTCGTCGAAAAATTCGGGCTTGTGAACTTCGAGGACGAGACGGGCAAACTCACCTTTTCACCCAACGTGATAAAGCAGAGCGACGGCAAAATTTACGTGACCTGCGATATCCGCTACCCCGCCACGTACAAGCTTAAAGACGTGTTGGACGTCGTCGACAAATACGGCGTGCCCTACACCGTTCTGCACGAGCAGGCGCCCCTTTACAACGACAAAAACGGCGAACTTATCACCACGCTTTTGGGCGTTTACAACGAGGTTACGGGTGCGGACGCGAAGCCCGTGGCGATAGGCGGCGGCACGTATGCTCGCGCGTTGAAGTGCGGCGCGGCGTTCGGTCCCGAAGAGGACGGCGAGGAATGCACCGTGCACCAGCCCGACGAATACATAACTTTCGAAAAGATTGAAAAGTGCTTTAAAATTTACAAGCTCGCCCTCGAAAGGCTTTGTAAGTAAATGATTTTAGCCCCGTTGCAAGGCGGCACGCAGTAGCGGAAAGCGGTACTACCGATAACTGTCATTCTGAGCGAAAAGCGGTACAGAAAAGTAAGTTGAAACAGTTACGCTTTCCCGCTTGCAGTCGAAGAATCTTTTTGCGCGCTTTTTCGCGCAAAACTAACCTTACCGCATTACAACGCTATTTAAGGCGAACACCCGCAAACTCCGTAATTCTGGATTGCCGCGGCGGCAAGCCGCCTACTGCGCTACGCTCCGAGCAACCGCTACGCGGGCGGGCGCAATGACGGTAACCGAGCAACGGATAAATAAGCCCCGCTGTTTAGCGGGGCTTAACGTTTATTCCTCTTTGTTTTCAGTCGGCTCTGTCATATCCGTCGCCGTCTCTTCAACGGGCTCGTTCGCCTGAACCTTTTCGGGCGGCTGCGATGCAGTCATTTCGGCAAACGGTTCGGCGGGCGTTACGCCGCTCTGCATAGCCATAGGCGCAGGCGGTATCTGCGGAGCTCTTCCCAAAAGCGCGCGAACAGTGTTCAGCTCGTTCGGCGTTAAGCTGTTCTTATCCACCGCAATGCACGTTGCGCGCGTGTTGTACAAAAACAGATAATTTTTGGTCTCCTTAATTCTTACAATCCACTTGTAGTACACCTTGTTCGCCGAGGTCTGCTCGCCGTCGGTATACTCCTTCTCGATAAGATAGTCGCCGAAAAATTCCGTCTCTTCCACGCGCTCGATTTGCAACGCCTTTTTTGCGGCATTTTTGCAGAGGAGAACGTAGAAAATACCGAGAGCCAAAAATACCGCGCCCGCTATAAAATACACATAAAAGTCTGCGTCATCCACTCCTTCCCAAATATTTATTGCAAGCACTATCACCGCGCAAGCCAAAATGACCGCGCCCGCAACTATGCACACAATGCCTAAATTTCGCAAGGTTTTATTGAGTTCGTTGTACAGTTTTTCGTCTTGCTTTACGCTCGTTTTCACCGTGCCTTTTTCGGTTATCACTGCGATTACCCCCTTACTATGCCTTAACTAACGCTTTTTTTCTACATTAAGTGCTTTCTTATCGCCTTGATAGATGTGTTGGCGATAAGGTTGGAACCCTTGAACGTGGGGTGCACGCCGTCGAGCGAATAGTCGGTGAAAGGATGACTTTCGCACAGCCCGTTAAACATTTCGTCGTAGGCTACGAACTCGTCGCACTTTTCCACGCAGACGCGGTGAATGATTTCGAGCTCCTTTTTAAACACGGGGCGCATACGGCTCTTGTCCGGTGCGGGCAAAAGGAAGGGCTCCAAGAAGATTACCACTATTCCCGCCTCTTTCAAAACGGTGATAAGCTCGGTCAAATCGCGCTCGAATTGCTTGAAATTGAGCTCTTTTCCGTACTTGAACTGGTGAATTGTGTTGTTTATGCCTATCATTATAACGACGGCGTCGGGCTTTAAGTCAATGACGTCGCGTTGAACACGCGCCAAAAGGTCGCACACCTCGTTGCCCGAGACGCCCTTGTTTATAAGCTCGATATCCATATCGGGATAGATGGGACGAAGCTTGTCGGCAAGCACTTTAACGTAGCCGTTGCCCAGCGACTTGTCGTCGTTTCTGTCCCTGTCGCAATCGGTAATAGAATCCCCGAAAAATACGATTTTCATTTTTCCTCCGCTGCCGCTCCCTCTACCGTTTGCGCACGGGCGCGACAATTACCAAAATTAACTTATTGTCATTTTACCACACCGACTTTTATTTATCAAGCGTAGCGCATAAAATTTTGCGGGCATTATTTTTAAAACGGTTAAAATATGTTTTGACAAGCGCGTTTATTTATGATATATTTATTTAGCGTAAAGGGCAAACCGCTTAAAGTCGGTTTGTATGAACAAAATTAAATATCGCGAAAAAGATTTCAAAGAAAGCTTTTTTGCGAAGAGGAGCAACCGACGTTAAAGGCGAGTTTTTGATTTAAAAATCAAAAACCGCAATACGCGTCGAGTTGCGACGAGCGGACGTACCCAAGTGGCTCAAGGGGCTCCCCTGCTAAGGGAGTAGGGCGGGAAACTGCCGCGCGAGTTCAAATCTCGCCATCCGCGCCAAAAGGGGCGTAAGTTGAACAAATCAACTTACGCCCTTAATTATTGCAATAAAAAAGCCGAATTACTATAAAAAGCAGTTCGGCTTAATTTTAATAAAGTCAGGCAACCCGAATAGCCCGATAAATTGTAATTTAAAGTTTTATTTTAATTTAAAATCTTCATAACCCTGCTTGCAAGTTCTGGTAAAATCTCATCTTGCATTTTATCATATTCAAATTCATTATTATACTCTTCACAATCCTTTCCGTTATTATGTGCATATAATGCTTTTTCAAATAATGCATAAAAAGTTGACGGAAGCAATTTTTTAAATGTTTTTTTCATTTGTTCTATATCCCAATTTGAATTTTCTGCAAAATCCCAAAATTGGTCAAATCCACCATTGCAAATCTCATTATAAAAGCACATAATCTGATAAGCACCAAACAAAGTTTCATTATTTGAAATTTCAGATTCTCTGCAATCAGCCCACCATTTAACAAAGTTGTCGTAGTCGGAAGACAATGTACTGTTTAACTTATTTCCCTTTGCGGGCAAATATTTTTGTTCTTGCAAAACTCTTTCTTTAAAACCTAACGGAAAGACAAGTTTAATTTTTGTTTTCCTGAATATATTCTGTTTCTCTTCCAACCCTATGTCGTATACGGCACAAATGGTTTTAAGCATATTTAAAGATTTACAACTATATTTAGTTTCATTTTTCAGAATCGAATATTTTTGGTTAATATCAAACTTTTTGATATTATTCATTGAAACAAATAATATGAAAGAAACAACTATGGGTAGTTCTGCTCTTTGAAACATAAAATCGCAAAATACTTTATTTAACTCATTTGGAACAGATACCAAAATAAACAGTAATTGTGTTATGTCTTGTTTTTCTCTTTCTGTTACATTACCCGTGAATTTGTTTTCGTTATACGTGTTGTATGCACAGTCTAAAAAAGTATCGATATATTTCTGCGTTTGTAATTCCATATACATATCCATAAATTTTGCATGAAATGCATTAAACCCAAATAAATTACTGTTTATCGCTTCTTTTGGGCACATTCATTATATCACGTATATCACATTTTTCAAGTTATAATATAGTTAAAAACTCAATTCGACCACTTAGGCGGGTGTTTTAGTAAACAAATAGACGGGCGTGCAGTGAAATGTAGCCAAAAAAACTAAAAGACCACTACCCTAAGGCAGCGGTCTTTGTATTCAGTTAATGCCCGGTCAACCGAACTTTTTCGCTATTATAGATTAATCTTTTTAATATTATGTATCTTTCTTGTTTAATTCCACTATAAAATCAAGCAAATCTTTGTCCTCTTTCTTATGAAATAAGTAATTGCAAATAATAGTCGGCAACGCAATTATTGTGGACAAGATTGTACCAACACTCGTTATTATAATTGCAATTGACTGAGAAGAATTCTCCCATTTAAAAACAACGCAAACGCATAATATAATCAATCCGATAATCAAAATAGTGATTAGACTCATTATAATCCAGAAAAATGCTATTTTCAACCCTCGGTTGTGTTTGCTTTTTGTTTCATAATGAGTTTTATAGGCATCTATTAAATCATTATATATGCCTTCACGTTTAGTTAATGGGTCGGCTATAGCTTCCTTGCTCTCACCCGTACCGATAATAATCGCCTGCGCATTTTTAGGTCCAACATCAGAATTATTCGGATTATTCTGATTATTCGGAATATTCGGAATATTCTGATTATTTTCTTCAGCCATTTGCAATATCCTCGCCGTTAAAATATCTTTTGATTAGCTCGGAATCTATCTCGCGATTTTTACCCATTCTACGGGTTACTTCCCAAGGCGAATTAGGGGCATGAGATAATGTGCTCAATGTGTTTGCCGAATATACGCGATATTTTTTCCATACATAATCGAATACTTCAAAATACTTTTTACCATATTCGCTATTTGGATTAGTAACGTACATAATTCCCTCATCATTCGGGAGCAATTGGTCTATATCACTTTTACCATGTATACGGTTGTACAGTTCCGGGACAACAGGACCATAATCCCAAGCTTGGAAATGCTCGGGAAAAAGTTGTTCCCCGGTTTGTTGCATGTAATGTCCGTACATAAAATAGACCAGTTTTAGCAATTTAGTGGGAGGCAAATATAAATTTTCTTCATGCGCTTTCAGAATGAAATCATTTGCAACACGCGCCAAATCGGTTTTCATTATCATACCTCCTTTACAATAACGATTTTAAGTCACCGTCATAACTATCAAATTATCTTGAATTTTATATAACCTTTTCCAGTTAAAGTATAACACAAGTCAGGAAAATTTTCAATATTTTTTTTTAATATATATAATATTTATATTATATATATTAATTTTTAAATAAATATATTTTTTATTTATATTATTATACGCCGATTACAGATTATAATGTTTTAAAAAACAATTAACTATATTGTTGATTTTTAAAACGGCGAAGAAAACTTTACTTGTTTTTAATTTTAATGTATAATAAAATTATGTACGAAGAACTTTCTGACGCGGTTGCGGAAAAAATGGTGCGCGAAAAGCGCGACGGCAATTTTAAAAGGGTCGCTTTCGATAACGGCGGCGTTATAAGGCGGGTCGACAATCCGCACGATAAAGGCAGCGTTTGGCGCACCGCGTTCATCCGCGATATCGACAAGATTATGAACTGCCCCTACTACAACCGCTACGCCGACAAGACGCAGGTCTTTTCCTTTTACAAAAACGACGACATCACCCGCCGCGGCTTGCACGTTCAACTCGTTTCGCGCATTGCCAGAACTATCGGCGGCGCGCTCAATTTGAACCTCGATTTGATAGAGGCAATCGCGCTCGGGCACGACATCGGTCACACCCCTTTCGGGCACGCGGGCGAGAGCTATCTCGACGCGCTTTTATACGAAAATACGGGGCGGCATTTTTCGCACAATATTCACTCGGTGCGCGTGCTTGACGGCATTTACCCCTATAATATATCGCTGCAAACGCTTTCGGGCATAGCCTCGCACGACGGCGAATTAGAACTTTCGGAGTACCGCCCCGCACCCTTAAAAAGCTTCGAAGAGTTCGACAGGCAGATAGAAAACTGCTATCTCGACGCGGGCGCGGTGAAAAAGCTTGTGCCCTCCACTTTGGAGGGGTGCGTGGTGCGCATATCCGACATAATCGCCTACCTCGGCAAGGACAGGCAGGACGCCGAGCGCGCGAAGGTGGTTAAAGAGAGCGATTTCGACGGCACGGCGATAGGCAATTTTAACGCCGAAATGATTAACAATTTAATGGTGAACATTATAGAAAACAGCTACGGCAAGGACTATATCAAGCTCGACGAAACGCATTTCGAGGCACTTAAAAAGGCGAAAAGCGACAACTACGAGCTTGTGTATAAGAGCGATTTGGCGCGCAAGGATTTTGCCGAAAAGGTAGAGCCCATGTTCCGCCTTTTATACGGCAGACTTTTGTATGACCTGCTCACGGGGCGGCACGACTCACCCATCTTCACCCATCACATAGATTACGTGAACAAGTCGCACTACAAGCGGCGCGAACCGTATGAAAATACCGAGCCAAACCAAATCGTGGTGGACTACATAGCCAGCATGACCGACGACTATTTTATCGACCTGTTCGCGCGGCTCTACCCCGACAGCGGCATAAAGATAGAGTACAACGGATATTTCGATTAAACTTAAAATCAGGCACAATCCCCGCGGCGTAAAAGCGCCGCGGGGATTACAATTTATATTTTACCCTTCAGTTTTTGGAGCAGACCGCTCTCGCGGTAGCTGAATTTTTCGCCGCCCGAGCCTACTATGCAGTGGTCGAAAAAGGCTATCTTGCAGATTCCGCACGCCGTGAGCAGTTTGGCGGTAACCTCGTTATCGGCTTTCGACGGGGTGGCGGCGGTGTTTATGTGGTTGTGCGCAATATACAGACCGTACGCGCCCGACGAGGAAATTTCGGAAAGCAACTCCCCCGCCGCAACCTCTACCTTGTCGGGAAGGTGCGAGGTGTACCTCTTGATTTTCGTCACCTTGCCGCCCTTGTTGACAAAATACAGCTCTAAATTTTCGTTTTCCGCGCCGCGCAGCCGCCCTTCCGCCACTTTAAAGCACTGTGCGGTGTCGATGATGAAAAGCTCCTCGCTCTTGAACGTGTTCCTCACGCGGTCGAGAGTTTTCAGGTACGCCGCAACGCTCTCCGTCACGCCGTCCACCGAAATCAATTCGGCAAAACTCGCGTTCAAAATGGCGGAAACGCCCGGAAAGCGCTCCAAAAGCGCGGCGGAAACCGCGGACATATCCTTGCCGCCGTACGCGTTGCCAAGAATTATATTCAAAATTTCGCTCTCGCCGAGCTCCTCGCCCGAGCCGAGCCTTTCGAGAAATTCTCTTCTGTAACCTTGCGCCATCGCACCCTCTTTTTCAGTTCCGCACCATTATATAACTGCCGCCCGTCTTGTCTTTTTTAACGATTATCTGTCTGTCTATCTTTTCTTTGAGCTCGGCGACGTGCGAAATTATGCCGACGAGCCGGTTGCTTTCCGCCAAATCGTCGAGCGCGCGTATCGCCTGCGAGAGAGAAACGTTATCGAGCGAGCCGAAGCCCTCGTCGACGAACATCGTATCGAGCTTTATGCCGCCCGCGGACGACTGAATTTCTTCCGACAGCCCGAGCGACAGCGCGAGCGCCGCCTTGAACGACTCGCCGCCCGACAGCGTTTTAACGCTGCGCGTAGTGCCGTTGTAGTGGTCGGAAACGTCGAGTTCCAACCCGCTTTGACTGCGGAAACTGTCCGCGCTTTCGCGGCGTTTAAGCTCGTACTGGTTGTTGGTCATAACCAAAAGGCGGCGGTTTGCGCGGACTATTACCCTTTCGAAATAAGCCGCCTGCACAAAGGTTTCGAGCATAATTTTTTCCTTGCCCGAAAGGGTGCCGCAAGCCGTGTCGGAAAGAGCCTTGACCCAGCGGTACCTGCCCTCGCATTTTTCGATTGCGCCGTAAGCCGCGGCGATATCCGCAAGGCATTTTTTATTGCTTTGCAGGCGGTAATTCAAGCCCTTTTGCACGCATAAAAGCCGCGCCCGCTCCTCTTCCGCCGCCGACTTTTGTTCGGTGAGTTTTTGTTCGTCGGCGACCTCTTCGCGGCTCAACTGTTCGGTGCACTGCTTAATTCGGGCGCGGAGTTCGCCAACCCCTTTGTCGCAATCCGAGAACTCGTCGCGGCAGTTTTTGTAAGCCTTTTCGGTGGCAGCAACGCCGTCCGTAAGCTCCCCGACGCGTTTAAGCGCGCCCGCTCTGTCGCCGTAGGTAAGCGACTTTTTCAGCGAAAGAGCGTCCGCTTCGCACTGCTCCGATTCTTTGAGCGAGGCTGTCAGCCCGACTTGCGCAACCTTAGCCGTTTCGGCGAGAGCGTTAAGTTTTTCCGCGTTTGCTTTTAGCTCGGCGGCTATTTTATCCGCGCGCGCAAGCGACTTCTTTTTCTCTTCTATCTTCTGCTTTACAGCCGAAATTTTGCCGTTGACCCCGTAATATGCCGCGGCTAACGCCTCTTTGACCGCAGTAAATGAGGCTCCCTCTTCAAGCGGGGTGAACTTTGCCGCACCCGCTTTCAACTGCTCGCGGCGCGCCTCGTACGCGCCCTTCAATCTGCCCGCGCGCTCGCTTGCGTCCCTCTCTTCGGCGGCGGCTCTTTCGGAAAGTTTGCGGCTTTCGTCAAGCTCGGCGGCTTTCGGAACGGCGGTCGGCTTCTTTGCGGGAGCGGGGTGAACAATCGAACCGCACACGGGGCACGGTGCGCCCTCTTTAAGCCCGCTTGCCAAAACGCCCGCCTGCGCGTCGAGGTACGCTCTGTTCTTTTCGTCGTAGTCGGCGCGCGCCGCCTGCGCCTTCGCCCGCGCCTCCCCGTACCGCTTTTTCGCAAAGTCGTACTGTCTGTACTCGTCGCCCAGTCTGTCCGCGTCGGCAAGCAAACCTTTGAGCTCTTCCGACCTTGCCGTCAGCTCTTTCAATTCGCCGTCGCCTTTCACCGTTTCGAGCTCTGCAATTTTCAGATTTTCCCGCTCGGCTTCAAGCTGTTCGCCCAACCTTTTCGCCTCTTCCGTTTCGAAAGCGGCGCTGTCTAAAAGCTTTTTATAATATTCCGACTGCGCCCGCGCTTTGCGCGCGCCCTCACGCTTTTCTTCAAGCTCGTCATATCGGGGTAAGAGCGCGTTTATTTCCGCAATTTCCGCGGTCATTTTTTTAATGAGAGCCTCGTCGCCCGCGTGACTTTCGAGCGCGACGCGGCACTCGTCTAACCGCTTTTCCCGCTCGGCAAGCCGCGCCTTCAACTCCTCCGACTGCGCTTCGAGCGCCCTTCGGCGGGCGCACCCCGAAAGGCGCAGATTTATCCCGTCCAGCTCCTTTTCGCAAGTTTTGAGCTTCTCTTCCGCGTCCGCTTCCCCGCGTTCGTCGGCGGATATCAGCGAGGCAATCAGATTTTTGACCTCTTCCGGGGGAAGTTCGCCCCGCTTTGCCGCCTCGACGGACGGCGCGTATTCCGAGTCCTCCGCACACGCAATTCCCTGCGCGTACTGCACCGCTGCGGCTACCGCACGGTCGTAATCGGCTTTCAGCTTTGCCGCCTCCGACTTAATCTCGTCCTGCAACCGCTGGTATTTGTGCGTTTGAAAAATCTTCTGAAAAATCTTCTTCCGCTCCTCGGTGGGGGCTAAAAGAAGACGGGCAAAATCGCCCTGCGCAAGCATTGCAATCTGCGTGAACTGCTCGCGCTCGATGCCTAAGATTCCGACGACGGCGCGGTTGACCTCTTTGACCTTGGTTATCACCTTGCCGTCGGGCATGGTCAGCTCGGCATTGGCTTTTTCGTCGGTAAAGCCCTCGCCGCGCGACTTTCTGCGCCTGTACTCGGGGTTGCGCAGCACCTTGTAACGCTTGCCGTTACTCAAAAAGGTGAGCTCTGCAAAGGTGGGCGCGTCGCCGTCGGCGTACTTCGAGCGAAGCATATTCGGCTCGCGCATATCCCCGCTTGCCTCGCCGTAGAGGGCGAAAACTATCGCGTCGAACACGGTGGTCTTGCCCGCGCCCGTGTCGCCGCAGATTAAGTACACACCCCGCTCGCCGAGCAAAGTAAAATCTATTTCAGTGCGTGCGGCGTAGGGACCGAACGCGGACATTACAAGTTTTTCGGGCTTCACTGTTCTTCCCCCCACACCTTTTCAATCAGCGCGCGCACAAATTCCGACTGCTCGTCGCTCATTGCGGCGTTGTTCTGCGCCTCGTAAAGCGCGGAAAACAGCTCGAAGGGCGTGCGCGCGGGCACCCCGTCGTCGAGCTGCAATTTTGCCTGTTCCCGCGTGCGGCGGTTGTCGTAGCGGAGGCTCATGACGAACGGATAAATTATGCGCAGCTTGCCCAAAGCGTCGGGCACCTCTTCCTCGTCGGTGAGGACGACATGCACCAAATCGTCGGGCAAGGTCGTGTTTTCGTAATAATCGCGCCGCGTCAACTCGTCGTACGTGCCGCGGATTTCCACCACGTTCCGCATCGGTTTAAGCGGAATTTCGCTTATCTTCAAATCGCCCTTTTCCCCCAGCTCGACGAGCGTTACCGACTTTTCGCCCGCCGCCTCGGAAAGGGAATAGACGAGCGGCGTGCCCGAATAGCGCACCCTTTCGCCCGCGACGTTCTGCGCGCCGTGCACGTGCCCGAGAGCAACGTAGTCGAACCCGTCGAAAACGCCCGCGTCCACGTTGCCTATATCGCCGACGGTAAATTCCTCCGAGCCCGAGCTCTTCGAACCCGTTACAAACTGGTGCGCAACTAAAATATTGCGCGCGTTGCCGTCAAGCCCGACCGTGCCGAGCGCGGCTTTCACGGCGGCGGTATAGCTGTCTATATTCTCGTTTTCAAAAAACCTGCGCACGGTGGCGGGTTTAACAAAGGGCAGAAGATATACGTGCACCCCGCCGTGCTTATCCGTAAGCTTTACGCGCTTAATTTTGCCGTCGAACACGGGTGAAATGTGCACGCCGCTCCGCCCCATAAACCGCTCGCCGAAGGCTATTCTTTCGGGGGAATCGTGGTTGCCGCTGACAATAAAAACCTGCAAATTCAACTCGGCAAGCCCGTTTAAAAACCAATCGAAAAGCTCTACCGCTTCGGCGGACGGCACCGACTTATCGTAGATATCGCCCGCCAAAATCACGCCGTCGGGCGCGACTTCGGAAGCGATTTTAAGTATTTCGCCCAAAATATATTTCTGGTCGTCGATAAGCGACAACTCGTTGTAGCGTTTGCCGAGATGAAGGTCGGCAAGGTGCATAAGTTTCAAATTTTTACCCCCGCAAAAGCGTGATTTCAGAGCAATTGCCCCCGCAATATGCCCCGACGAACGCATTTTCGCCCGTCTTTTATAATTGTACCGCACTTGCAAAAAATTTGCAACCTTTTAAAGATATATCCCCCGACCGCAATCGGTCGGGGGATAAGCGTTATTTTAAATTTTTAAGCGGCAGGTGCAAGTTCGACGTAGCACAGCCAACATTCGCCGTCCTTGCTTCTTTCAATCTTGTGGCTGCCCGCTTCCAGATTAACGGTAACAATGCCGCCTGTCGCAGTGTACTGCGTGCCGTCAACGTTAACAGTCTGCTTCTTGCTTGAATGCAACATTAATTTAGCAGTCATATTTGTCGCCGTCGAGAAAGTAATCACCGTATCGCTCTGCACCTTTAAAGGCGAGATATAAGTTTCGTTGTTGTATTCAAACGTATCGGTTTTACCTCTGTAACTCTTGCTGCCCGAAATTGTGAAGCCGAGACCGGCAAGCTTGGAGTCGTTTTCCGCCGTAAACAATACTAACTTAGCCTTGCTCGCGTACTCGTCGTATGCGGCTACCGCCTTGTCGTAGGCTTGCTTTTCGTCGGCGGTTAACATTGCTTGCTGTGCCGTAGTAAGAGCCGTGTATGCCGCCTTTAACGCGCCCGCCTGACTCATATAATTGCTTGCGGTTTCGTCGAGCGCGGCTATCATATCCTTAACCTCGAAAGGCTTTAACGCCGCAGTTAATGTTGCGATAGAGTCGGTTACCGGATTAATGTTTATTCTGTCAATAATCGCGCTTTCATCGTCGTTTTCCTTGTCCAGCGAGTTATAGTCGTCAAGTACGTCGTTAAAGATAACGAGCGCAATCTCAATAGCGGGCTTGCTGTCAATGATGAGCGGGAATACGCTCGTTGCGGGCAGTCTGTCTATGGCTCCCTGCATTGCGTCGCCCTTGAATGCGCTGAATGCCGATATAGCCGCAACCAGCGCGGAATAGTTGGTAACTTTGGATTTAGCCGAGTTATCCAACTCGTTATAAGCCGCCTGTGCAAGCGAAATGTCGCTGTCGGAATATTTGGTGACCGTACCGATATAATTTATTCTCGCTATGACGTAGTTGACCGAAATTTCGGCGTAAGCGTTTTCCGCTTTAACATAGCGCGAATATAGGTCGGAGCTTATCTGCTGTTTTTCGTCCGCCGACAGTGCGCCGTATGCCTTTCTCGCCGCTTCGATTACCGTCTTGCTGTTGCGGGTTACGGTGTTGCCGATTGCCGCCAACGCCGTTTTAGCAGCGTTTACGCGCGCTTCGGAAGCGCCCTCCGCCGCCTCGAACGACAGCGCAGTAATGTAGGATTCCTTATCCTTTTGACCGGAGGTTATAACGTAAGTGCCCGCGGCGAGTTCCACGCTTACCGAGCCGTTGAATTTTGCGATTACCACTTTGCCGTCGGAACGTATTACCTGTGGATAGTGGTCCGCCTCTTTGCCCGAGCCCTCGATATTTACGAGCGTGGGTGCGGAAAGAGTGAACGTCATAAGCTGACCTTTGCCCTTGCCGCCCTTGAAATCATTGACATAAACTCCGTTCACCGTGGCTCCCGTAGCCGCTTTAGAAAGGTCCACGGTGCCGTTGGTTACCGCCGCCGCAGGGGTGTGGGTGTTGGCTTCAAGCATTTTCTTGGTATTGCCTGCCGCAAAGCCGACAGTACCTACATACTGCAAAACTCTCGTCCTTGCGGAAACGGGGTCGTCCACGAGCGCGTCCGTCTTTTTATTTGTCGCATCGTAATAGAACAGCGTAGGGTCGGTATCGAAGTGCGCAAGGCTGTACACGCTGCCCGTTGAGGACGATATGCCGCCGCAGTGTTCGCAGTTGTTGGCTACATACTCGTCGCGCGCGGATACGTCGGTTATCGAATGTTCGTCGAAACAACTCGAGTATACATTTTTCCAACCCTTTGCAACGCCGCCCGAACTCTTATCCTCGGCTACCTTTTTGCGCCCTTCATAGAAATTCGCTTCCGAGAATACGTAGCTGTTAGCTCTGAGCGAGTGTACCTGGTCCATCGTTCCGCCGCTTTCGCCATATACGTAGTTGTTATAGTAGTGACAGTTTGCCTGTCTTATAAGAGGTATACGCGCCTTACAGTTGTACCACATATTGTGGTGCATAGTTATGTTGTATTGATACGAACTGTCCGCCGAACCTATGAGGTTGGTTTTGTGGCAGTTGATAAAGTAGTTATACGACAAGGTAAAATACTGTCCGCGCTTGAAGTCGCAGCTTCCGTCACCCTCGCCCTTATCGCTTTCGGCGGGGCTTGCGCAGTAGCCCTCTAAGAATACGTTGTTATGTACCCAACATCTTTCAACCGAGCCCGTAATGCCCTTTGCCTTGTTGTCCTGCTGAACGCCTTCCATACCGACGCAGTCCTCGGGAACCTTATCAAAGGTTAAATTTCTTACCTCGAAGCCCTTGCCGCGTCCGTTCTTCGCGTCGCTGCCAGCCATAAAGTGGAAGCCCCAGCCGTAAATGGTCGCGTCGTCGCCTACACCCTCTATGGTGACGTTTTTCAGGTTTTTCATACGTGCCATATGTCCGTTGTCGCCTACGGAACCGCCCTCGCCGAGGCAATTGTATGCCGTACAGCCTTCGGGCGTGGTTACCGTACCTATGAAACGGACAACTATGGGGATATTGTCAAAAGCAGTGTTGCCGAAGCCGAGCGAAGAACCGCTTTCGGAATACGTATTACTTGCAACATTGCCGTTTTTATCTTTCTTGGTGTACTGTACGTTATTGAGCCACCAGCCTATGCCTTCCGCTTGTTTGTTCCAATTCTTATCCGCACCCTTAATGCCCGCATAGTAAGGAATG
The DNA here is from genome assembly GCA_023667345.1 of Clostridiales bacterium. Classification (GTDB taxonomy): domain Bacteria; phylum Bacillota; class Clostridia; order Christensenellales; family Borkfalkiaceae; genus Coproplasma. Next base: position 32,329 of record JAMPAF010000018.1, read on the forward strand.
TCGAACATTTGCTGACGCACCAAAGTATTGGTTTCGGCAAGGTCTTTCATAACCGTGTCTTTATTTTCCTCGGTTACGTAAATTACAAGGGCGTTATCTTTTAAAGTGCCGTCGTCGTTATACGCGCCTATGCCGTCGGTATAATTGAAGTGCGCGTAGCCCGAGCGGTCGTACGCCTTTACCCTTACATCCGTTATTTCGGTTGCGCCTATCTTAACGCTGTATACGCCTGCGGATAACCCGAGAATATCTACTCTCGCAGAATTGCCGCCGAGTCCGCGCACGAGTTGCGCGTCTACAGTCGTCCATTCCGCTCCGCCGTTCTTTTTATACTGTACGACGGTATTTGCGCCGCCGGTGAATTCCACCGCTACGGATTCCTGATTGCCTTCGACCTTTGAAATACCCGAAGGCAAAGCCTCCCACTGTGCCTCTAAGGTTATGGATTGATTTACGGGCGCATTAAAATCATAGTCGCTGCCGTTGAGCTTCCAACCCGTAAGATAACTGCCGTCCTTCTCCACAAGGGGTTCGACGGCATATGCGCCGTGCTCTACGTACTGCACGGACGCGCCGTCCGCCTCGGTGAACGTTACGGAATGTTCCTCGGCGTCGGAGTCTGCCGCTACGGGAGGCAAATCGCTTTCGCTTACACTGCCTATGTCAACCGTGCCGCCCGCAAACGTAAACGGGTCTTTGTTCGCCGCCTGCGAACCGCTGTTTAAAGGCGCAAGCACTATTACCGTGCAGGTTACAACCGAGGTTCCCGCCGTTGCGGTAATTTTTGCAACACCCGCCGTTTTCGCCGTAATTTTGCCCTTGCTGTCAACCGTTGCGACATTAGTGTGTTGCGACGCAAAAACCGCGCCGTCAGCAGCCGAAATCTCCTGACTTTCACCGACGGTCAACGATATAGCGGTATCCTCGCTCAGAACAACGGGGTCGGGATTCTCTATCTCGCCGCCGCCACCGCCGCCGATTGTTCTCACATAAGAACAGTCGTTGCAGGTTGCGTCACCGTCGTTATCGTAGCTGTGCGGCTTTGTTTCGGTTACCGTAGCGTGGTCGAGGCAGGTAGATTTTCTTGTATGCTTCGTCTCGTCTTCCTTGTCCGTCTCCCACGAAGTCCAGGTATGAACGTGCCCTTCGTGCTGTTTGCAACCCGCCGTTGCAACCACGCCCACGGACATCACGCCCGCAAGCAGCAACGACAGAATCGCTCCCTTTTTCTTCATTTTCTATATCCCCCTTTATGCTAAAAATGCTGATTTTTAACATTTTAAGTTTTCAATTAACACTATTATATTACTTTTCCGTGACTTTGTAAATACTTTAAAACAATTTATAATGTAAAAAATACAGCCCGCGGCGTCGCCGCGTGACTTGCCCTCTCTTGCACCAAAATGAAAGCAAGGAGTGGTACACCGTCGTTGCGCCCGTCCCGCGCCGTCATTGCGCCCGCCCGCCAAAGGCGGTCGCACGAAGCGTTAGCGTAGTAGGAGCGTAGCGACGCGGCAATCCAGAATTACGTAGTCTGCAATGCTTCGCTTCCCAATTTTTCACGTATTACCACGAGGGGATTCTCTCACTTAATCGCCCGCACAAGTGCGGGTCTCATAGCGTTCGAAATGACACGCTCCTATGGGCTCATATGATTATGCCCCGCCTTGCGGCGGGGCGAAATGGTATTGTCAAATGTTCACAACCCTCATCCGTCACAACCTTAACGGTTGCGACACCTTCCCCCTTTATTAAGGTGGAAGGCACGATTAAGGTACAATAATTAATTCTTAATTCTTAATTCTTAATTCTTATTTCTTAATTCTTAATTCTTAATTCTTATTTCTTAATTCTTATTTCTTAATTCTTAATTCTGAATTCTTAATTCTGAATTCACCTTAATTGCGAATTATCTTAATTCCTTTTTCGTATTTTGAATTAAAGTCGTACGTCTCGCCCCTGTATTTAAACTCTGGCAAGGTGTCGAGTTGCACGTTATGTAAGCTCTTGAAAATGCTCGCGTCGACGTCGGGGTTGCGCGCGCGGAAGTCCTTTATAAGCTTTTTGATATCCTGCCGCGCCGACTGCCCCTGCTCGCCCAAGGATAAATTTTCGGTGAGTTTGCACGCGCAAGCGATAAATTTTAAATTATTGTAATTTTGCCAGCGGATAATTTCGTCGTCCAAAACGCAGTACAGCGGGCGAATAAGCTGCATACCCTTAAAATTGTTGCTGCTAATTTTGGGCATCATTCCCTGTATCTGCCCGCCGAAAAGCATCGACATGAGCGTCGTTTCGATAACGTCGGACATATGGTGCCCGAGCGCGATTTTGTTGCAACCTAATTCTTGCGCCCGCGCGTACAGAAAGCCCCGCCGCATGCGCGCGCAGAGATAGCACGGGTGCTCGCCGCCTATCAGCTCGTTTACGCCGAATATATCCGACTCGAAGATTTGCGCGGGTATTTCCAAAAACGCGAGATTTTGCTTTATGAGCGCGAGGTTTTCCTCATTGTACCCCGGATTCATTACGATATATTCCGCGTCGAATGAGATTTCGGAGTGCTTTTTTAATTCCTGCACGCACTTTGCAAGCAGCATTGAATCCTTGCCGCCCGAAACGCACACCGCAATTTTGTCGCCCTCTTCGATAAGCTTGTATTTTTTTACGGCTTGCAGAAATTTAGTCCATATCCCCTTGCGGAATTTGGTTATGATACTGCGCTCGACAAGCTCGCACGGAGTGAGTTGTTTAGACATAAATTACTCTTCGCTGTACCCGTGCTCGTCCTCTTCGTCAGCAGGGTCGGGGAACTGCGCCTTATCATACTCTATTCCGTTCTTGTCGTAATAGTCCTTGATAGCCGCACGGATAGCCTCTTCCGCCAAAACCGAGCAGTGCATTTTGTGCGCGGGAAGCCCGTCCAACGCCTCGGCAACCGCCTTGTTGGTGAGTTCCAACGCCTTGGATATGGGCTTGCCCTTAATCATTTCGGTAGCCATCGACGACGACGCGATTGCGCTTCCGCACCCGAAGGTGTTGAATTTGACGTCGACTATAATGTTATCGCGCACCTTGATATAAATTTTCATTATATCGCCGCACTTTGCGTTGCCTACCTCGCCTATGCCGTCGGCGTCGTCGAGCTTACCCACGTTGCGTGGATTTGTGAAATGGTCCATAACTTTTTCGCTGTATAATGCCATAAAACTCCTTTCTCGCAAAAATCTTTCGCTTGGGGCGCGAAATATTATTTGCGATTTTGAAAGGCGCTGCCTTTCTGCCCGCGATAGTTAGGTGCCCTCGTGATTATCAAATCGCGGGCATTCAATCCGCTGAGGCGAAAGTTTTCGCAAATTGGGTCGCGCTGCGCAAAATGGCGATTTTGCTTGCTAAAATTATTATTTTTTTAATTCTTAATTTTTAATTCTTAATTCTTAATTCTAAATTCTTAATTCTAAATTCTTAATTAAATAAGGTGCGGTTTTTCGCCCTTTTCCAGCTCTTCCCATACGGGCGATATCGAGCGCAGATATTCCACTACCTTTGGCACTTCCGCTATGATATAGTCGATTTCCTCTTCGGTGTTGTATTCCGAAAGGCTGAGCCTTAAAGAGCCGTGCGCCACCTCGTGCGGCAAGCCCAGCGCGAGGAGCACGTGCGACGGGTCGAGAGAACCCGACGTGCACGCCGAACCCGACGACGCGCATATGCCCTTTGCGTCCAAAAGCAGCAGTAAGCTTTCGCCCTCTATCCCCTCGAAACACATATTTACGTTGTTCGGCAAGCGGTTTTCGGGGTCGCCGTTTAATTTGGAGTGCGGAATTTTACTCAGCCCCGCAATAAGCTTGTCGCGGAGAGCCGCTTCCCTTTTCATATTTTCGGACATACACGCGACCGCTTCCTTCAAAGCCGCCGCCATCGCGCAGATACCCGCAATATTTTCGGTGCCCGCGCGGCGGTTTCTTTCCTGTGCGCCGCCCTCTATCAAATTTTTAAGCTGTACTCCGTTGCGGCAGTACAGAAAGCCCGCGCCCTTCGGTCCGTGGAATTTGTGCGCCGAAACAGACAGCATATCCACGCTATCTTCTATGACGTTTACGGGGATATGCCCCACCGCCTGCACCGCGTCCGTGTGGAAAACCACCTTATGCTTGCGGCAAACCTCGCCGATTTGACGGATAGGCAAAACCGACCCGACCTCGTTGTTCGCGTACATAACCGTGACGAGCGCGGTATCGGGGCGGATAGCCGCCTCCACCTCCCCCGCGGTGATATTGCCGTGGGAATGAACGGAAAGGTAAGTGACCTCGAAGCCCTCTTTTTCAAGCTTTTTGAGGGTATGAAGAACGGCGTGGTGCTCGAACGCGGTGGATATTATGTGCTTTTTGCCCTTGGCAAGACCCGCGTACGCCGCCGAGCGGATAGCCTGATTATCCGCCTCGCTTCCGCCCGAGGTGAAGTAAATTTCGTTGGGTTTGGCGCCTATTATCGCGGCTATCTCCGCGCGCGCCTTATCGAGCGCCTCTTTGGCGATTTGCCCCACGGTATGGAGCGACGAGGGGTTGCCGTACGTTTCCTTTAAATAAGGGAGCATTGCGGCGATTGCCGTATCGCTCATAGCGGTTGTTGCCGCGTTGTCTACGTAAACGGTCTTTGACATATACATAAAAACCTTCTTAATTAGTTTGTATTCATTATAATAAATAATTCCTATCAAGTCAATAGGAATTAAAAGAGTTTACAAAATTTTTTGTTAAAGTTGAGCGCGCGGCGTTTTTGCAAAACGCCGCGCGTCTTTTGGCTATTTCAATAAATCGGCGAGCGATTTTGAATTTAAAAAGTTGGTGATAACCTCGTCAAGCTCCCGCCAAAGGGGCAACGTTAAGCAGTTGCACGCATTTTCGCAGTTGCCGTCGAGGCAGGAAACGGGCGCGAGCGAGCCTTCCGCCGCGATAATAATTTCCGCAACGGAATATTCCTCGGGCTTTCTTGCAAGCTTATAGCCGCCGCTCTTGCCGCGCGCTGAAAGTATAAGCCCCGCGCTCGATAGCTGTTTTGCCGATGTTTCGAGGTATTTCAAAGATTCTTTCTGCCTTTCGGCGATATCGGCAAGCGAGATATTCGTGCCGTCGTTATGCTGCGCCAAATCGAGCATAATTTTGAGGGCGTTCCTGCCCTTGGTTGCAATCATCATAATATAACCTATTTAATGCGGAATTCGTAACTATGCTGAGGTGAAGAGCGTCAACCTCTTCCGTCACCTTCGGTGCCACCTTCCCCTTCAAAGTGGAAGGCGAGGGGTTGCGCGGAATTCTTGCTTTCC
>JAMPAF010000019.1 GCA_023667345.1 Clostridiales bacterium
TGACAGGATTTGAACCTGCACGCCTCGCAGCAATGGATTCTAAGTCCATCTTGTCTGCCAATTCCAACACAACGGCATAAAAATGTTAAGTTTTCAGTTTTGTTGTGAATTTGAATGTTAATTTCTTTCCGTCAAAAATTCTAAGTCCTGCGCGTCTGCCAATTCCGCCATGTCAGCATAAAAATGCAAATCGTTAATTAAATTCTACCACCGCGCCGCCACAACTGTCAAGCGCATAAAAAGGGCGGATATTAATACCCGCCCGCTGAAATTTGTTCAATTTTTTATATCCGTGCTTGCGGCAAGCGCGGTTTGCGTTTCGTAGTCGGCAATGCGCTCTTTCAATCTCGTTATCGTTGCCGAAAGCGCCTGACTGCCGAGCACCATACGAAGGGGCGCGGGCGATATATCCGCGCTCTCGATTATCCGTTTCGCCATTAAAGCGGGGTCGCCCGGCGCAAGTCCGTTTGCGGGGTTAAGCATATTCAAAAAGCCGTGAACGTGCTCATATTCGGGCATCAAATCCGCAACCTTTGCGCTGCCGTACCTGAACTCCGTCCTCGCGCCGCCCGGCTCGACTATGGTTACGCCTATACCGAATTTGGCGACCTCCTGCGCAACCGACTCGCAAAAGCCCTCGATACCGAACTTTGTCGCGTGGTACATCGAATTCGAAGGATAAGCCACCTGCCCGCCGTAGGACGAAATCTGAATTATTCTGCCGCCGCCCTGCCTACGCATATGCGGCAACGACGACTTTATAAGCTGTATACTTCCCGTGAGATTTGTTGCGATAATATGGTCTATCTGTTCGTCGGAAAGCTCCTCCGCCGCGCCGAACAAGCCGTAGCCCGCATTCGAAATAACGACGTCGATTTTGCCGTATTTTGCAAAACTCTCGCTGACCGTTCTCTGCACAGCGGCAACGTCGGTGACGTCCAAAATGCGGCAATCGAATTTGTCGCCGTACCGCTCCGTAAACCCGCGCACTTTTTCCGCGTTTCGCACGATGCCTATAACCGTGTCGCCGCGCTCTAACAACTGTTTTGTGAGTTCGTACCCGAAGCCCGAGGATACGCCCGTTATGAGCCAGATTTTCATTTTTGCAGCTCCTTTAATTTATTCTTCAACAGCGCGTACGCCTCTTCCGCGTCGCCGCAGTTTAAAACCGTCTTTTCCATGGGGCAGATATCCGTGCCGTCGCGGTTAATAATCCTCTCGGTAAGCGTTTTGTATTCGACGGCAATACCGCGTTCTTCGAGCGCTTTTTTCGCGTACTCCGACAGCGTTTCGGCATACACCGAAATTATGCCGCACTTTATAAACAGCAACGCCGCCGCCTTACCGACCACCTTGTCGGCAACCGAGTAGCCCGAAAGGTCAACTCCGCTTTCTATAAACCCCATCATCGGCGCAATTCCGCGCCTGTCGCTGTAAAGGCACTCCCCGCCTTTGCAAAGGCAAATTGTGTGCCCCGCAAGATTATTCTTCGCTGTCTGTATATCCGTCATTTTTATCCCCGTTTAAAAGCAATCTCAACCCCATTACGGCAAACGGCACGATGACCGCCTGCAAGACCATACCCAAAAGCCCTGCCTTAATCTGCGACCAGATAAGCGCGGGCGTGAAGGGCGTTACGCTTTGGAAAATTAGTACTAACAGCATAAATACCGTTCTGCCCGCAACCTGCGCCAAAAGTACCGCGGGGAATGCAAGCCAGCCGTTTTTTGCTATCTTTTTGGTGAACAACCCCGACACTGCGGCGAAAACCGCGAGCTCGACTATCATAAACGGAAGCCTTGCCGCCGCGGGCATGGGACTACCCGCCGCGAGGGTAATTAAAAAGCTGACGATGGGCGAAGCGATACCTATACCTAAGCCCCAAGCCCAGCCTAAAAGACAGCCGCCCAAGAGTACGGGCAGGTACATGGGGAGCCATTGCACGCCGCCCGCTTGTCCCAAAGCAACGTGAATAATCTGCGGCAAGCCCACCGCAAGAGCGACTAAAAGCACCGAGATTACGCCTTTAACCGTCAGTTTAATTTTAAGGGAATAGCCCTTTTTTACCAAAACGTTTTCTAACATAAATTAACTCCTTTTTTATTTCGTTGCGCCATATATGGCGGTCAATTTGATTTTAGCTGTTAAAATATACAGCAATTTTTTTGATATCCCGCACAATCATTTTAAATTCGAAATTAGGAATTAACCCCCCACCACCCGCAAAGCGGGAGCCTCCCCCTTAAAAAGGGGTAAGCCTTGGGTTGCGGCAGGCAGGGCTCACCCTTCTTTTAAGAGGGGGGAGCTGTTGCGTAGCAACTGAGGGGGGTATACAATTCTTAATTCTACATTCTTAATTCTACATTCTTAATTCTTAATTCTTAATTCTTAATTCTGAATTCTGCATTGATATTACTTTTCAAATTCCTTTGCAACACTCTTCAATAAGTCGCGGATAGGCAAGTGCTGCGGGCAAGCCTTTTCGCACTTGCCGCACTTTATGCACTCCGAAGCCTTGCCGCGGTTTTTGGTGTGCACCTCGGTATAATAGTAGTCGGCGTTCCAGTCGTGATAGATATTTTTCGTGTTCAGACACGCAAACAAATCGGGTATGGATATCTGCTTCGGGCAACCGTCCGTGCAGTAGCGGCAGGCGGTGCAGGGAATTAAATTCATACCCTTAAACACGGCGCACACGCTTTGCACGGCTTCAAGCTCCCTCTTATCGAGCGGTTTGAAATCTTTCATATACGAGATATTGTCGCTCATCTGCGACAAATCGCTCATGCCCGACAGCACCATAAATATGCCGTCGAAACTCGCCGCAAAGCGGATAGCATAGCTCGCCGCGCTTGCCGTGCCCAGCTCTTCGAAATACTTTTTCGCCGCCTCGGGCAGATTGACGAGGTTACCTCCCTTCACGGGCTCCATAACGATTACGGGCTTGCCATGCTTCCTGCACACCTCGTAGCACTTTTTCGACTGCACGGCGGGGTCGTCGAAGTCGACGTAATTTAGCTGAATCTGCACGACCTCTATCTGCGGGTATTCGCACAAAATCTGCTCCAAAACGTCCGCCGTATCGTGGAAGGATATGCCGAAGTGCTTGATTTTGCCCTCCGCCTTAAATTCCAACGCCTGTTCGTAAGCGCGGCAACGCTTGAAATGCGCAAAATTTTCCTTGCTCTGCGCGTGCATTAAATAAAAGTCGAAATAGTCCACGCCGCAAATTTTTAACTGACTTTCAAAAAACGGGCGAACCTCCGCCTCCGTCCTGAAATAGAAATTGGTCAGCTTGTTTGTGAGAATAAATTTATCCCTCGGATAGCGCGCGACAAGGCAATCCCGAAGAGCGGTTTCGCTCTTGCCCGAAAGATAGCCGTGCGCCGTATCGAAATAGTTGAACCCGTTTCCGATAAAGGTATCAATCATCTTGTTGAACTCGGCATAATCCACCTCGCCGCCCTTCATGGGCAACCGCATACAGCCGAACCCGAAATTTTTATGTACGTTCTTGAACATATACACCCCTCATAATTGTTATTTTGTATTATAAACTTTTCGCCGCCTCGTTTACGCACCTTAAAGCGTTGAGCGAGCGGGGATAGCCGATATAGGGCAGACATTGCGATATGACTTTAATCAGAAACGCCTTGTCGTTGCCGATACGCATATTCGCCTTGGCGTGAGATATAAGCTGCGGTTCGCACCCGCCTTGCGCCGAAAGGAAACAGAAAGTAATCATTTCGCGCTGCTTAAAATCGAGCCCCGTGCGCGTGTAGTAATCGCCGAAGCAATTTTCCGCAAGCCACTTATTTATGTGCCGCGTCTCCTCTTCGCCCGACGAGGCAAAGCCGCGCATACCCTCGCCGAAGATATCGACCTGCGCCTGTTCGCCCTTTTTTAGGCGGTTTTCTAAAGTTGCGGTTGCCTGACCTTCGAGCGGAAGGGCTACTCCGCGCTCCGTCAACGCCTCGTTTACCGCTTTTAAAAAGGGGAACACCCTGCCTATGCCGAGGTACGCCACCGCCTGATAGACTATCTCTTTCGCCTCGACGGGCGTAACGCCGAAGTTGAACGCGGCGGGCAAAACCGCTCTGTACTCGTCAATGCCCTGACAGCCGATAAGCGTTGCAAGGATTGCGATAAAGCGGGTTTTGCCGTCCAAATCGTCCTGATTTATTACCTCGTCGAAAGCGAAGTTATCAAAAATTTCTATAAATTCGGGGTCGGTTTCCGCAAACCCCGACTTGCGGTTCGGAAACATTTTTTCATGGTATTTTTTTGAAAAATCGCTTATAGCCATACACAACTCCTCTTAAACGTTCCTTTCAGCCCAATCCGCAACGACCTTTTCGCTGTTTGCCGCTTCCGCGCCGTGAATTGAAAGTCCGCGCATTACGTTCGCTCCCTTGCAAACCTTAGCCAAATCGCGCTCGCTATTGCCCATACCGCTCCCCTCGTTGGTGCAAAAGGGCACGATTTTCTTGCCCTTCAAATCGCATTTTTCAAGCAGAGTAAACATCGCCATAGGCATAGTCCCCCACCAGTTGGGATAGCCCACGAAAATTATATCATAGCTCTCCAAATTGTCGGGATAGGCTTTTATTTCGGGACGGGCGGAAGCGCGAAGCTCCTTTTGCGCCTCGTCAATACAAACGTAGTAGTCGTCCGGATACGGCTTAACCGTTTCCACCTCGAACAAATCGCCGCCGACGGCTCTTTGAATAAACTCGGCAACTATTTCCGTGTTGCCCCTTTCTAAATTCTTAATACTGCCGTTCCAGTAATTCTGCCCCTTTCTCGAATAGTACACGATTAAAATTGACATACACAGCCTCCTTGTAATGCTATTTTAATATACCGTAAGAGTATAATCAATCTCGATTTTAATATTGTTTGATAAGTTTTACTAATAAATAAGCGCCCCGCAATCGGAACGCTTTAAAGCTATTCTGTGAAATTCTTTCGAAGTAAGTCGGCAAATTCTTCTATGTAATAATTCGTTCCCGACTTTTTCCAGAACGCGCAATACGTCCGCACGATAGGGCTGTTATCCGCGCGGCGGACTTCTTTTCTTACAAGCGGCTCGCGCACTTCGTTTTTCACGCTTTCAACTAAGATATATCCCCTGCCGCCCATAGCCATAAGCCGCGCTTCGTCCAAACTTTCCGCAAAGATAAACTGCTTGCCTATGCCGAGAGTGTTTTCGTAAAAATCCTGTTCGGTGTTGCGCCTGTCCTTTGTTGCAATCAAAATACAGGGATATTCCGAAAGAAGCGAGGTTGTAACCGTTTCGTTTTGCGCTATCGGGTGGGTTGTCGCAACGTCCAGATAAGCGGGGCTTTGGTTTAAAACGTAATTTTCATATTCGTCCGAAAAGGCGCGGCGCTGGTCGTTCAGCGCTATATCCGCTTTGCCGTCTTTTAAGGCATGATATAAATCTTCGTGCGTGCCCTTGAAAACGGTGACGATGACTTCGGGATATTTTTTCGAAAATTCCGTGATTGCCTGCGGAAGCTCAACCCCGTCGTAGCTTGCAAGGTAGCCTATATTCAGATGCAATTCGCTGTCCGAACCTATGCGCGTCGTTTCGGCTTTTAAGCTTTCCGCTTCCCGCAAAATCGCTTTCCCGCGCTTGTAAAAATATTCGCCCGCCTGCGTAACGGTAAACCTGCGCCCGTTGCGCTTTGTCAGTTTTACGCCGAGTTCCTCTTCGAGCGCGGCTATCTGCTGTGAAATTGCCGACTGCGAAATAAAACACTTTGCCGCCGCTTCGGTAAAGCTGTTTGTTTCAACTATGGCTACAAAATATTTTATCTGCCGCAAAAGCATACCCGCACCCCCGTAAATATCATATTGATTATACCATACAACTCACTTAATTTCAAGTAGCGCATAAAAGATATACCGCGCGGCAAAAACTTGACAATGCCGCAAGGTTAATGTACTATAAATTCAACATAACAGTTTTTTAAGAGAGAAAATTATGAATTTACTTGCAAGCGAGGTTATCGCAAGGCGCGTGTTTTCGCACCTGTATATATACCTCGATATCGTGTTTTTGGTCGCTCTACTCGCAATGCTGATAATTAAAAAACGCTATTTAACGGTCGTTTTCGGGCTGTTCGGCGGCGTTTTGTATATGATTGTCGACTACGGCATATTCCACCTTGCAATGCACTCCCGCCACATCGAGGGAGGCAACCTTTTCTGGGTGCTTCTATGGATGTCGATGAGCTACGGCATAACCAACTTCGTGCTCATTTGGACGTGGATTGCAAAGGACAGGCGCACGGTGGAATTCACCCTCTTTATTCTCGTGTGGTGGATTGTCGCGCCCATGCTCGCGCAATCGTTCGGGGCTAAACTTCCCACCGTGACAATCTGGCGCGAAACAAACGGCTACCACGGCTACATGGCGCTCATTCTGCTTGCGGGGTACACTGGCGCGATAATTTACAATCTGTGGCAGAAGGAAAAGACCAAACGCTTCCCCCTCTTGCGTCTGCTGTTAATCGGCATTGCGGTGCAGTTCTGCTGGGAATTTTCGCTGCTTGTCGGCGGTATTCGCAGCGACGGCTTCGGTTGGGAGCAAAAGCTCAACACCATAATCGTCAACTCACTGCTTGAAACCAACCTCGGCGCGGTGCCCATTTACTGCATTTACATTGCGATTACGCAAAGATTTACCGAAAATTTAAAGAAGCGTACCGACAAGCTTACCTTCACAGAGCGCGTAGCAGAGCTCAACGCCGCCCGCATACGCGAACCGAAAACAGACGGCAATTAATTTGAATTTATAAACGACAACCGCCCCGCGCGATTTTATCGCGCGGGGCGGTTGCTTTTACTTTAACTTAATCTCTGTTCTTTTTGTGGCTTATAATCGTCTCTTCAAGCTTGTTCATGTCGATAGGCTTTAAGATATATGCGTTCATGCCCGCGTCGAGCGAACTCTTCACGTCCTCGGCAAACGCGTTTGCCGTCATCGCAATAATGGGAATATCTCTGCCCTCGGGGCGCTCGCTCGCCCTTATGGCGCGCGTCGCTTCGTAGCCGTCCATTACGGGCATCTGTATATCCATTAAAATGCAGTCGTACGACCCGGGAAGGCTGTGTTCGAATTCCTCGACAACTTCCTTGCCGTTGGGCTTTACGACGCACGTTGCGCCCACCATATTCAGAAGCTCGTTTAAAACCATTGCGTTGAGCTCGTTGTCTTCCGCCGCAAGGAACTTCATATCGGCAAGCGCGCTCTTTTCCGCCTTGGGTACAAGCCCCTCCCTCACGTCCATTTTAAGGTTGGTTACGCACTCTTTGAACAGAGCAACCGAGAAGGGCTTTGCAAGCAGAGCATCTACGCCCGCTTCCGTCGCCTTTTCGCCGATTTCGCTCCACTCGCAGTCGCCTAAAATAACCAAAGGCACGTACTCGGGAATATTTTCCCTGAGCTCTTTAATCTCGTCAAGGCACGCCTGTTCGTTATCGTCCCAATCGTAAATTACGATGTTGTAGCCCTTGCCGTTGCCCCACGCCTTGTCCATGCTCGCAACCGCCGCCTTAACCGACTTTGCAAAGGTTATATTGACCTCGGTCTTGCGCATAGCCCAGGTAATGGAATTGTTGTTGATATTGTTGTCGCCTATAACGAGCACCCTCGCAACTCCTTGCTCTTGCCAGAAGTTGGAGTCGTTTATCTTGCTTACGGGGAACTTGAAGCCGACGGCGAACGTGCTGCCCTCGCCTTCCTTGCTCTCTATCGAGATGGTGCCGCCCATTAAATCTATTAAATTCTTCGCAACAGCCATGCCGAGCCCCGTGCCGTGCGAGTCGGAATTGCTGCTAATTTCGCGCGAATACGGTTCGAAAATCTTTTTGACGAACTGTTCGGACATGCCCACGCCGTTATCCTTTACGATAAATTGCAGATAGATATGCTTGTGCGAGGGGCGAGACATCTGCTGAACGGTAAACTCTATCTGCCCGCCCTCCGGCGTATACTTTATGGCGTTGGATAAAATGTTCGTCATAATGCGCTTTATGCGCATCTTGTCGCCGAGGAACTTTTCGCTTTTTACGGCGACGGTAGTTTTAAACGACTGCTTTTTCGCCTTTGCCTGCGGAGCCATATTGCCGTCTATTTCCTTGATAAGGTCGATAACGTTTATCTCGGAAACGTTGAGCGTAGCCTCGCCAGACTCTATCTTCGACATATCGAGGATATCGTTTATAAGCGTAAGCAAGTGGCGGCTCGTAAGCATAATCTGCTTTACGTGGTCGTTGAATTTTGCCTTGTCGTCCACGTCCCTTTGAAGGAGCGTGCACAGCCCCACTATGGTGTTCATGGGGGTGCGGATATCGTGCGACATATTGGCAAGGAAGGTGCTCTTCGAGCGGTTTGCGATATTTGCTATGGCAAGCGCCTCTTCGAGCGACTGCTTTGCAAGCAGTTCCTTTGTTCTGTCGGATATAATTACGAAATACTTGTTTTCTCTGTCTATCTCGGAATGATACACCGTCTCGCTGAAATAGTGCATTTCCTTGTTGCGCTTATGCTCTCTGCCGACTATGTGCGTAACGGACGACCCGACCGCGATTTCCGAAAGAGTTTTGTATGTAATCTCTTTGTCGTCCATATATTTTGCGCTGCCGAGATTGGAAACGTTTTTCATTACGTCCTTCACGGAAACGCCTAAAATTCTTTCCACATTGGGGCTTACGTACTCTACGTTGTACTTTTTGTCCAAAATCAAAAATACGTCGTCAACGCAGTCAAGTAATATTTCAATAAGCCTGTCGTTCGACGAAATTTCCGGTTCTCTTTTTTTCATCTTTAACCACTCCTTAAAATATTTTTCGTATAATTTTACGGCAACAGTTGCCCGAGCGCCTGCACGGTAACCGAGTACGCGTCAGCAACCGCGGGGAACAGCTTTCTCGCCGCGGACAGATTGCCCGCGCGGAGAGCTTCGACAATGTTGCAAACGGGGTCTTTGAGCCCCGAAAGATTTAAATTCAGCACAACGCCTTTAAGCGTGTGCGCCGCCTGAAACGACCCCTCTACGTCGCCGCCGTCAAGCTTTTCCACCAAAGTATCGTAGCTTTTATCGCGCTTGAAAATCATCAGGAACTTTTTAATCATATCGTCGGAAGCGAACTTCTGAAACATTTCTCCGTAGCCGCCGCCGCACGCGTCGTAAAACTCTTTAACCGTCATTATTGCGAAATCTCCTTTACGCTTTTATTGATTTTTCCTATTACGTTGATAAGCGTCGCTCTGTCGTCGCTGTAAATGCACTTCATACGCACCTTATAGACTTTCAGCTTGTCCTCTTCGGCGCGGGGATATTCGAAGTACACGTCCGGTCTTTGCGGCGTTGCAGAGTGCAAAAGCTCGACCGCCTTATCGTAAGCGGGCATATAGAAGTATTTGCTCGCCTGCTCCCTGTCCATAGGGTCGAAAACCAAGTCCTCTTTAACCCCGAGCTCGGGGTTCGAGTTTATTACCATCTCGCCGTCTGCGAACGAGTAATCGAAAACCAACCCGTCGCTGTTTTCGGTCAGAAACTTTAACTTGGCTATATTGCTGCTCGAAAATTCGAGCGACTTGTCCGAGAAGGTGTTTATGTGGTACTTTTCCACGTCGTTGGCAACGTACTTTGCCTTTTCTTCCCACTTTTCCGCCGCGGATACGTGCGTGAGAGCCGCAATTATCTGCTGGTGACTGTTTATAAGGCACTGTATTAAAATGGGATTGAACAGCCCGCACTCGCCGTTGATAATCATTTCGAGCGCCTTTTCGGGGGAATACGCCGCCTTGTAAACGCGCTCGGATATCAGTGCGTCAAACACGTCGGCAACCGAAACAATCTGCGCCCAAATGGGAATTTCGTCCCCTTTCAAGCCCACGGGGTAACCCTTGCCGTCGTACCTTTCGTGGTGATAGAGGCAGATTTCGTAGGCGAATTTTATTAGTCTTTCGTCCTTGTACTCGGTAAGGCTGTCAATCATTTTCGCGCCCTGCTCCGAGTGGGTTTTCATAATTTCGAACTCTTCCGCGGTGAGCTTGCCCGGCTTGTTTATAATCTCGTCGGGAATGGCTATCTTGCCTATATCGTGCAGCGACGACGCCACGCAGATGAGCTGAATATCGCTCTTAGAGAAGGTGTATTTGTCAGTAAGGCGCAACAGATTTTCGGTGAGAATACGCGTTATCGTGTTGATATGCAGTATGTGCAAGCCGCTCTCGCCGTTTTTCATTTCCATAACCGTCGATAAAATGTTTATCATCATATCGGCGTAGCGGTGCTTTTCGTATACCTGCTCGGTAACGATTTCCATAAGCGTCTGCTGGCGGTTGAAAAGCTTTATCGTGTTTAAAACGCGGTGCAGTACGACGTTGGGGTTGTAGGGCTTGTTTATAAAGTCCGTCGCGCCCATCTCGTACGCCTTGTCGACGTACTGCGCCGTGGACTCGGTCGAAATTATAATTACGGGTATATAGTTCATATATCCGTGCTTCTGCATAGCCGACAGCACTGCAAACCCGTCCATTTCGGGCATAATGATATCCAAAAGAACGATAGCTATATCGCTGCTTTCCTTCTTTAAAATGTCCAATGCCTCTTTGCCGCTCTCCGCTTCAACGACGTCGAAATCGGCGCACAGAATACCTTTCAAAATAAATCTGTTCAACTCTACGTCGTCGACTATCAGCACGCGTTTGCGCGCGTTTTCGTTATCCACAATAAACCTCCGCCCAGTATAATCCATATAACATTGTATTTTATAATTTTGTTTTTGTCAAGCGCCCGCGCACGGGTTTAATTTATTTCCTTGACTTATCCGCCCGCACGCGGGTATAATAAAACGGTAAACGCAAATATAATATTAGCGGTCAGGGCGAAATTTTGAAAGTTAAAGATTTTTTTATAAATACGGCAAAGGGCGGAGCGATAGGGCTTGCCATGATAATTCCGGGCGTTTCGGGCGGAACGCTTGCCGTGCTTTTGGGAGTTTACGACAGGATAATAGACAGCGTAGGCAACCTCTTTAAAAAGTTTAAAGAGAGCTTTCTGTTCCTTTTGCCCGTAGCTTTGGGGGCGGTTTTGGCGTTCGCCGCGCTGTACTTCCCCTTAAAATACGCCCTTAAATACGCGCCCTTCCCCACGATATTGCTGTTCGCGGGCTTTATGCTCGGAAGCCTGCCCGATTTGGTTAAAAAATCAGAGAAAAACGGTTACAGAAAATTTGACGCGATAGGTTTGGTTCTCGCCTGCTTTTTTGTGGTCGGCATATGCTTTATACCAAATCTGGGCGACGTCGATTTATCGACGAATATGCAGGCATGGCAATACTTTTTACTGCTGTTTGTTGGAATGATTGCAAGCTGCGCTTTGGTCGTGCCAGGGGTGAGCGGGTCTATGCTTATGCTCATTTTCGGCTACTATCAGCCGCTTTTGGGTTGCATTTCGGGGCTTAAAACCTCGTTCGGGCACTCGCTTTTGGTGCTTGCAACCTTTGCCGTAGGGCTTGTTATAGGCTTTTTCACAATAGCTAAGCTTATGCAGTTTTTGTTGAAGAGGTTCCGCCGCACGACTTACTGGTGCATTGTGGGGTTTGTGATAGGCTCGATACCCGCGGTTATCATCACCTTTTTCCACGAGTATGCGTATGACTTTGCAACCTACCTCGCCCCTTGGCAGATAGCCGTCGGGGTGATATGCTTTATTGCGGGCGCGGTTGCAACCTTTTTCCTTGCCCGCTACGCCGCAAAGCACACGGAAGCGGCTCCCCGCCCGAGCGCGTCAACGCCCGCCACCAACACCGACAGCGCACCCCCGCCCGAAAATTTGGAAAAATGAAAATAAAATGTACCGCCCCGTTGCTCGCAACGTGGCGGCTATTTTATACATTACAACCGCAATATTACCTTCCCCTAAGGGGAAGGTTCAATTTAGGTCTGAAAGCATTTTGAAAAGATTCTTCCACTCTTTACGTCCACTACTCCGTGCCTTTGTAGACAATGGGGCGAAATGACACACCACCCCGTCATTATGAGGTTTTTACGGCATTGCGGACTTGTTTGAAACATTAAAGAATTTAGCCGTAAAAACCGTGCCCGCCCGCGTAGCGGTCGCACGAAGTATAATCTTTTTGCGCGCCCTCGAAGAGGTGCTCTCGCGCAAAATAACCTCGCCGCATGACAACGCAATTTAAGGCGAACACCCGCAAACTCCGTAATTCTGGATTGCCGCGGCTTCGCCAGCGCAATGACGGTAATCGGACAACAGATACGCGGGCGGGCGCAATGACGGTAACCAGGCAACGGATACGCGGCGAGGCGAAACATCACGGGCTTTTAATCTTCCAAACCCAAAAGGTAATCGGTAGTTACTTCTAAAAATTTAGCTATCTCCACAATTATTCGCATAGGCGGTTCATTTTTATCGTTTAACCATTCCGACATTGTTGACTTGTTCACATTTAAATATAAACATAAGTCTTTCTGCATTTTTCCTTGCTCTCTTAATTCTTTTTTTACTCTTAGCCCAAAATTTTCCATAGTTCATATTTTATGAATTTTTCGCATAAATTGATTGACAGTTCATAAAATATGAACTATAATATAAATAATCAATATCTTAGGGTAACTTAATGGACGAAAGCGAAAAGATATGTAAAAACTGCAAGCATTATGTCTTGTACTATTCAAATAATAGAGGTACTTTTAAACAAGTCGGAGTGGGACACTGTATGCTTGATAACAAAAAGAAGCGGCTTGCTTACTTTTTATCTTGTGAAAAATGGGAAGATAACGACGAATTGTTGCGGAACCGTCACGAAAAAATAGAAGACATTTTACGTAATATGTCGGAAGATTTAAGACATATTGTTCAGATACTCCAAGAAGAAAACAGTTAATTTAATTGCGCTTTATGTTAAAAATTCTGCACGCCCGCGGCGTTACCGCCGCGGGCGCACTTCTTCGTTTATAAGCCCAAACTTTTTTTAATTTTTCTGCAACAGGCGGAAATAATTTCGAGGCACTCGTTTAAAAGGGTGCCCGCGTCCTTTTCCGTCTTTTTGTTTTTTATCGCGTCGTTGATTATGACCGCCGCGTAATTGAACGCCGAAAACAGATTTTTAAGCATAGGTTGCTGCTCTTCGTAGTCCTTTTTTGCGGTTACGACAAAGTTGTAAACCGCCTGCACGTCTGCGCCGAGCTCTTTAAACTGCGACGCGTTGCGCGTTTCGGCAATTTCCGCAACCCGCCTTTCGACCTTTCCCAGCAAATCGCCGAGCGCCAAGTCTTCGAATGTCGGCATATCTTTTTACTCCTTTACAAAAAATTTATTTGCACACTTTGTCATTCCACCAAACTCTCCCTTGCCTTCCCCTTTGAAGGGGAAGGTGGCTGCGTAGCAGACGGAAGAGGTTGAAGCAATTCCGAGGGCGCAACCTCTATCGTCACCTTCGGTGCCACTTTCCCCTTTACGTAAGGGGAAAGCAAGAGTAACGACATACCCAACAAAAATTAGCGGCGGGAATTGCTTCCCGCCGCCGCTTAAATTTAAACGTTGTCTTCCGTTTCGTCCTTGCCGTAATTGGGATTGATTATCGGAGACATACTCTTGTACTCCTTAACGCCCGTGCCCGCGGGGATAAGTTTACCTATGATTACGTTCTCCTTTAAGCCCATAAGCGGGTCGACCTTGTTCTTGATTGCCGCGTCGGTAAGCACCCTTGCCGTCTCCTGGAAGGAAGCCGCCGACAGGAAGCTTTCGGTGGAGAGCGCCGCCTTGGTAATGCCCAAAAGCACGCGCTTTTGCAGTGCGGGCGCGCCGCCGTTTTCGATTGCCTTGCGGTTCTCTTCCTCGACCGTGAACATATCTACCGTTTCGCCGGGGAGCAAATCGGTGGAACCCGAATTCTCTATCCTTACCTTTTTGAGCATCTGGCGGACGATAATTTCAACGTGCTTGTCGTTGATATCAACGCCCTGCGAACGGTAAACGGACTGAATTTGTTCCAGAATATAGTCCTGAACGCCCTTTACGCCCTGCACCCTTAAAATATCCTGAGGATATACGGAGCCCGTGTTGAGCACCGTGCCGGGGGTAACCGTGTCGCCCGATTTAACCTTTAACTCCGCGTTGAAAGGCAGTGCATAGTCCTTCTTGACCTCGCCCGTTACGGGGTCGGTGACGATTACGTGCTTCAAGCTGTCGGAATCGTCGATTTTGACTTTGCCCGAAACTTCGCAGAGGGTTGCGCAGCCCTTGGGTTTGCGCGCCTCGAAGAGCTCTTCTACACGGGGAAGACCCTGCGTAATGTCGCCCGTTGCCGCGATACCGCCCGTATGGAAGGTACGCATGGTGAGCTGGGTGCCGGGCTCGCCTATCGACTGAGCCGCGATAACGCCGACCGCTTCGCCGGGCATTACGGGGGTGTTGGTAGCCATATTTTTGCCGTAGCACTTTGCGCACACGCCGAAACGCGAGTTGCAGGTGAATACCGAACGGATAGACACAGCCTCGATACCCGCCGCGATAATCTTCTTTGCAAGCTCGTCGGTGACAAACTCGTTCTGCGCGACTATCACGTTGCCGTCCTTATCGACGACGTCCTCGGAAACGAAGCGACCCTGAATTCTGTCCTCCAAGCCCTCGATGACCTCGCCGTTGGGACCTATAATCGCCTTTACGACCATGCCGCGGGGCTTCTTCGAACCCGCCATGCAGTCGTCCTCACGCACGATTACGTCCTGCGAAACGTCGACAAGCCTTCTCGTAAGATAGCCCGAGTCCGCCGTCTTTAACGCCGTATCGGCAAGACCTTTACGGCCGCCGTGCGAGGAAATGAAATATTCGAGAACCGACAAGCCCTGCCTGAAACACGACTTAACGGGAACCTCAATCTTTTTGCCCTGAGGATTAACCATCAGTCCGCGCATACCCGAAAGCTGTTTCATCTGGTCGATTGAACCGCGCGCGCCCGAGTTAGCCATCATCCATATGGGGTTGAACTTATCGAGCGATTTTTTGAGCTCCGCCGTAACCGCGTCGGTAGCCGAATCCCACGCGTCGATAACCGCGTTGTAACGCTCCTCTTCGCGGAGCAAGCCCCTCTGGTACTTGCGCTCTATCTGCAAAACCTTCTGCTCGGTTTCCTTTACGATTTCCTGCTTTGCCGCGGGAATGTGCATATCGAATACCGACGTCGTGATTGCGCCGACCGTGGAATACTTGTAGCCCAAAGTCTTTATCTTGTCCAAAACGTCAGCCGCCCTCGGCGCGCCGCCCGTCTTGAAGCAACGCTCTACAATCTTGCCGAGCTGTTTTTTGCCTACCGCTACGCTGTCGCCGAGGAACTCGTACGAAATTTCGTACTTCAGATAATCCTCGGGCTTTTCGCGCTTGACAAATCCCAAATCCTGCGGCATCTGATTGTTGAAAATAATTCTGCCGACGGTGGTCTTGACTACGCCCGTAACCGTCTGACCGTTGTAGGGCGACTTTTCGTCGTTAATCTTAACGGTGCGGCGGACGTACACCTCGTCCTGCATGTGAATATATTTGGTCTGGTACGCCATCATCACTTCGTCTTCGGAAATGTATGCGTTGGCGATATATTTTTCCGCGCCCTCTTCCGTTTCCGCGCACTCGTAATATCTGTCGCCCGACCAACGGTAATACTTGCCCTCTTCCCTGCGGATAATGGTGAGGTAGTATGCGCCCATAACCATATCCTGCGAGGGCTGCATTACGGGCTTGCCGTCCGAAAGCTTTAAGATATTGTTGGACGAAAGCATCAAGAACCTCGCTTCCGTCTGCGCCTCGATTGAAAGGGGTACGTGAACAGCCATCTGGTCGCCGTCGAAGTCCGCGTTGAACGCCGTACATACGAGCGGGTGAATTTTGATGGCTCTGCCTTCGATAAGCACGGGCTCGAACGCCTGAATGGAGAGTCTGTGCAGCGTGGGCGCACGGTTTAAGAGCACGGGGTGTTCCTTGATAACCTCTTCCAAAACGTCCCAAACGTGCGCCTTAGCCTTTTCGACCGTGCGCTTTGCGCTCTTTATGTTCTGGCATGCGCCGCTCTCGACGAGCTTTTTCATGACAAACGGCTTGAAGAGCTCGATTGCCATTTCCTTAGGAAGTCCGCACTGATAGAGCTTTAATTCGGGACCTACGACGATAACCGAACGGCCGGAATAGTCGACACGCTTGCCGAGGAGGTTCTGACGGAATCTGCCCTGCTTGCCGCGAAGCATACCCGAAAGGGATTTGAGCTCGCGATTTGAAGGACCGGACAGCGCGCGTCCTCTTCTGCCGTTGTCGATAAGCGCGTCTACCGCTTCCTGCAACATACGCTTTTCGTTCTTGACAATCATGTCGGGAGCACCGAGCTCCATCATTCTTTTAAGTCTGTTGTTTCTGTTTATAACCCTTCTGTACAGGTCGTTTAAGTCGGAGGAGGCAAATCTGCCGCCGTCGAGCTGTACCATGGGGCGAAGCTCGGGGGGAAGCACGGGCAGAACGGTTAAAACCATCCACTCGGGCTTGTTGCCGCTCTTTTTAAAGCTCTCCAAAATTTCGATACGCTTTACCGCTTTCAGCTTTTTCTGACTTGCCGAGCTGTTTTCGATTATCTCGCGCGTTTCCTTGCACTCTTTATCGAGGTCGACCGCCATCAAAAGCTCGCGGATAGCCTCCGCGCCCATACCGACTTTGAGCCCCGTTACGGCGCTGTCGCCGTACTTTTCCTCAATCTCGCGAAGCTCCTTATCGTTTATGACCTGCTTGTATTCCAAAACGGGTACGTTGCCCGGGTTCAGAACGACGTAGGACGCAAAGTAGATGACCTGCTCCAACGCCTTGGGGCTCATATCAAGGATGAGACCTATTCTCGACGGCACGCCGCGGAAATACCATATATGGGATACGGGAGCCGCAAGCTCGATATGTCCCATTCTCTCGCGCCTTACCTTGGCGCGAGTTACCTCGACGCCGCACTTTTCGCACACGATACCCTTATAGCGGATACGCTTGTACTTGCCGCAGTGACATTCCCAGTCCTTCATCGGTCCGAAAATTCTTTCGCAGAAAAGTCCGTCGCGTTCGGGTTTCTGGGTTCTGTAATTTATGGTTTCGGGCTTGGTTACCTCGCCCTTGGAAAGTTCCCTTATCTTTTCGGGGGAAGCCACGCTAATCTTTATTGAGCAAAAATCGTTTAATTCGAACATAACTTTACCTCCCGCTTAGTCCTCGTCGCCCTCGTCTTCTTCGTCGTCGAAGAGGGTAAACTTGTCGCCGAGTTCGTCATCGTCGCCGAAATCGTCCATATCCGCGTCCGTGAAGAGCTCTTTTGATACGAAGCCGTCCTCGTCGTCATCGCTCTCGAACAGCGAAATATCGTCGATTTCCTCGTCCTCCGCGATATCCTCGCCCGTGATGTCGAGTTCCTCTTCGGGCAGTTCGTTTTCTCTGTCCTCCGCCTCTCTCGCCTTGGCGTTGGGAATAGCCTCGTCGTCCTCGTCGAGCTCGTGAATAATCAGTTCCTCGCCCGATTCGGTGAGCACCTTGACGTCGAGCGCGAGCGACTGCAATTCTTTAAGCAATACCTTAAACGCTTCGGGAATACCCGGCTCGGATATGTTGTTGCCCTTTACAATGCTTTCGTACGTTTTAACACGCCCAACGATATCGTCCGACTTAACCGTTAAAATTTCCTGCAAGACGTGCGCCGCGCCGTAAGCTTCGAGCGCCCAGACTTCCATTTCGCCGAAACGCTGACCGCCGAACTGCGCTTTGCCGCCGAGGGGCTGCTGCGTTACCAAACTGTAAGGTCCTATCGAACGCGCGTGAATCTTGTCGTCGACAAGGTGAATAAGCTTAATCATATACTGCACGCCGACGGTTACCCTGTTTTCGAAGGGTTCGCCCGTTCTGCCGTCGTATACCTGTATTTTGCCGTCTACCCTGCCTTCGGGGTTGACAATGTTGTTTTCGTTAAAGAGCGCCTTTATGTCCTGCTCGGTCGCGCCGTCGAATACGGGGGTTGCAATCTTCCAGCCGAGCTGTTTGCAAACCAAACCTAAATGAACTTCGAGCACCTGCCCTATGTTCATACGCGAAGGAACGCCGAGGGGGTTTAAAACTATCTGCAAGGGAGTGCCGTCCGCAAGGAAAGGCATATCCGCCTGAGGAAGCACGCGCGAGATAACGCCCTTGTTGCCGTGACGTCCCGCCATCTTGTCGCCGACCTGCACTTTACGCTTCTGCGCGATATATACGCGCACCAACTTGTTTACGCCGGGCGACAGCTCGTCCTTGTTTTCCCTCGTGAACACCTTTACGTCGACGACTATACCGCCCTCGCCGTGAGGAACCTTCAAGGAGGTATCCCTTACCTCTCTCGCCTTTTCGCCGAAGATTGCGCGGAGAAGTCTCTCCTCGGGCGTAAGCTCGGTTTCGCCCTTGGGGGTAACCTTACCTACCAAAATATCGCCGGGCTGAACCTCCGCACCTATACGTACTATGCCGTTTTCGTCGAGGTCTTTCAAAGCGTCCTCGCCAACGTTGGGAATATCGCGCGTAATCTCTTCTTCGCCGAGCTTGGTGTCCCTCGCCTCGGTTTCATGCTCCTCTATGTGGATAGAGGTGAACACGTCGTCCTGAACGAGCTTTTCGGAAATGAGAATCGCGTCCTCGTAGTTATAGCCTTCCCATTCCATATAACCTATCAATATGTTCTTGCCGAGCGCAAGTTCGCCGTTGTTGGTTGCGGGACCGTCGGCAATTATCTCGCCCTTTTCCACGCGGTCGCCCGTGTTGACTATGGGGCGCTGGTTTAAGCACGTGTTCTGGTTGGAACGCTCGAACTTCTTCAATTTGTACTCGGTGACTAAGCCGCTGTCCTCGCGTATCTTAATCATATCCGACGCGCTTCCTACAACCGTGCCCGCCTCTTTGGCGCGGACTATTACGCCGCTGTCGCGCGCAATCGCCGCCTCTATGCCCGTTGCCACAATCGCGCTCTCCGTCTTCATGAGGGGAACCGCCTGACGCTGCATGTTCGAGCCCATGAGCGCACGGTTGGTATCGTCGTTTTCAAGGAAAGGTATGAGCGCCGTCGCTACCGATACGAGCTGTTTGGGCGAGACGTCCATATAGTCCATATGGTCGGGCGTGAGCTGGGTTATCAAGTCCTGATGACGGCAGCCTACGTGCGTGTTTACAAAGTGGTTGTTCTCGTCGAGGGGCTCGTTCGCCTGCGCGACGGTGTATTTGTCCTCTTCATCCGCCGTGAGATAGTCTACGTGGTCGGTTACCGTCGCAACGCCGTTTTCGTCCTTGACTACCTTTCTGTACGGCGACATTATAAAGCCGTATTCGTTTACCTTCGAGAAGGTTGCAAGCGAGGAAATAAGACCTATGTTCTGACCTTCGGGGGTCTCGATAGGGCACAGTCTTCCGTAGTGCGAGTGGTGAACGTCGCGCACCTCGAAAGTGGCTCTGTCGCGGTTCAGACCGCCGGGACCCAATGCGGAAAGCTTACGCTTGTGGGTAAGCTCCGCCGCGGGGTTGGTCTGGTCCATGAACTGCGAGAGCTGGGAAGAGCCGAAGAATTCGCGGATAACCGCCGATACGGGGCGCACGTTTACGAGCCCCGAGGGGGTTACTTCCATTGCGTCCTGCGTCGCCATTCTCTCTTTTATGAGCTTTTCGAGACGGGATATGCCTATGCGAAGCTGGTTTGTCAGAAGCTCGCCCACCGAACGCACGCGGCGGTTGCCGAGGTGGTCGATGTTGTCTATCGTGCCGATACCGTACTGCAAGTCAATATTCGAAGAGATTGCCGCTACGATATCGTCTACCGTGATATGCTTGTGGTTGAGCTTCTCGACAATGGGTTTTATGGTCTTCTTTTCGTCCGCGTCGAGCGTTTCCTTGTCGCTTTCCAAAAGGTGTGCAAACAGCTTGCATGCCTCGACGAAGCGCACGCGCTGTTCGTGACGCTTTTCGCGGTTCTTCTTTTCCTCGGGCTTCTCGTCCTCGGTCTCCCCGACTTCTACCGTGTAGTAGAGCGAGTTTAT
This sequence comes from Clostridiales bacterium, assembly GCA_023667345.1. Lineage (GTDB taxonomy): Bacteria > Bacillota > Clostridia > Christensenellales > Borkfalkiaceae > Coproplasma. Next base: position 20,105 of record JAMPAF010000019.1, read on the forward strand.
CTTGTCGAGATATTTGTTCGCAACGTCCTCGCACGAAGCGGTTTTGCACTCCTCGGCGAGCTGTTTGCAGAAGGCATAGTTGGGGTAATATACCGTGGGCAACAAGCCGTAAATTTTGGGGTTCTTGTCCGAAAGGGCTTTCCAGTTTACGGTGTTGTTGGCGATAATCTTGTGCTTTATCTCGCCCTGCTCTCTGTCGGAAACGGTGACGAAAACTTCGTTTACGCCCGCGTCCTGAATTTCCACCGCCTTAGCTTCGGATACGGTATCGCCCGCGTGAGCGATAATTTCGCCCGTTTCGGGGTTGAAGATATCGTCCGCAAGCTTGCAACCCGCAAGACGGTAGGAAAGATTTAACTTTTTGTTGAACTTATATCTGCCGACCTTGACGACGTCGTAACGCCTCTGGTCGAAGAAAAGGTTGTTTAAGTGCTGCTTAACCGATGCCTCGGTGGGCACTTCGCCGGGGCGCAACCTTCTGTAAAGCTCGATAAGACCGTCGCTTTCGGACTTGGTTGCGTCCTTCGCGATGGTGTTTTCAATCATTTTGTCGTCGGCAAAAAGGTCCAGAATTGCTCTGTCCGAGCCGAAGCCCAACGCCCTTAAAAGGACGGTCGAGCAGATTTTACGCTTTCTGTCTACGTGCACCCACTGAACGCCCTGCGCGTCCTGCTCGAATTCCAGCCACGCGCCGCGGTTGGGGATAACGGTCGTGCCGTACATTTCCTTGCCAGTCTTGTCCCTCTCCATAGCGTTGTACGAGCCGGGCGAGCGGACGAGCTGGGATACGATAACGCGCTCCGCGCCGTTGATTATGAAAGAGCCGCTGTCCGTCATCAACGGGAACTCGCCCATAAAGACGTCCTGGTCGATAACCTCGTCCTTGACCTTGTTTACAAGGCGCACCTTAACGTGCAGGGGAAGAGCGTACGTTGCGTCGCGGTTGCGGCACTCTTTCTCGTCGTACTTAGGCTTTTCGTCGAACCAGTGGTCGAGGAAATAGAGCTCGAAGTGGTCGGAATAGTCGGTTATGGGCGAAAAGTCCTCAAAGACCTCGCCTATGCCCTCTTCTATGAAAGTCTGATAGCTCGATTTCTGAATCTCAACGAGGTCGGGAATGTCGATGACTTCGTTGATTTTACCGAACTTTCTTCTTTCGGTTTTGCCATACTTGTGAACGGGTAAATTCATCAAATTACTCCTAAAAAAATTTTTTATTTCACGTGTTTGGCGATTATGCGTATATATCTTTTCACCGCAAAAAATCTTACGTTACAAATTTTGGTTTCCCGCAGAAATCTTCCGCCGAGGGAGCGAACGGTATTTCCGCGATTTTTCGGGCGGGGCGCACAAATTTTTCAACCCCCTTGACAAATTCCGCCGCAAAAATTTTTTTTCGCTTTAAAGAATTTGCCGTTATCCCTTTACATATTTAATATAATATTGTATAATTAACTGCGCAAAGCGGGCTTTTACGACCTTTTTCAACACCCGATTTTTGCCGCGAAAAGGTATGTAAGGGCATTAAGCGCATTGTAATACAGAATAGTATTATAAAACGATTAAAAAAAGGTGTCAAGCAATTTTCCGCTCGCACGGAAAATAATTTAGAATTAAGAATTCAGAATTAAGAATTATGCCAAGGAATACTATTTTTAAATAATCCGACCACCATTCTACATTCTGCATTCTACATTCTGAATTAATTAAAGTTATGAGAATAGATAAATTTTTAAAAGTATCGCGAATATTAAAGAGGCGCACCGTGGCAAGGGAAGCTTGCGACGGCGGCAAGGTTATAATAAACGGCAAAGAAGTCAAGCCCTCCCACCCCGTTAAGATAGACGATATAGTTGAGATAGACTACGCGACGGGCGTACTTAAATTTAAAGTGCTTGCCATAAAGGAAACGGTGAAAAAAGACGAAGCCGCAAGCCTATATGAGATAATTCAGAATTAAGAATTAAGAATGCAGAATTGCGGACAAAAATTCTTAATTCTGCATTCTACATTCTGCATTTGCCGTTGCAAAACGCAACAATCCGTGCTACAATAAACGCACTACACACCGCGAGGAAAAACGCAGTATGTTAAAAATATTACTTTCCAAATTAAAAGAGGCGGTAATTTCGGTCTTGCCTATTACCGTCATCGTGCTCATAATTTCTTTTACGCCGCTCGCAAGTTTGACGACTGCCGAGACGGTGGCTTTTTCCGTTTCAGCCGTGGGGCTTATCGTCGGCATAGCCCTCTTCAACCTCGGCGCGGACCTTGCTATGACCCCCATGGGCGGGCACGTCGGCACCGGTCTTACCAAATCGAAAAAGGTACTCGTACTTCTCTCCGTCTGCTTTGTTATGGGCTTGCTCATAACCATTGCCGAGCCCGACCTTTCCGTTCTCGCGGGGCAGGTTAAGGACATTATGCCAGGCGGCGCAACGGTCGGCAAGTGGCTGCTCATTATCACCGTCGGCGTGGGCGTGGGCATTTTTCTCGTGATTGCGGTACTTAAAATCGTCTTTCACAAAGATTTGTCGTCGCTCGTAATGTTCTTCTACTTAATGCTGTTTGCGCTGTGCGCAATTTTGGCTGAGAACGGCAAGTTCCACCTTCTGCCCCTGTCCTTCGATTCGGGTGGCGTTACCACCGGTCCTATTACCGTGCCCTTTATAATGGCTTTGGGCGTGGGCATTTCGGCGACGATAGGCGGGCGCGACGCAAACGAAAACTCGTTCGGGCTAATAGCCCTTTGCTCGGTAGGCCCCATAATTGCCGTTATGGCGCTGTCGCTTACGACGAGCGGCGGGCTGGGCGACTACAACACAAGCATATACGCGATAAGCGAATACATAGGCGTAAACTTCGGGCACACGGTACTCGAAACCGTAAAAGAGGTTTCTCTTGCGCTCGCTTTAATCGTCGCGTTCTTCATTATCCTGCAATTCACGATTTTAAAGCTTCCCAAGCAAAAGCTCATACAGATTGCAATAGGCATAGGCTACACCTTCTTCGGGCTGGTTATTTTCCTCGTTGCGGTTAAAGTCGGGTTTATGCCCGTCGGCTTTAAGATAGGCACGCAGATAGCCTCCGCCAACCAGACGCTTTTGGTGGTGCTGTGCTTTGTTTTGGGTATGGTGGTCGTTCTCGCCGAACCCGCCGTGCACGTTTTGAACAAGCAGGTCGAAGAGATAACGAACGGCGGCGTTAAAAAGATAGAAATGCTTATCGCCCTTTCGATTGCCGTGGGCATATCCATAGGTCTTTCGGCGATAAGAATGATTTTCAAATTCTCGATTCTGTACTATCTTATCCCCGGCTATCTCATCTCATTGGGGCTGTCTTTCTTTGTGCCGAAAATTTACACGGCGATAGCGTTCGACTCGGGCGGCGTCGCTTCCGGTCCCTTGACATCAAGCTTTATTCTGCCGCTCGTTATCGGCGCGTGCGAGGCGGCGAACGGCGCTTCGAACATATACGGCTACGCGTTCGGCGTAGTTGCAATGGTTGCAATGACCCCCCTTATCACCATACAGCTTTTGGGCTTTAAGGCGGTTATGTCGTCGAAGGTGCGCGCAAAGATTACGATGCGCAGAATTTTGTCCGCCGACGACGAACAGATTATTTATTTTAAGTAATTCGGAATGCGGAATGCGGAATTCGTAATTGTGGTAAAAACTATGTCAGAAAAAACGGAACAGGCAAAAAACAAAATAAAACAGAAGGTGGCGGAAAAACGCAAAGCCGTTAAAAGCACCGTCGCCAAAATAAAGGGCAACGGCGCAAACACCGTCACCTCGAACAAGCTCGAAATGCTCGTTACGGTAGTGAGCCGAAATAAGGGCGAGTACTACGCCGACCTCATACAGTCGTTCGACGTAAATCTGCAGGTCATCGCGCTTGCCAACGGCACCGCCGACGCAAAGACTTTACGCTACCTCGGCTTGGCCGACAGCGAAAAGTCGGTGATATTCAGCGTCGTTCAGCAAGACAAACTGCCCGACGCACTGCACACGCTCGAAGAAAAGTTCAACACGGTAAAGGGCGGCAAGGGCATCGCCTACACTATCCCCTTATCAAGCATTGTAGGCAAACTCATATTCGGATTTTTGAGCAATAACAGGACGGTCGTCAAGGAGGAAAACAAATGAGCTACGAAGTAGTTTTCTGTATAGTAAACGCGGGATATTCGGACATTGTAATGGACGCGGCGAAAGAGGTCGGCGCGCGCGGCGGCACGGTAATACACGCCCGCGGCACTGCAAACAAGGAAGCCGAACAGTTCTTCCACATAACCATTCAGCCAGACAAGGAGATTGTTATGATTTTGGTGCCCGCCGAGATTAAGGACGACGTTCTGCACGCGCTGTACCGCAACGCGGGGTTAAAGACAGACGGACAGGGCATAGCCTTTTCGATGGCGGTCGACAACGTTGTAGGCATTTCGGGCGGGGCGGCTAAGCCCGAAGAGGGCGAAGAGAGCGAAAAACAGCCCGAAAATGCGCCCGAAACAAAGGAAATTGACCGAACGGTCGGGGAACCGTCAGGAAATAACGAATGAAAATCAGTATAATAATCTGCGCGGCGGGCAAGGGCGAGCGCGCGGGTTTTAATAAAAACAAGCTGCTTATGCCTATCGGCGGCGCGCCCGCACTCTACTACGCGGCGGAAAGAGCTAACGGCTTTTTATCCCGTTTAGACGGCAACGGCGACGGGCGCGCGGAGCTTATAATCACCTCTACCCCCCGGGATATGCCCGAAATAACGGCAATTTGCGCGCCTTTCGGCGGCATAGTCGTCGAGGGCGGAGCGACCCGCACTGAGAGCGTTTACAACGCTTTAAAACACGTTACGGGCGATATCGTCTTAATTCACGACGGTGCGCGCCCCTTTACCAGCTTCGGGCAGTTCGGTCATTGTTTAGATTATGTAAAAAGGTACAAAAGCGCGGTTTTGGCAATGCCGTCAACCGACACGGTTTATATCGTAAACAACGGTTGCGCGGCACATATCCCCCAACGAAACACTGTTTTTGCAGTTCAGACCCCGCAGGGGTTTTTTGCGGACGAGATTAAATCCGCCTACGAAAAGGCGGTGAAAAGCGGCGAAACGTTCACCGACGACGGCTCGGTTTACACGCGGTTTATCTCCCCCGCGCACATATGCCCGTTCGGCGACGCGTCAAACAGAAAACTCACATATAAAGAAGATTTCGACAAATTAAACCCGTTTTACGGCAAACCGTTCGGGCAATCGCCCGCGACAAACTGCCGCTGCGGCTTCGGTGTGGACGTGCACGCGTTCGGCAAGAAGCAAGACTTTGTAATGCTGTGTGGCGTAAAGGTGCCGTGCGATTGCGGACTGGTTGCGCACAGTGACGGCGACGTTGCTCTGCACGCCGTTTGCGACGCGCTTTTGTCGGCAGCGGGCTTGAAAGATATCGGGCATTACTTCCCCGACAGCGACCCCGTATACAAGGGCGCAGACAGCGGCAAGATGCTTGAAAAAATAGTAGCCCTCGTAAACGAAAAGGGCTTTAAGGTAGACGGGCTCTCGATAGCTATTCAAGCTGAAAAACCCCGCCTTTCACCCTTTATTGACTCCATGATATCCCGCGTTGAAGAGCTTACGGGTGCGCCGCACGGCAGTGTTGCGATAGCCGCGGGCACGTGCGAGGGCTTGGGCTTCGTCGGCGAAAAGCGCGGCATCTGCGTCTACTGCACGGCGGCACTTAAAGCAAATTAAGAATTAAGAATTAAGAATGCAGAATGCGGAATTAAATTTTACCTTAGACTTGCTTTCCCCTTACGTTAAGGGGAAAGTACCCGAACCGTAAGGTTTGGGGGATAGAGGTTGCCGCCCTCGGGAATTGCTTCAACCTCTTCCGTCTGCTACGCAAGCCACCCTTCTCACACGCCGCAAGGGAAACGGCGTGTTCGGTCACCGCAAACGCGGGACATATGCGTTTGCTCATCTCGCAACGCCAAAACAGCGCTACTAGGCTGTTTTGAAAAATGCGTTGCTTGTCCTTCAAAGTGGAAGGCGAGTGGTTGCACGCCGTCATTGCGCCCGCCCGCGTAGCGGTCGCACGCAGCGAAGCGCAGTAGGCACAACGTGCCGTGGCAATCCAGAATTACGTAGTCTGAGGTTGATTATCCGAACACCATTCTGCATTATAAGGAACTTTACGATGGCTAAAACCAACACAACAATATTCGTGTGCAGCGAGTGCGGCGCGACAAGTCCCAGATGGCTGGGAAAATGCCCCGCGTGCGGGCTGTTCAATACTATGGCGGAAGAGGCGGTAAAGCCCGCGGCGACGGCAACGGGCGCAAAAAAGAGCGTCTACTCCCTCCCCCACGCAAAGCCCTTATCGCAAGTCAGCTACGAGCGGCACGACAGAGTGCCCTCGGGCATTTCCGAGTTCGACACCGTGCTCGGCGGCGGCATTGTAAAGGGCTCGCTCGTGCTCTTAGGCGGCGACCCCGGCATAGGCAAATCCACCCTTTTAACGCAGATTTCGGCGCACCTTTCAAAGGCGCACAGGGTGCTGTATTTTTCCGCCGAGGAGAGCTGTTCGCAGGTTAAAATGCGTTGCGACCGCTTAGGGGTCGGCGGCGAGGAAATGCTCCTTTTAAACGGCACGTGCATAGACGATTTGGAGAGCGAATTAGACGGCGTCGAGTACTGCGTAATAGACAGTATTCAGGCGGTGTATACGGACGATTTATCGTCCTCCTCGGGCTCGGTCGGGCAGGTTCGCGAGTGCGCGACGAAGCTTATGCGCATTGCAAAGAGCCGCGGCATAACCTTTTTTATAATAGGTCACGTGACCAAAGAGGGCGCGCTCGCAGGTCCGAAAGTACTTGAACACATTATGGATACGGTGCTGTATTTCGAGGGCGAGAACCGCGAAAACTTCCGCATTTTGCGCGCCGTTAAAAACCGCTTTGGCAACGTTTCCGAGGTGGGCGTTTTCGAGATGACGGGCACGGGCATTGTCGCCATAAACGACTATTCGGGCATATTTTTATCCGAGAGCCGCGGCGAAGAGGCGGGCTGCGCGGTCACCCCTTCGCAGACGGGCAACCGCTGTATGAACGTGGAAATTCAGGCGCTCATAACCAAAGTCGCGTTCGGTCAGCCGCGCAGAATGTCGCTCGGCGTCGACTACAACAAACTCGCCCTTCTTTTAGCCGTGCTTGAAAAGCGGTGCAATCTGCATTTCTCTTCGCAGGAGGTGTACATAAACGTTATGGGCGGCATAAAATTGAACGAGCCCGCGTGCGATTTGGCTGTATGCGCCGCGCTCGCCTCCTCCTACTTCGACAAGCCCGTGGACAAATACACGGCGGTGTTCGGCGAGGTGGGCTTGACGGGCGAGGTGCGCGCCGTGCAGTATGCGGAAAAGCGCGTGCAGGAGTGCGTTAAAATGGGCTTTAAGCGGGTGCTTCTACCCGCCAAAAATATGAAGTCGGTGGCAAAGTACGCCGACAAAATAACCGTCGTTCCCGTCCTCTATCTCGGCACGATGTTGAAGAGCCTTTTCCCGAGAGACGAAAGTTAATTCGGAATGCGGAATGCGGAATTAGGAATTAAATCAACCTCTATCCCCTCTACGAGGTACTTTCCCCTTCAAAGGGGAAAGCAAGAATTCCGCGCGACCACTCGCCTTCCACTTTGAAGGGGAAGGTGGCTGCGTAGCAGACGAAAGAGGTTGATTCAATAAATCTTCACCACAATTACGCATTACGAATTCCGAATTTTGAATATTGACTTTTTAAAATTTTAAGTTATAATATTATTAAGATAAAAGTCGTCGGAGAACGTGCAGTCGCAACTGCATTTGTTGATAAGACGTCGAGTGCGCTCGGGTGGAAAAACTGCCCGAGGGTTTTTATATAAACGAGGGTTTTTTATATAAGGAGGAATTTTTTTATGATTATTACCATTTCGAGACAGTTTGCAAGCGGCGGCAGAGAGATAGGCAAACGCCTTGCCGACGAGTTAGGGCTTAAATACTACGACAAAGAGCTCATTTCCCAAATCGCAAACACCACAAATCTGAACGAGGAATACGTTTCGAAAGTGCTTGAAAACGGCGGCTTTTCGAACTTTGCGTTCAGCTTTGCGCACAGTCTGCCGCTCGTATCCCCCACTCCCAACACCGTAACCGAGGTGCTTATCGCCCAGCAGAAAATTATTAAGGCTGTTGCAAAACAGGGCAACTGCGTAATAGTCGGCAGATGCGCCGACGTTATAGCAAGCGAATACAACCCCGTGCGCCTCTTCGTTTACGCCGACGAGCAGTCGAAGCTCGCCCGTTGCCGCGCACGCGAAAAAGAGGGCGAAAATTTAACCGACAAACAGCTTTTAAAGAGCTTTAAAGAGATTGACAAAGGCAGAGCAAAGCTTTATGATTTGCTTGCCTCCACCGCCTGGGGCGACCGCGACGGGTACGATTTGATGATAAACACCTCGCGCACGGAAATTACCAAAATTATTAAACCTCTGTCCGATTTGATTACGGTTTTATCGGCACGAAAATAACAAATGGCAAACACCCTTTCGCAACACTTTTCATTTAAAAAATTAATTAAATTCGTCTACCCCGCCGTGTTTATGATGGTCTTTACCTCGATATACGGCGTGGTTGACGGCATATTCGTTTCGAACTTTGCGGGCGAAACGGCTTTTAAAGCCGTAAATCTGATAATGCCCGTACTTATGGGCTTCGCGTCTTTCGGGTTTATGATAGGCGCGGGCGGCAGCGCGCTCATTTCCAAAACGCTCGGCGAGGGCGACGTGAAAAGGGCGCGCGGCATTTTTTCCATGCTCGTCTACGCAACGGTAATTTTGGGCGCGGTTATGACGGTCGTCGGCATATTCACTCTGCGCCCGCTCGCCGTCGCGCTGAGGGCTGAAAAAGAGGGGCTGTTAAACGAGTGCCTTTTATACGGCTTCGTGAATATGTGCGGCATAACGCTTTTTATGCTGCAAAACGTCTTTCAAAGCTTTTTCGCCCTCGCCGAAAAGCCCAAATTGGGGCTCGCCGTAATAATAGGCGCGGGCGTTACAAACGCCGTTTTGGACGCCGTGTTTATCGCGGGGTTCAAACTCGGGCTTTTGGGCGCGGCTCTTGCAACCGTCTTGGGGCAAGCCGTGGGCGGTATCGTCCCCGTTTTATATTTTACGTTCAACCGCAAGGGCTTATTGTACCTTTGTAAACCGCTCATTAAAATTATGCCCTTTTTAAAGACGTGCGCGAACGGCTCGTCCGAAATGATGACCCAGCTCTCCCTCTCCGTCGTAAACATTTTATACAACTATCAGCTTATGAGCTTTGCGGGCAGCGACGGCGTTGCGGCGTACGGCGTTATAATGTACGTAAGCTTTATTTTCTGCTCAATTTTTATCGGCTATTCTGTGGGCGTTACTCCCATAATAGGCTATAACTTCGGCGCGGGCAACAAGGGCGAACTTAACAACGTTTTAAAAAAGAGCCTAATTATGATTGCGGTGAGCTCGGCGATAATGGTCGCGCTGTCGATGTCGCTCAACTACCCCTTAGCTTACGTTTTCGTGCGGAATAACGCAACCCTCTTTGCAATGACAAGGCGCGGGTTTTATATCTTCGCGTGCATTTTCGCCGTTATGGGCTTCAATATTTTCGGCTCGGCGTTCTTCACCGCGCTCAATAACGGGCTGATTTCGGCAATCATTTCCTTTTTGCGCACCCTGCTCTTTCAGGTGGTCTGCGTTATGTGCCTGCCCCTTTTGTGGGGTCTTGACGGCGTGTGGGCGTCGAACGTGTTTGCGGAGCTCACCGCGCTCGTCGTCACGTTCACTTTATTTATGTGTTTCCGTAAAAAATACGGATATTTTATAAAAATAGAACCCGAAAAGCAACTTCCCGAAAGCGAGGAAAAGGGCGAAAATTGAAAACTAAGGAGAATTTATCTATGAAAGACTTACAACTCACGGGCGAATGGGATAAAACTTTTAAAAAGAGCGACAGGGTAAACCACAGAAAGGTTATCTTTTCAAACCGCTACGGCATAACTCTTGCGGCGGATTTATACGAGCCGAAAGACGCAGGCGAAAAACTTGCGGCAATAGCCGTGTGCGGACCCTTCGGCGCGGTAAAGGAGCAGTGCTCGGGGCTGTACGCCCAAACTATGGCGGAGCGCGGTTTCCTCACGGTCGCGTTCGACCCCTCGTTCACGGGCGAGAGCGGCGGCGAGCCCCGCTATATGGCTTCCCCCGACATCAACACCGAGGACTTTCAGGCGGCGGTCGACTTTTTATCCGTTCAAGACAACGTCGACCCCGAAAAAATAGGAATTATAGGCATTTGCGGCTGGGGCGGGCTTGCGCTCAACGCGGCGGCGCTGGATACGCGCATTAAGGCAACCGTCGCCTCGACAATGTACGATATGACGAGGGTGAACGCCAACGGATATTTCGATTCGGAAAACTCCGAAGAGGCGAGATACGAAAAGAAAAAGGCGTTGAACGCGCAGAGAATTGCCGACTTAAAAAGCGGCGCATATAAGCTCGGCGGCGGAGTAGTCGACCCTCTCCCCGCGGACGCGCCCTTCTTCGTAAAGGACTACTACGACTACTACAAGACGGAGCGCGGCTACCACAAGCGTTCCTTAAATTCCAACGGCGGCTGGAACGTTATCGGCTGTATGTCGTTTATGAACCAGCCCATACTCAGATACAGCAACGAGATAAGAAGCGCCGTTCTCGTTATGCACGGCGACAAGGCGCACTCTTTATATTTCAGCCGCGACGCGTACGCCGCTATGGTAAAGGACAACCCCTATGCGGGCAACAAGGAGCTGCTCATTATCCCCGACGCCGTGCACACCGATTTATACGACGGTGGCGGCAAGAACGCGATACCGTTCGACAAACTTACGGCGTTTTTCAACGAATATCTTAAATAATCGCCGACTAAAATCTGCCAGACGGCGAAATGTATAACCTTTGAAAGCCTTGCGCAAGATAATTGCACGGAGGAAGGTTATGAATTTTGACGAAACTCAGACTTATTTGAATTTAGCACGCAGTTTTGCGGGCGAAAGTCAGGCGGGAATGCGCTATCAGCTCATTGCAAGGGAAGCGACCGCGCAAGGGTATATTGCTTTGGCGGATGAAATCAAATCGCTTGCGAAGAACGAAACCGTTCACGCACGGCGCTTTTTCGAAGAACTTACAAAGCGCGGCGGCAAACTCGACAACATCGTTTTGAACGCGGGTTATCCCTTTCACACGGGCGACCTCGTTGAAATGCTGAGGCTTGCAAAAGAGGACGAAAGAAACGAACACGAGAGAATTTATCCCGAATTTGCAAGGATAGCAAATGAAGAAGGTTTTGCGGATATTGCGGCTCTTTTCAATCTGACAGCTACCGTGGAAAAGCATCACGAACAGATTTTTAACTATCTCCACGAGGCTATGGAAAGCGGCAATCTCTACAAAAACGAAAGTCCGATTTTGTACGTCTGCAAAGAGTGCGGGCATATGCACACCTCCAAAGAGGCATGGACCGTATGCCCTCTGTGCAAGTCAAGTCAGGGTTTTGTTGCGCTTAACGTTCCTTACGGAAAGGAGAAGATATGAAGAAGGCTAACACGGAAAACAAGCAGAACAAGCAGTCCAACAAGAACTGCGGCTCTTCCAA